>CBFIFZ010000206.1:0-4800 GCA_965661995.1 Roseicyclus sp.
TCCCCCCGGCGCCCGCCCGGGGTGTGCACCCCGCGTCCCCGCGCTACGTCACCCGCGCACCCGGCGGAATGGTCGGCGGCGCCGCGTTCAGCGCCTCCATCGCGAACCCCGCGGCGGCCTTGTAGCCCGCCATGAAGGCGGCCCGTTCCTCGGGCGGGATCACCGTATCGATATCGTCGAACACGCCTCCGCAGCGCTCGTCGAGCAGGTTCAGGAGCCCGAAGGGCCCCGCGCCCCGGTTGCGCGTCTGCAGCTCCGAGACCGGCGCGCAGAGCTTCGCGTCATAGGCCGCCAGCGCCTCGGGCGTGACGCCATGGGCCAGCATCATCGCCCCGATGGTCCGCGCATCGACGATGGCCTGGCTCGCCCCGTTCGACCCTGTCGGGTACATCGCATGCGCCGCATCCCCAATCAGCGCGACGCGCCCCTCGACCCAGCTCGGCAGCGGTTCGCGGTCGATCATCGGGTTCTCGTAGGCGCAATCGGCCTGCGCCAGCATCTCGGGCACGTCCAGCCAGTCGTAGCGGAACGCCTCGAAATGATGCGCGAACTCGGCGATCTCGACCGGGCGGAACCAGCCGTCCTGCTGCCAGCCGTGGGAGGGGTCGACGGTCACCTCGGCGATCCAGTTGATCAGCGCCAGTCCCTCGGCATCGGGCTCGGAGATCGGGTAGATCACCATCCGGTGCCGATGCGTGCCCAGCCCCACGAAAGACGCGCCGGTGCGCAGCGGTTTCGCGCGCACCGTGCCGCGCCACATGATCGCGCCGCCCCATTGCACGCCCGGATCACCGGGGACCATCTGCGCGCGGACCCCCGAATGGATGCCATCCGCCGCAATCAGAAGCGCGCCGCGCATCTCGGACCGGGTGCCATCGGCATGGGTGACCTCGGCGGTGACACCCTCGGCATCCTGCGCGTAGCCGGTCACCCGCGCGCCCAGCGTGATCGCATCCGCGCCCAGCCGGTCACGCACGGCGTCGTAAAGCGCCATGTGGAACGCGCCGCGATGGACCGCGTATTGCGGCCAGCGGTAGCCCGCCAGCGTGCCGCGCGGCTCGGCATAGACCTCGCGCCCGTTCAGCCCCACCAGCGCCCATTCCCGCGCCGGAAGGCCGACCGCGCCCAGCACCTCCGCGCCCAGCCCCATGTCGTAGAGCTCGCGCACGGCGTTGGGTTGCAGGTTGATGCCCACGCCCAGCGGCTTCATCTCGCGCGCGGCTTCGATCACGCGGGCCTCGACGCCGATCTGGTGCAAGGTCAGCGCAAGGCTCAAGCCCCCGATGCCGCCGCCGGCGATGAGAACAGGGTCGGTCATGTGTCAAATATCCAGGAAAACGGTTTCACCCTCGCCCTGCAGGCGGATGTCGAACCGGTAGGCACCGGGGGCCGTGCGCTTGGCGATCAGCGTCTGCGCGCGGGCGGGCGGGTCGATGCGGGCAATCAGCGGATCGGAGGAATTGTTGGCATCCTCGAAATAGAGCCGCGTGTTGAGCCCGATGTTGATCCCCCGCGCCACGATCCAGAGCGAGATGTGCGGCGCCATCGCGCGCCCGTCATGGCCCGTGACCGCGCCGGGGCGGATGGTGCGCAGCGTGAACTCGCCCGTGTCCTTGTCGGCGGCGAAGCGGCAGAAGCCGCTGACATGCGGGTCCGCCCCCGGCGTGCCGGGGTAGCGGCCCGCGGCATCGGCCTGCCAGCTTTCCAGCATGGCGTCGCGCAGGGGCGTGCCCGTGCCGTCGAGGACCGCGCCGGTGATGGTCACGACCTCGCCCGCGGCCCCTTGGGAAAAGGGCGAGAGGCCGAGATCCTCGGGGTAGACGTCCGGCAGCCCGGCAAAGCTGGGGATGCATCCGATATGGACGTAGGGCCCGGCCGTCTGGCTGGCGGTTTCCGTCAGGGTGTCTAGCGGTTGCACCATGGCTCACATCCCCTCGGGGCGGTTCTCGAACATCGTCTGGCGGTGGCCACGCAGCACGATGTCGAAGCGGTAGGCAAGGTAATCCATCGGACGGCTCGCGCCGATGTCGAGCGGCGCGACCAGCCGGTCGAGCTGCGCTCGGTCGCGCACGGTCGCGGCGATGGGGCAGCGCGCGATCAGCGGGTCGCCCTCGAAATACATCTGGGTGATCAGCCGCTGGCCGAAGGCATGACCGAAGACCGAAAAATGAATATGCATCGGCCGCCAGTCATTGCCCCGGTTGGGCCAGGGGTATGCGCCGGGGCGCACGGTCATGAACTCGTAGACGCCGTTCTCGTCCGTCAGCGTCCGCCCACAGCCGCCGAAATTCGGGTCGAGCGGGGCGAAATACCCGTCCTTCACATGCCGGTAGCGTCCGCCGGCGTTGGCCTGCCAGATCTCGACGAGGGTATGCGGCACCGGCCGCGCGTTTTCGTCCAGCACCCGGCCATGGACACGGATGCGCTCACCGATGGCCAGCCCCTCGCCCCGGCTGAAGTTGCGAATGAGGTCGTTGTCGAGCGGGCCAATCAGGTCATGGCCGAACCGGGGGCCGGTTTCCTCGGAGGGCGTGGACTCGAGCGACAGAAGCGGCAGGGACGGCGAGCGGGTGACGGATGTCTTGTAATCCGCATCCCGCGGCACGGGGTGCAGGTCGCGCCGGCGCGGGATCAGTCGGCCCTCGGTCATGCTGTGCCCTCCATTTCCGCGAAAATGCGCTTGGCCATTCTTATAGCAGAATTCGCCCGCGGCACGCCCGCGTAGATCGCGACATGCTGAAAGACCTCCATCACGTCCTCGGCGCTGGCCCCGGTCCGCGCCGTCGCGCGCAGGTGCAGCTCCAGCTCCTCGTGATTGCCCAGCCCCGCCAGCAGCGCCAGCGTGATCATCGAGCGTTCCCGCCGCGTCAGCGCCTCCGAGGCCCAGACCGTGCCCCAGGCCGCTTCGGTGATGAGTTGCTGGAACGGCGCGTCGAGCGGGCTTGCCGCGGCCTCGGCCCGGTCGACATGGGCATCGCCCAGAACGGCGCGGCGCACCTCGGTGCCCTTGGCATGTCGGTCTGTCATCCTGTCGTCTCCCCTGCCCTCTTCTGCCACGCCAAAGCCCGCGATGGAACGCTCAGAACGGCAGACCGATGTAGTTCTCGGCCAGGTCGCGTCGCGCGGTTTCCGACTGCGACAGGTGCAACAGCGTAGCGCGCCGCATCTCGGCGGCGAAACTGTCCTCGCCGTCGAACCGATGCACCATCATCGTCATGGACCATGAAAAGCGCATCGCCTTCCAGATCCGCGCCAGCGCACGCTCGGAATAGGCGTCGATGCCGGCGGTTTCACCGTGCTTCACCGCGTCGATCAGCGCCTGGTGCAGGTAGAACACGTCCGACACGGCCAGGTTCAGGCCCTTCGCCCCGGTGGGCGGCACGATATGCGCGGCGTCGCCCACAAGGAACAGCCGGCCCCAGCGCAAGGGCTCGCTCACGAAGGACCTGAGCGGCGCGATGGATTTCTCGATCGAGGGACCCGTGACCAGTGTCTCGGCGACCTCGCCCGGCAGGCAGGATTTCAGCCGCTCCCAGAACCGGTCATCCGACCAATCCTCGACCCGGTCCGACAAGGGCACCTGCACGTAGTAGCGGCTGAGCATCGGGTTGCGCATGGACGCAAGCGCAAAGCCATTGGCCGAATTGGCGTAGATCAGTTCCTCATGCGCGGGCGGCGTGCGCGACAGAAGCCCCAGCCAGCCGAAGGGATAGACCCGCTCGTATTCGCGCCGGACGCTTTCGGGGATGGTCTTGCGGCTGACCCCGTGAAACCCGTCGCAGCCCGCCACATAGGCGCAGTCGATGCGCTGCCGCGCGCCCGCGTGGGTGAACTCGACATAGGGCGCATCGCTGTCGGCGTCGCGGATCGCCACCTCCGAGACCTCGTGCAGGATCGTCGCCCCCATCGTGTCCTGCGCGGCGTAGAGGTCGGCCGTTACCTCGGTCTGGCCATAGACCATGACCGTCTTGCCGGTCAGCGCGCCGAAGTCGATGCGCACCATCAGGTCGCCGTCGCTGAAGATGCAGCCCTCGTGGGGGTGCCCCTCGCGCAGCATCCGGTCGCCCGCGCCGGCCTTTTGCAGCATCTCGACGGTGCCCGCCTCGAGCACGCCCGCGCGGATACGGCCCAGCACGCGCTCACGCGGGCTGCGTTCCAGCACGACGGTTTCCACGCCCGCGCGATTCAGCAACTGCGACAACAGAAGGCCGGACGGCCCGCCCCCGATGATGACGACATCCGTTTTCACGACGACCCCTCCCTTGCTACGCCGCCGGGACACTAGGCCCGGTCGCGCGCCATGACCAGAGGGCGCGTCACCCGCCGAGCGGATGGAAACAGGCGGCGGCCTGCCCTTTGGCATCCTCCGTCAGCACGGGCACCTCGACGGCGCAACGGTCGCTCGCCCGCGGGCAGCGCGCGCGAAAGGCGCAGCCGCTGGGCGGGTTCAGCGGGTCGGGCAGTTCCGTCTCGCGCGCCTCGGGCGCGGCCAGCGGGCGGCCCACCACCGGGGCGCTGTCGGCCAGCAGCTTCGTGTAGGGATGGCTGGGCGCGCGGAAGATATCCTCGGCCCGGCCCAGTTCGACCACGGAGCCGAAATACAGCACCGCGATGCGGTCCGACACGGCCTCGACCACCGCCAGATCGTGCGAGATGAAGAGATAGGTGAGGCCGAGCCGCGCCTTGAGATCGGCCAGAAGGTTCAGCACCTGCGCCTGCACCGACACGTCGAGCGCCGAGACGGGCTCGTCGAGGATCAGGATGCGCGCCTGCGCCGCGAGCGCGCGGGCAATGCCGATG
>CBFIFZ010000207.1:0-4793 GCA_965661995.1 Roseicyclus sp.
GGGGCTGACGCGTCGCTTCGTGCCGCCTGACTGGGCAGCGTGCCGGGGTGTCACTCAACCCTGCCGTGTATCTGACGCGGATGGGGTTGGCGGCACTTGCCGGACCCCTTAAATCGAACCGCACAACAAATTGATCAGGGAGGATCACCATGACCATGTTCAAGGCCCTTGCGGCCGGCACCCTCATTGCACTCGCGGCGCCCGCCGTCGCGCAGGAGCAGCTCTCCATCGCCACCGGCGGCACCGGCGGCGTCTACTACCCGATGGGCGGCGGCCTCGCCGAAGTCATCAACAACCACGTCGACGGCTACGCCGCCACCGCCGAAGTCACCGGCGCGTCGGTCGAGAACATGGGCCTTGTCGCCACCGGCGACGCGGACCTTGCCCTCGCACTCGCCGACACCGTGGCGCAGGCCTATTCCGGCACCGGCCGGTTCGAGGGTCAGCAGCTTCCGATGATCCGCGGCCTCGCCTCCATGTACGCCAACATGATCCAGATCGTGACGCTGGAAGGCTCGGGCATCACCTCGCTCGAGGATCTGCGCGGCATGCGCGTCTCGGTTGGGGCACCCGGTTCGGGCACCGAGGTGAACGCCGAGGCGATTCTTGCCGCCAACGGCATCACCTATGACGACATCGAGGAACAGCGCCTGAACTTCAACGAGACCGCCGACGCGCTGGCCAACGGCGACATCGACGCGGGCTTCTGGTCGGTGGGTGCGCCCACCTCGTCGATCCTGAACCTCGCCACCACGCAGTCCATCGTGATGATCGAGCTCAGCGACGCCGAGATGACCGCGGCCCAGACGGCCGAGCCGCTCTTCGCCCGCACCACGCTGGCAGCCGGCACCTACGAGGGCGTGGGCGACACGCCGGTCCTCGGTGTGCCGAACGTGCTCGCCGTCTCGTCCGAGATGTCCGATGACGTGGCCTATGCGATCACGCAGGCCATGTTCGAGAACATCGCCGACCTGCGCGCCGTGCACCCGGCGGCGAACCAGACCACGGTCGAGTTCACGCTGGCCGCGACCCCGGTTCCGCTGCACCCCGGCGCCATCCGTTACTACGAGGAAATCGGCGCCGAAGTGCCGGACCGCCTGCGCGAGTGATCCTGTCGCGTTTCGGAGGGGGGCTTTGCGCCCTCCTCCTTCTTTCCGCCTTCAGCGCCGCCACGGCGGGCGAGCTTGTCGCCACGACCGATGACGGCACCGAGATCGCGCGTCTGCCCGTCCCCGAGGGGGCGGGCTGGTGCGTCTTGTGGAACCATTCGGTGCAGGGCTTCCCGGTGACGGATTGCTACGAGAACCGCGCGGGCCACATGGTGCTGGTGCGTTCGCGCCAGCCCGATTTCGCCGCCGGTCTGGGGCATATCCCGGGCCGCGGGCGGCAGGTCTCGGACGGGGAAGGCGGCTACTGGATTCTGGACATCGACGAACCCGTGCCGGGCGACGCTTACGTGTTGCGCCCCGGGGCCGGGCCGGTCGATCATCGGCTGCAGGTGGGCGACACGGTTGTGTCCCTGTCGGCCGCCGCCGCGCGCCAGAGGGTGCGCATCGAACTGACGGGAGAGTAATGTCATGGTGATGGACACCGAGGTGCCGCGGGCCGAGCACCCGCAACCCATGCTCATGCTGCGCGTGATCGCGGTCGTGGGCATCGCCCTGTCGCTCTTCCAGCTCTGGGCGGCGGGGGTGCAGCCCTTGGGCCTGTTCTACCAGCGGCCCATCCATCTCGGCTTCATCCTCGTCCTCTGTTTCCTCATCTACCCCGCCTTCGGCCGCCACCGCCCACGGGGCGCGCTGGGCTGGGCCATCGACGGGCCACTGATCGTGGCCTCGATCGTGGTGGGCGCCTGGCTGCCTGTGAACATCGACATCATCGCCAACCAGATCTTCCCCCGCGACATCGACGTCTGGATCGGCGTGCTGACCACGATCGTGGTGCTCGAGGGCGCGCGCCGCGCCGTGGGGCTGGGCATGACGATCATCGGCGCGGTCTTCATCGCCTATGCCTTCGCGGGCAGCCGGGGCGAGTTGCCCTTCCTCGCCGACTGGATGCCCGGCATTCTCAACCACCGCGGCTATTCTCTGGACCGTCTGGCGAGCCAGATGACGCTGGGGGCCGAGGGCATCTTCGGCATACCGCTGGGCGTCGCGGCCACCTTCGTCTTCATCTTCGTCCTTTTCGGCGCCTTCCTCGAGGTGACCGGCGCGGGCAAGTTCTTCATCGACCTGGCCTATGCCGCCACCGGCCGCCAGCGCGGCGGCCCGGCCAAGGCCGCGGTCATCGCCAGCGCCGGCATGGGTTCCATCAGCGGCAGCGCTATCGCCAACGTGGTCACGACCGGCGCCTTCACCATCCCCTTGATGAAGAAACTCGGCTACCGCCCTGCGCAGGCGGGCGGGATCGAGGCCGCGGCCTCGACCGGCGGGCAGATCATGCCGCCCCTCATGGGCGCGGGCGCCTTCCTGATGAGCGAATTCACGCGGGTTCCTTACGTCGACATCGTGCTCGTCTCGATCTTCCCCGCCGTCCTCTACTTCGGCGCGGTCTACCTGCTGGTCCACATCGCCGCCGTGAAACAGGGCATGACCGGCATGACCAGCGAAGAGCTTCCCAGCGTGCGCAGCGTGCTGGCCGAGGGGTGGCATTTCCTGCTGCCGCTTCTCGCCCTCATCGCGCTGCTCGTGGCGGGCTACTCGCCCATGCGCGTGGGCTTCTACGCCATCGTCTCAATCGTCGCCGCGGCCTCGGCCCGGGCGCTCTGGCACTTCTTCCAGGACGGCCCGACCGCTGCGAAATTCGCAGGCCTCTGCCGCCGCGGGATCGAGCTGACGCTGCAAGCCCTCGAACTGGGCGCACGCAACGCGGTGGCCGTCTCCATGGCCTGCGCGGTCGCGGGGATCATCGTGGGCGTCGTGGGCCTCACCGGGCTGGGCCTCAAGTTCTCGGCCATGATGATCGCCTTCTCCGGCGGCAACCTGATCCTCGCCATCCTGCTGGTGGCCATCGCCAGCCTGATCCTCGGCATGGGCCTGCCGGTGACGGCGGCCTATATCGTCCTCATCATCCTCGTCGGCCCCGCGCTCACGCAGGAATTCGGCATCCCGATCCTGATCGCGCACCTGCTGGTCTTCTGGTATTCGCAGGACAGCAACGTCACGCCACCCGTCGCACTGGCGGGCTTCGCGGGCGCGGCCATCGCGGGATCGAAACCGATGGAGACCAGCGTTCAGGCGTGGAAATACGCCAAGGGCCTCTACCTCATCCCGCTGTTCATGATCTTCAACGAGGAGATCATCCTCGGCGGCCCGCTGCCCCTGGTCCTCTGGAGCGGCTTCATCGCCATCGTGGCGCTCGCCGCCTTCGCCGCCGCGCTCGAGGGGTTCCTGTTCCGCCCCATGGCGCTGTGGCAGCGCGCGCTGATCGTGCCCGGCGTCATCGCCTGTTTCTGGCCCGACCTGATGGTCGAGGTCGCGGGCGTCGCCCTGATCCTCGCCATCCTCACGCTCAACTGGTGGGGTGCCCGCGGCACACCCGCCCCCACTGCCCAGACCTGAAGGCAAGACCCATGTCCGACCCCTGCATCATCTGCGTTGCCATCACCGGTTCCGTCCCCCGCAAGGAGGACAACCCCGCCGTGCCGATCACCATCGCCGAGCAGGTCGAAAGCACCCATGCGGCCTTCGAGGCAGGCGCAAGCATCGTCCACGCCCATGTGCGGATGGAGGACCAGACGCCGACCTCCGACCCCGAGCGCTTCGCGCGGCTCAAGGAGGGGCTCGAGAAACACTGCCCCGGCATGATCATCCAGTTCTCGACCGGCGGCCGCTCCGGCGCAGGGCAGGAACGCGGCGGCATGCTGTCGCTGAAACCCGACATGGCCTCGCTCACGGTGGGCTCCAACAACTTCCCCACCCGCGTCTACGACAACCCGCCCGCGCTGGTGGACTGGCTGGCGTCCGAGATGCTGACCCATGACGTGAAGCCCGAGATCGAGGCCTTCGACCTCAGCCATATCTTCCAGGCCGCGAGAATTGCCGGCGACGGGCGGCTCAAAGGGCCGCTCTACGTGCAGTTCGTCATGGGCGTGAAGAATGCCATGCCGGTGGACCGCCCCAGCTTCGATTTCTTCCGCGAGACGCTGAAGCGGCTGGTCCCCGATGCGCACTGGTGCGCCGCGGGTATCGGGCGCCACCAGCTCGAGGTGAACGAATGGTGCGTCGCCGCGGGCGGGCATTGCCGCACGGGGCTGGAGGACAACATCCGCCTCGACCGCGACCACCTCGCACCGTCGAACGCCGCGCTCGTCGCGCGCACGGTCGAGCTTTGCGACCGCTTCGAGCGGCCCGTGGCGACGCCCGCGCAGGCGCGCGAGATCCTCGGCCTTCGGGCGGCCTAGCCGGTCAGCGCGGACCAGATCAGCCGAAGCGCGATCAGCACCAGCAGGATGTCGAGCGCCCGCTTGAATCCTGCGTCGCTCATCCGCCCCAGCACCAGCCGCCCGCTGAATGTCCCCGCCAGCCCCGCAAGGCTCAGGGCCACCACCACCCACAGCCATTGCCCGAAGGCGAAGCCAAGGATGCCGAAGACCACCACCTTCAGGCTGTGCTGCACCGTCATCAGCGCGGCATGGGTGGCGACATGGCCGTGCCGCGCAAGGTTCTGCGCCTTGGTATAGCCCGCCACGAAGAGGCCCGTCGCCCCGAAGAACATCGTGAGGAAGCTCGAGATGCCCCCCGTCAGGATCGGGAAGCGCGAGAGCCATTTCGGCGGCTTGGAGAACACCGACC
>CBFIFZ010000208.1:0-4788 GCA_965661995.1 Roseicyclus sp.
GGTACGCCCGGGGCCGGGACGGTGTCGATGTCCTGCGACGGGGACGAGGACACGGCGCTTTGTGCCGAAGCGGCCGCGAAGAACTGACCGGCGGGGGCCCCGTGGGGCCCGGCGCGCCCCGGGCCCGGATTTCCGGAGAAATCCGGCGAAGGGGGGCGCGCCGCTGGCGCGGCGCGGGGCCCGGTGACAGAGGTTGTGCGCCTGTCCCTGCGGGCCGTGCCATGGGCTGGCGTAGGATTTGCATACTTGAGGAAAGATGAAGGCAGGGGGCAGGTGCTTGACGGCCCACGCGGGCGCGTCTAGCTGGCGGGCATGGCGCGCGCACCCCTTCTCCAACTGACCGATATCTCGCTGACCTTCGGGGGCGAGCCCGTGTTTTCCGACCTCTCGCTGGTGGTGCAGGAGGGGGACCGGCTGGCGCTGGTGGGGCGCAACGGCTCGGGCAAGTCGACGCTGATGAAGGTGATGGCGGGGTTGGTCACGCCGGACATGGGCGCCGTGGTGACGCCCGAGGGCGTGCGCGTGGGCTACATGGAGCAGGACCCGGATTTCACCGGCTACGCGACGCTGGGCGATTTCGCGGTGGCGCGGCTGGGGGCGGCCGAGGGGTGGCGGGTGGAGGCGGCGGCCGAGGGGCTGAAGCTCGACCTTGCCGCCGATCCGGCCCGCGCCTCGGGCGGGGAACGGCGGCGCGCGGCGCTGGCGCGGCTGTTGGCGGAGGCGCCGGAGTTGATGCTGCTGGACGAGCCGACCAACCATCTCGACATCGAGGCGATCGGCTGGCTCGAGCGGGAATTGTCGGCGACGAAGGCGGGGTTCATCCTGATCAGCCACGACCGCGCCTTTCTCAGTGCCCTGGCGCGCGGGACGCTCTGGCTGGACCGGGGCGTGGTACGGCGGCAGGATCGCGGCTTCGACGCTTTCGAGGCCTGGCGCGACAAGACCTGGGAGGAGGAAGACCAGGCGCGCCACAAGCTCGACCGCAAGATCAAGGCCGAGGCCCGTTGGGCCGTCGAGGGCATCAGCGCGCGGCGCAAGCGCAACCAGGGCCGGGTGCGCGCGCTGCAGGCGTTGCGCGAGGAGCGGTCCTCGATGATCCGGCGGCAGGGCGCGGCCGAGATGGCGCTGGAGGCGGGCCAGCAATCGGGCAAGCGGGTGATCGAGGCGCGCGGGATCGCCAAGCGCTTCGGCGACCGGGTGATCCTGCAGCCTTTCGACCTGCGCGTGCTGCGCGGCGACCGGGTGGCCTTCGTCGGGCCCAACGGGGCGGGAAAGACCACGCTTCTCAACATCCTGACCGGGCAGTTGGCCCCCGAGGAGGGGAGCGTCACGCTGGGCACCGGCATCGAAATGGCCGTCTTCGACCAGGCGCGCGCGCAGCTCGACCCCGAGGCGACGCTCTGGGAGAGCCTGACCGAGGATCCGGCGGCGCGCGTCTCGGGCCGGTCGGACCAGGTGTTGGTGCGGGGCCAGCCGCGGCACGTGGTGGGCTACCTCAAGGAGTTCCTTTTCGACGAGCGGCAGGCGCGGGCGCCGGTGCGTTCGCTGTCGGGGGGCGAGAAGGCGCGGCTGCTGCTCGCGCGGATCATGGCGCGGCAGTCGAACCTGCTGGTGCTGGACGAGCCGACCAATGACCTCGATATCGAGACGCTGGATCTTCTACAAGATTTGCTGGGGGAGTATGCGGGAACGGTTCTCCTGGTGAGCCACGATCGGGACTTCATCGACCGGGTGGCCAGCGTGACCGTCGCGCTGGAGCCGGGCGGGCGGGCCGTGGCCTATGCCGGTGGCTGGTCGGACATGCAGGCGCAGCGCGGGCCGCGCGCCGCGACCGAGGCCGGGCCCCCGAAGAAGGCGAAACCGGCGGCCGAGGCCAAGCCGAAGGCGGCGGAGGCCAAGTCCGGGCTCAGCTTCACCGAGGCGCATCGGCTGAAGGAACTGCCCGGCGTGATCGCGCGGCTGGAGGGGGAGATCGCGAAGCTTGCCGATCTTCTGTCGGATGGCGAACTTTTCACGCGGGAGCCTGCGAAATTCGCCAAGGCGAGCGACGCGCTGGCCGAGCGGCAGGCGCGGCTGGAGGCCGCCGAAGAGGAATGGCTGACGCTCGAGGAGAAATCCGAAGGCGCGGCGTAACCCCCTAATTCTGAACGGATTCGAGATAGGCCACCAGGTCGATCACCTCGGGCGAGGTCAGGACGGTCTGGCCGCCGGGGCTGCGCAAGATCTCGGACATCTCGGAGAAGACGAAGCCGAAAAGCGGCATGTCGCCGCCGTGGCTGACGATCGGGTCGCGGCCGTCGATCTTCCACGCGATGCCCGCGCGGGGGAAGGTGCCGTCGTAGCGCTCGGCGATGCGGGTGAGATCGGGGGGCGCCGTGACGAGCAACTCGGCCATCGGGCCGTCGCCCTGCAGGCCCGCACCGTGGCAGACGGCGCATGTTTCGACGAAGAGCCGTGCGCCGCGGTCGATGTCTTGCGCGGCAGCGGGCGTGGCGAGCAACGCCAGCGCGAGAAGGGGGCGGATCACGGCTGGATCTCCTGCAGGTAGGTGACGAGATCGGCGATGGGTCGGCTCATCAGGATCGGCTGGCCGCCGGGGCCGGGCAGGGCCACATCGGCGCCATCCCCCTGAAACCATTGACCAAAGAGCGGCATGTCACCGCCATGGGCCAGCATCGGGCGACGGCCGTCGATCTGTTCGGCGACGCGCAGCGTGGGGAAGTCGCCGCCGGCCGAGAGCGCCGTGA
Organism: Roseicyclus sp.; assembly: GCA_965661995.1. Lineage (GTDB taxonomy): Bacteria > Pseudomonadota > Alphaproteobacteria > Rhodobacterales > Rhodobacteraceae > Roseicyclus. The sequence continues at coordinate 2,748 of CBFIFZ010000208.1, forward strand.
GATCTGTGGGTGTGATCGTCAGCACCTCAGCCATGACGCCGTCGCCGCGCCCCGCCTCGCCGTGGCAGACGGCGCAGAAATCGATGTAGAGCTGCCGGCCTGCCTCGGCGTCCTGCGCCGCGGCGGGCAGGGCCGTGAGGGCCAGTGTGACGAATGGGATCAGCGCGCGCATGTCCGAAGCCTCCTCTCGGATTGTCCCCCGATGCGCAGCCTGCGCCGGGGCGCGCGCGCGCGCCTTGATCGGTGTCAAACCCGTTGCGCCCGTGGCGGGGGCGCGCCTATCGTCGGGGCATGCGCCTGCTTGCCCTCATCCTGGCCCTGTGCCTCGGCCTTGCGGCCTGCGGCCGCCCGCTGACCGAGGCGGAGCGAGCTTATATGGCTGACCTGCAAGGGGAAAGTTTCGATGCCTCCCGCGCGCGGATCGCCCGGAACCCGCTCGTTGGCCTGGTCACGCTGCGCTACCCGGCGCGCCCGCAGGTCACCTGCCGGGAGCGGGTCGCGCCGCCGCCCGAGGGGCCCGTCGTGGAGGGGCGCGTGGGGGGGATGGTGCTGTTCAACACGTTGCATGTGCGGCCCGACATGATGGTGCCGGATTACACGGCGATGCGGGACGGGCGGCGGCATCTGTACGCGGCGATGTTCTTCGCCCACGAGATGACCCATGTCTGGCAATGGCAGAACCGCGACGTGACCGGATACCACCCGCTGCGGGCGGCGCGGGAGCATGCGACGGTCGCGGACCCCTACCTGTTCGACGGGGCGGCGGAGGGGCGGTTCCTGGAGTATGGCTACGAGGCGCAGGCCTCTCTTGTAGAAGAATACGTCTGCTGCCGCGCGCTCGATCCGAGGGGCGCGCGGACGGCGCGGCTGGAGCGGCTGATCGGGCAGGCGATGCCGGTGACGCCATGGCAATCCCGCGCGGATGCGGTGGAGCTGTTCCTGCCCTGGGAGGGGATCGAGCCGCGGGGCATCTGTTCGTGAAAAAGGAAGGCCCGCCAATGGGATACCAGGCGGTGGTCATGCTGCTCGCGGGCGTGGGCATTCCCATTCTCGCCGCCCTGAACGCGCGGCTGGGGGCCGATATCGGCAGCCCTGCTGCGGCGGCCTTGGTGCTGTTCGTGGTGGCCTTCTGCGCCACGGGGGTGGTGGTTCTGGCGACGGGGACGGCGGCATTCGCGCGGATGGCGGAGGTGTCGCCGATGCGGCTGGGGGCGCGCTGACGCAATTCGCGGGGCGCGGCGGGTAGGGTCACAGCCCGTACACACCCCGTACACACCGCGTACATACGCAATGTGTGCCGGGCTGAAGCCCGGCCTACGGCACGCCGCGCGCGCCCCGTGGCCGGGCCTACTTGCCCTTCTTCTCCTTGCCGATGTCGAGCGGCTTGCCGAGGTTGGAGTTGGCGGTGGCAAGCACCTTGGGCTTGACCTGTTTCGGCTTCTTGGCTTCGCGGTTGCCGCGGTTCTTTTCCTTGGACATGGGGATGATCCTCCGTGCGGGGTTCCCCCGCGGCGGGGTGCCGTGGGGGCCGAGGCTCGAGGGGCGATCAGGGTTGCCCGGGCGGGCCGGGGCGATGATGTCCGGTGAGACGGGGCGGCTGAGGCCCCGTGGGAAAGACGTGGGGAGTGTGAGGGGGCCGCGCAAGCCCCGCGGGGCGCGCGGGCTGCGCAATTCGCCCGGCCATGCGGCGGGGAGGGGGCGCTATTCGACGAGCAGCACGTGATACATGTCGCGCGTGAGGAAGAGCTGGCCCTCGATCACCTGCCACAGGTGCATGTAGCGCCCGACGATGCGCTGCGCGCCGACCATCACCACGGTCTCGCCGATCTCGACGGCCATGTCATCGGTGGCGCGGATGTCGAAGGTCATGAACTGCAGGTCGCGCGCGCCCGCGGCGAAGGCCTGGGCGTAATGGGCGGCGATCGCCTCGCGCCCCTGGACGGAGGCCTGCCCGGGCGGCAGGAGGACGGCATCGGGGCTGTAGAATGCCGCGACCGCGGCGGCGTCCTGCGCGTTGTAGGCCTCCGTGAACTGGGTCATG
>CBFIFZ010000209.1:0-4754 GCA_965661995.1 Roseicyclus sp.
GGCCGAGGCCGAGGCGGCGCTGGAGCGGCGGCTTGCCCGCGAGCCGCTCGCCCAGATGCTGGGCGCCTGGGATTTCTACGGGCGCAGTTTCCGGGTGACACGGGACACGCTTGTGCCGCGGCCCGATACCGAAACGCTGGTCGACCTGGCGCTGGCCCGGCCCTTCGAGCGGCTGATCGACCTCGGCACCGGAACGGGTGCGATCGCGGTGACGCTGCTGGCCGAGCGGGACGGCGCGACCGGGATGGCCAGCGACATCTCGGCTGCGGCCCTTGCCGTGGCCGGGGAGAACGCCGCGGATCACCAGGTCGCGGGGCGCTTGCAGCTGATCGAGGCGGATTGGTGGGATGGAGTGGAGGGGGTGTTCGACCTCGTGGTGTCGAACCCGCCCTACGTGACCGAGGCGGAATATGCCGCGCTCGCCCCCGAGGTCGCTGAGTGGGAGCCGCGCGCGGCGCTGACGCCGGGGGGAGACGGTCTTTCGGCATATCGGGCGATCCTGGACGGTCTTCGCACCCATCTTGCGCCCGGCGGGCGGTGCCTCGTGGAGATCGGCGCGGGGCAGGGGGCGGAGGTCTCGGAGCTCTTCGAGGCCGCGGGTCTTGATGCGGTCGCGGTCCATCCCGACATCAATGGAAAGCCGCGCGTGGTCGAAGGAACGATGCCGAAGCGCCACGCAGCCGGGTGAATCGGGAGTTTCCGGCGCCCTGCAACGGGAAAAGCGCAGATTTGCCTTGTCACGCGGCCCGTGCCATGCTTACACACGGGCAGCAGGCGTGATCATCTTCGCGATAATCCCCTGCGGCTCTGCCTCATATTCCGTACCGACTGCCTAAGCGGGGGGTGCGGGTGACGAGCGAAACCGGGGTCTTTGCCTCGCGCCGCTGCCAACCAGGACAACTGGAACCGTATTTAGCACATGAGATCATCGAAGAACCGCTCGCGGTCCAAGGGGAACCGCAACCGCTCGGTCGGCAACATCGTCAACCGCGTGTTCGACTCGTCCGGCCCCGAGGGCAAGGTCCGCGGCACCCCGCAGCAGATCATCGACAAGTACAACCAGCTTGCCCGTGACGCGCAGCTCTCGAACGACCGCGTTGCGGCCGAGAACTTCCAGCAACACGCGGAGCATTACCTGCGCATGCTGGCCGAGGCGCAGCGCGAGCAGGACGCCCGGCGCGAGCAGCAGCAGGGCCAGCAGGGAGGCGGGCAGCGCGACCATGGCGATGGTGGCGGGCCACGTGACCAGGGCGATGGCGGCGGCCAGCAGGGGCGCAGCGGTGGCCAGGATGCGGGCCAGGGCCAGCAGGACAGCGGGGACACAAGGGACGGTGGCAAGTCCTCGGGCTTCGACACCGTGATGGACAGCGGGTCCGACACCGACAGCGGCCTTGTCGAGACGCCGGAGGCCGCGCCGAAACCCAAGCGCAGCCGGACCCGGCGGCCGAAGAAATCCGATGCCCCGCAGGGCGAGGGTGGCGAGGCAGGCGGCGGTGACGCGCCCGGCACACCGCCGCAGGAAGCGGCCGAGTAACGCCGCCTACCCGGCGAGAGACCGCGCCAGCGCGCAGAACCCTTCGATCGGGACCTGCTCGGCGCGGTCGGTGGGCCGGAGGCCCGCGGCGCGCAGATGATCCTCGATCTCGGGCGAGAGCCCCTTGAGTGCCGCGCGCAGCATCTTGCGGCGCTGGTTGAAGGCCGTGGCCACCACGCGCTCGAGCACCGCCTGGTCGGCGGGGAAGCGCGGCTCGGGCAGGGCCTCGATCTGGACAACGGCAGAGCGCACCTTGGGTGGCGGGGTGAAGGCCTCGGGCGGCAGGGTCATGGCGATCCGCGCGGCGCATCGCCATTGTGCCAGAACCGCGAGGCGGCCATAGGCCTTGCCGCCCGGCTGCGCCACGATCCGCTCGGCCCCCTCGCGCTGGAACATCAGCGTGAGCGATGTCCAGACCGGCGGCCAAGAGGCCGGCGTCAGCCAGCGCACCAGCAGTTCCGTGCCCACGTTATAGGGCAGGTTCGCCACCACCTTGATCGGCGGGGTCAGATGCGCCGCCCAGTCCAGCGCCAGCGCGTCGGCGTTCAGCACCTCGAGCCGGCCGGGATAGGCGGCGGCGATCTCGGCCAGCGCGGGCAGGCAGCGCGCGTCCTTCTCCACGGCGACGACACGGCGCGCGCCCTCGGCCAGAAGCCCGCGGGTCAGCCCGCCGGGGCCGGGACCGACCTCCAGCACGTCGCAGGACGACAGGTCGCCCGCCTGCCGCGCGATCTTGGCGGTCAGGTTGAGGTCGAGCAGGAAATTCTGCCCCAACGCCTTTTTCGCGGAAAGACCGTGGGTCGCGATGACCTCGCGCAGGGGGGGCAGGGTGTCGATGGCGCTCATGCTTTCAGCCTTGCCGCGAATGCGGGGCGGGGCGCAAGCCCGATCCGCCGCGGTTCAGGCGAGGAAGACACCGAGCACGACGGACATCAGCCCGATGACCGAGACCAGCAGCGCCCCCATGTTGATCGTCACGATGCGCTGCAGGCGGGCGCGCAGCTCGGGATCGGGCAGGCCTGCGCGCTTGGCCGCGACGGCGGCCCAGATGCAATAGCCGAGCGCCAGGAGCCCGGCCAGCGCCAGCGCGGTTCCGACATAGACGAGCATCGTCATGCGTCGCGTTTCCCCTTGGGTCCGTTCACCAATTTGTCCTAGGTCAGCGACCGGGCCGTGGCAAGGCTTGTGGCCGGTCCCCGCCGAGGCTAGACCGGCATTTCCCGATGCCAGTGAGCCGCGAGAGGACCGATGGACGAGACCGATACCGACCGCCCCGACAGCTACCGCGTGACCGCCGACGAGCTGCGCCAGTTCATCGAGCGCTACGAGCGCCTCGAGGCCGAGAAAAAGGACATCGCCGACCAGCAGAAAGAGGTCATGGCCGAGGCGAAATCGCGCGGCTACGACACCAAGGTCATGCGCAAGGTCATCGCGCTGCGCAAGCGCGAGCCCGACGACATCGCCGAGGAAGAGGCGGTGCTCGAGATGTACAAGGAAGCGCTCGGCATGCGCTGAGCGCGGCCCGCCTCACGGCGTGAGCAGGGTGACGCCCGGGATGCGGGCGATGGTGGCCACATCGTCCTCGTAGGTCGCGGTCATCTCCTCGACCAGCGCGCGCGTCCAGCCGGGAAGGTCGAGCTGTTCCTCGATCTCGGTGTCGAGAGCGTAGCGGTCGAGGAAGGCGCCGAGGATGCGGCGGCGCTGCATCTCGGATTGGGGCGGGTTGTCCTCGAGATAGCGACGCATCCGCTTGAAACCGGTGGCGTCCATGATCGTCCCCACGAGGTCATCGATCCCGCGCAGCGGGAAATCGAAGGCCACATCGGCCAGCTCGCGCAGGATCTGCCCCCAGAGGAGCGGCGTATCCTCGTTGCACCAGACGGTGATCGGCGTGTCCGGGTGCGTCATCCGCAGGCGCTGGAGCATCTCCGACCAGGTCACGGCATGGGGCTGCATCCGGTCCGTGAACTCGGCGAAATCCTTGAATTTCGAGCCTGCGAAGAGGGCGGGGATCAGCGTGGCGGGATTGCGCATGCCGATGTGGAACTCGACCCGGGCCTCCGGAAAGAGCGCCCTGAGCGCGATCGTCTGGCGTTCGACCATCGGCCAGATCTGCGCGCCCTGCACGACGAGGCGATTGATGCAGATGAAGCGCGGGTCGGACAGGACCAGCCGGTCGATGCGCGCCTCGTCGACGATGGCGTCAAGCAACGCCTCCTGGACGTCCGGGGTGGCGGGCTTGCCCTGGAGCGCGCGCATCGTTTCCTTGATGACGGACCTGTAGCGCACCAGCGGAGGAACGATGATGCCCTCTTCCGACAGCCGCGCCCGGTTCTTCAGGAGGGATCTGTGGAGAAGGCCGAGATCGGTGCAAGGTGCGCCGAGGTGAAAGACGACCTGCATTCTGTCCCTGTTCCCGGATCGATCAAACGCCACTGACGCCTTGACCCTATACCGCGCCCGCCGGGGGCGCAAACCCCGTGCGCTGCACGGGCGTGCTTGCGCGAGGCCTGACCATGCCGTATTCCGACCCCGGCGCCCCTATAGCTCAGCTGGTAGAGCATCTGATTTGTAATCAGAGGGTCGGGAGTTCGAGTCTCTCTGGGGGCACCATAAAATCAATTAGTTATGCGAGACCACTACGGATAATCTGCCTGTGGGGTTCCATATGGGTTCCAAAAATCTCTCGCTAGTTGCAAGCCTGCAGATCCACAGCACTACCCATTTGTCCTCAGTTTTTTCAAAAGCTTATACACTACCCTGTCTCTTGGGGGTTACTTGACTCGTTCGCCAGCCAAGTCGGATAGTTCGCCGAAGGGGTACCCCCCTAATCAAGCCCCCCTGCGCGTCAGAAAGGCCCTTATTTGATAGGTCCTCTATAAATTCGTTTCCTAATTTCGTTTGGGCCCAAGGTCCAAGGCACTCTGCCCCATCTCCCCGGACCGAGGCGATCTGTTCACGACGACTGGTTCGAGGGGCGCGGGCCTTGGACCTTGGTCCTTCGCTCGCTATGGACGGATTGAGGCTCTTTCTCGACACGCCCCGCGAGTTCGAATCTCGTTTGCCCCGCCACTTGCACTTGCCAAAACAGATGATGGGCCTTTATGGGGCCCTTTTTTCTTTTGGTTTCAAAGGGGTTTAGTCGTGGCGACCGCCCTGAGCAGCCTCATCTGACTGGGCCATGTTAATTGTTAGTGCATGATTGGCCTCTGATCCAGTG
>CBFIFZ010000210.1:0-4731 GCA_965661995.1 Roseicyclus sp.
GGGGAAAAATCGGCAACCTCACCGCTGGGCACCCTACCCCCATCGGAAACCGAGTTGCCGGTTTGGGCATGAGTTTTCAGGGCCTCCGTCGGCGCAGACGCCGTCTTGGGAGCCAACCGAGCCAGACGCCCTGAACGACCCGCTTCACTCAGCGGAGCACGCCACGGGTTCCTGCCCATCCGAAACGGCCAGCTGGGACAGTCGACCGCGCTGCAGAGCCGCACCTCCTGCGCCGAGCCGTTGCAGCAGTCGAGGCATTTCATCCGAAGGGCGCGCAGAGGCGAGACGCGGGTGTGACCCAGGTCTTCCAACTCGGCTGCCGACATGCTGCGCGGATCGCGGCCGACATCGTAGCCGTCGCGCTGCTCAAGGCCGATGTGACGGTCACGTTTCATGCCACGCCTCCCTGAGCCTCGCGCAACCGTTCAAGGCGACGCCGCTCCAGATCCCGTTTGATGTCGATCTGGCTCTGACCGGTTTCACGATTGATGTGGCTCCCTTCGCCATGGCGAGCCTTTGCGATCAAAGCATTGGCAATTTTGCCCTGCACTTCGAGCATGGCGTATTGCGCCGATGCCCCCATCAGCGGGGCCAGATATGTGGACAAGAAGGGCAGCCAGTCCTTGGGATGGATCACGACGATCTGTTCGACCAAGGCCAGCGGCGTCTCGATGATGACAAACATACCGGTCGTCGCACTCGGCCAGAACCGGATCTCGAGACCTGCACTGCACAGACCCGCCTCCGTCAGCAGGCTGTACTCGCACTCGAGCACACGCTCAAAGGCCCGGTGCCAGTCGACGCGTTCAGTCTCGCTGATACGGCAAGCCTCTTCATACCAGTCGGGCAGGTCCATGTCGTAAAACCGCCCGGCCTCGTACACGCGCAATGTGTCAAAACTCATGCTCAGTCCTCCTCTTTGTGATTTCGGGTTGGTGATTGATGCAAGTCGACGGGAGCCACCGCCTCCAGGCGCGCAGACAGCGCGTCGAGGGCGGCACGACGCGCTGCGATCAGGGCATGCATGCTGGCGGTGAGACGGGCTCCGAGGGCGTCGAGCCGTTCCCGGCCATGAGCTTGCCCGGAGGTCGGTGCTGCGATATCGCATTGGGCAAGCGGCCCGAGGCGGTTCGTCAGCCAGACTTCAGGATCGGGGATGCGGACGAGATCGATGCGGGCGGTGCGGGCGCGTTGACCCCTGCCTTCCGGCCGGTAGGCCACCTCCACAGAGGAAGGGGACATTCCGCTATTATAGAGGTCTCTATAATAGTCATTTGTCCCCTTCCTCTGGCCATCCTTCTTGGCGGACTCGCGGCTCGGCCACAGGTCCGGGAAGCAGACCGCCATGTCGGCGGCGTTCTCGAGCACGATCCCAGAGAGCGCCATGAGATCGCGTCGGCTCGGGCGCAGCTCGCACCAGGGCACCAGCGCGTCGACGGTCACCGGCAGGACCACGTCCGTGAGCAGGTCGATCTCGAGCGGAGTGACCGCTGTGCGGTTCACCCCCCTGCCCCGTCCCATGGCCTGGATCAGCTCGCCCTCGCAGATGCTCCAGCGCACGGCCTCCGCGACGGGATCGGCATGTTCTTCCATGGCGAGGGGCGCAGTGCGGTCGCCCGCGAGCCGGACCCGGCGCTCGACCATCGGATACCACCAGCCTGCGTCCTCAGGGTTCGGCCCAGGCACGCGGCCTGTCAGCGCCGTTGCCAAGAGTTCCACGGTGCGCGGGGCTGGAAGCGTGCGGCCGAGGATCACCATGCCGCCGATCCCGCCCCAGCGGTCGAGCCCGCTCAGCGCGTTGAAGTGTACCGCCTCCACGCGCGGCGGTAGCCCCGCGGCCCGTAACGCGTCTAGGGCGGCCTTCTGCCCTACGACAAGCAGATCAACCGCTTGGCCGGGCCGATGGCACTGGCGTGCCCGCAGGTCGATCCAGGCGCGGAGGTCGCGCAACCGGCGTGCAGCGGTCTTGCGATCCTTCTCAGGGGCGTTAGCCGTGGGTGTCAGCGCCCGCGCCGACGTTGGGCTGCCGGTAATCTGACGGACCCGAACATGTGGCTGACGCGCAGCGACAGGCGCGCCGATGTCGATCCGTGGCAGATAGGCCTGCACGAGTTCGGGGCGGAGCGTCGCATCGAGATGCAGGATCGGCGCCTGGGCAGCCCAGCCCGCCCGCATGGGACCGCGCCAGCGCAGCTTGAGGGCGCGAACCGAGCCGGCCTCGGTCATCTCATAGACCAGCTCAGCGCCCGCGGCATCATGGCCGTGCTCCAGCGCCTCGGCGAGGATCAGCCAGAGCCTGGCGCAGCGTCCGGGCGGGGCCCAGGGCTCATCGCCGGGCGGCAGCACCGCCTCGATGCGCTTGCGCCGCTCGGCGGGTGACATGCCAGGCAGAAGACCCGCATTACGCAACCGACGGCGCTCCAGCGCGGCAGCATGGCGGCACTCATCCGCGGTAAGGCCAACGGCTTCCAGCAGGCCGAGGCGCAGCGGACCGGGCTCCGTGACCCGCAGCGCCTTGCAGAGCCGGGTCCGGGAGGCGACGAGATCAGCCGTGCGCGAGACGTGGATCTTGCCCTTGCGGGTGTAGCAGACCACCGACGCCTTCCCGGGCTCCAACCCGTCTTGCGTGAGCGTCGCCTTACCGTCGAGCCCCCGCAGGCCCGACTGCCAGAAGGCTTCGTCCACCACGAGCAACCCGACTGCGCCGATCACCTCGGGCTTCATGTGGAACAGGCTGTCGTGGGCGCAGACGATCACCTGCGCGGCCTGCGCAAGTGGCTTCTGGCGCTGGTAGCCGCAGGCCCGATAGTGAGCGCAGAGATGCAGGGTGCCGCCGCGCTTCACCTTGCAGCAACTCTGCTCGACCGGGTGTTCGATCTCTAGCGCGTCAAAAGTGGCCTCGGCATCGAGGCACATGAGCTGCTCGGGATTGTGGGGCGCAGGATCGGGGGCGGTGCGACCTTTCCAGAGCATGGCGCGCAGCCCGAGGGCTGTGAAGGCCGCAACCTGCTCCGCACCGAGATCATGGCGCGGCACCGCGTAGACGACCTTGCGGCTCCCGAGCCCGCCCGAGGCGATCAGATCGGCAATGGCGGCGCGTGCGCTTGAGGTCTTGCCGAGGCCCACGTCAACCGGCAGGGCGAGCAGCGGCGGCAGGGCCGCGCGGGCCACGATATTGAAGTCCAGCGGGTCGCGGTCCTGATCGCTGTTCTCAGCCTCCTCCTCCGCCGCCTCGACGGCAGCCCAGTAGTCCGGGATCGCGGCCATGAAGCCCGCGATGGCGTCGGCAAGGCTGGTGCGCGCCTCCTCAGGCGTGAGCACGGGCGCCGGATAGGTCGGCGGCGGTGGTGGTATCCGGGCCGCTCTGGCCAGCAGCTCTGCGACGGGTTCGAGCCCCTCGGCGCAGAACAGGTCGTTGGCGTCGCCCGGGCTGTCAGGCACCGCGAGGCGGCCATCGACGGCAAGCGCGACCTTGCGAGCCGCCTCCACGCCGGGATTTGTGGTCCCATCGGGCTTCGCGTCATTGTCTGCGATCAAAACGAGGTCAGCGTCTGGGAGGCGCGCGCGCAGCGCCTCGGCCACCGGCATCAGGTTGCCCGCATCCATGGCGGCGACGACCGTCTCGCCGGTTGCCATGTGCAGGCTGGCACCGGTGGCCCAGCCTTCGCAGATCAGGACGGGACCTTCGGTCATCGCAAGCGGCCCTGGCTCCGCGCCCACCACCGCGAAATGCCCCTTCTTCGCGCCACCGGCGAGGTAGCGCTTCGCCCCATCGGGCGCGATGAACTCCACGCTGTGGATCTGACCGTCGATATCCTGCAGCGCAACGACGAGCCGGCGGCTCGCGTCCATGCGCAGGCCAAGCGGCGTGGCCCGCTTGCTGACAAGATAGGGGTGGTCCTCCGGGGCGGGACGTGCGCCGGTCCAGATCCGGGAAGCCCGTACGGCAGCATCGTCCGCCCGGTTGGGTGCGGGCGCGGCATCGTCGGCAGGGTTACTCTCGGGCCGCGCCTCGGCCGGTGCCGGTTGTGGCTTTGCGGGATCGTTTGCCGGCATGGCAGGTGGAACAGCCCGGCGGCCCGGCGCCTTATGGCGCAAGCCCATGCCGATCCGGTCAGCGATCCAGTCGGTCGCGTCCTCGCGAACCATGCCGAGATGGCGGCCCACCAGGTCGGAGAACCAGCCGCCTCGGCCTTCCTCGTGGTCGAACCACATACCCGCCCGCGCGCCACCGATGACGACCGAGAGGCTGCCCTTGCGACCCCATCGCCATTCATCGCCAGCGCGGAAGGTCGGCTTGCCCAGCAGCTCCACGGCAAGCTCAGGACCCCGTGCACGCAGTTCGCTCTCGAAGGCCCGCCAATCCCGCCCGCTCCTCGCTGCCCCATCGGGACGGGTGCATGCACGCCGGTCGGACGGTGGGCCGGGACAACATGGCATGGGATATGACAAAGGCGGTGGGGCACGGGGGCTGGGGAACCGGATCAGGGCTTCGTTGCCCTCGGTTCTGCCGCCCCTCTGAGGCCCCTCGCGACGTCGGAACCGGTTCGCCCGGTTTCTGGCCGCGCAACCGGAAAGGGTGGAACCCTTGCGGTAAAGAACTGAAATCAAACAGGATAAAGGGGGGACCCCAGACGCAGAAACAGGCCATCCTCGGGCGCGCTCGACGCTGCAGCCGGGAGGTGGGGTGACCCCTTCGAGACTCGAATCAGGTGAACCGTTCCACCCACT
>CBFIFZ010000211.1:0-4722 GCA_965661995.1 Roseicyclus sp.
CCGGATCGGCAAGGCACTGTTTCTGAAGACTGTTCCAGATCCGGTCATTCGCCCCCGCGGCGGCGAAATGATCGCCCTTGCCCTGCCCGGTGGCCTTCTCCTCGGCGATGATGCGCAGAAAGACCTCGCTCGCGCGGTCCACCGGCCCGGCATCGGCATAAGCCGATTTCAGCACCAAGACCCCCGGCCCCTGCCCCAGCACCCAGGCCCATTCCGCCATCAGCGCCTGCCGCGCCCCGGCCTCATCCAGCCGCCCGCGCAGCGCGCCCATGTCGTAAAGCGGCACGTTCTGCGCCACCCCATCGGCATGGGCGAGCGTCCCAGCCTCCAGCACCCGGCCCGTCAGCGCCGCCAGCTCCTCGAGCGTGCCGCTCTCGTGATCGAAATACCCCTGGTCCAGCATCCCTGCCTCCTCCGTTCAGACGGTCCCGCCAAGCGAGCCTTCCAGCTCCACCATCTCCTGTCCGCCGGCCATCAGGTCCTGCAGCTCCTCGGGCGTGATCTGCCCGCGCTGCGCGGTGCCCAGCGTGCGGCCGCGGTTCAGCACCGTGAACCGGTCGCCCACAGCCAACGCATGGCGTACGTTATGGGTGATGAAGACGATCCCGATGCCGGTCTTGCGCACCTTGTCGATGGTCGCCAGCACGTTCGCCGTCTGCCGCACGCCCAGCGCGCTGGTCGGCTCGTCCAGGATCAGCACCTTGGCCCCGAAATGCACAGCGCGCGCAATCGCCACCGTCTGCCGCTCCCCGCCCGAGAGCGTGCCGACCGCCTGGTCGGGCGAGCGCAGGTTGATGCCCATCTTGCGCATCTCCTCCATCGTCACCTCGTTGGCGGTCTTGAAATCCATGAATTTCAACGGCCCGACGCGGCGGATCGGCTCGCGCCCCATCCAGAAATTCCGCGTGACGCTCATCAGCGGGATCATCGCAAGGTCTTGGTAAACCGTGGCGATCCCCGCCTCCATCGCGTCGCGCGGGCTGTCGAAGGACATCGGCTTGCCCTCGAACAGGATCTCGCCGCGGGTGGGCTTGTGAACGCCCGACATCGTCTTGATGAAGGTCGATTTCCCCGCCCCGTTGTCGCCCAGAAGGCAATGACACTCGCCGGGCCTGACATCGAAGCTCACCCCGTTCAGCGCGATGACCGGGCCGAAATGCTTCTCGATGTCCTTCATCTCGACGATAGGATTGTGATCGAAGGCAGACATCAGCGTTCCCCCGTGATGATGCGGCGAATGTAGGTGTTGAGGATCACCGCGAACAAAAGGATCACGCCCAGGAACACCCGGAAGAGGCTGCTTTCCACCCCGGCGAAGAACAGCCCCTGCTGCACCACCCCGAAGATCAGCGCGCCGAGCGCCGCCCCGATGACCGAGCCATATCCGCCCGTCAAAAGCGCCCCCCCGATCACCACGGCGATGATCGCCTCGAATTCCTTCAGCAAACCCCGGTCGGCACCCGCCGAGCCGAACTCCATCACCTGGCAGGTGGCGAAGACACAGGCGCAGAAGGCCGTGAACATGAACATCAGGATCTTCACCCGGTTCACCGGCACGCCCACGTAGCGCGCCGCCTGCGCGTCGCCGCCCGCGGCGAAGACCCAGTTGCCGAACTGCGTCCGGGTCAGGATCACATGCGCCACCACGACCAGCGCCAGCGCCCAGACGATCAGCATCGGGATGCCGTTCACGATGGGCTCTCCCGCCCGCGTGCCGCGCTCGAAAACCGCGATCAGCTCCATCTCGGCCAGCCAGTCGAAGACGAAGCCGAGGATCTTGCCCCCGAAGACCGGCGCAAGCCAGTCGCCCTCCGCCGCGTCCGAGATGCCGCCGATGATGGTCTGCCGCTCGATCAGCTGCGGGAAGAAGATGGTGAAGCCGCGCAGGATGAACAGGAAGGCCAGCGTCACGATGAAACTGGGCAGGCCCGTGCGCACCACGATCACCCCGTTCAGCGCCCCCACCGCGATACACAGCGCGAAGGTCAGCAGGATGGCGATCCAGACCGGCCATTGCAGCGTGACCGAGATCAGCGCGATGGACATGCCCGCAAACCCGATCATCGAGCCGACCGAAAGGTCGAACTCGCCCGCGATCATCAGCATGCAGGCGCCGACCGCGATGATCATGAACTGCGCCGAGACCGTCGACCAGTTGAGGATGCCCTGCGCGTTGAACATCCCGCTGTCGGCGGCGAAGGCGATGAAGAAGACGAAAACCGCGATGGTGCCGACGATGGCCCCCAGCTCGGGCCGGATCAGCGCTCGGCGCAGCCCCGAGATTTCCTTGACGCGTTCGTCCTTTGCCGGGGCCACAGCTGCCCCCTGCCCTGCCTCGGACATGGCCGTTCCTCCCTCGAATGACACACGGGTGAAAAGGGGGCGGGCGCGCCACCAGCGCGCCCGCCTGTCAGGTCAGCGGTACTCGCCCGCGAACTGCTCCACCATCTCCAGCCCGTCGGCGGTCACGAAACCGGGGCCCGAGTTGATGTTGTTGCCCGGCAGAACGCCGAAGCGGTGGTAGTTGGTCATCACGACGACCGGCAGGTAGGCCTGCAGGTAGGGCTGCTGGTCGATGCCCCACGCGATCACGCCATCCCGGATGCCCTGCACGATGTTGTCGCCCAGGTCGAAGGTGCCGAAGTAGATGTCACCGGCAAGGCCCATCTCTTCCAGCGCCAGGATCGTCGGATCGGCGCTGGTCGGGCCCAGCGTCAGAACCGCGTCGGTGTCGGGGTTGGCGTTCAGGTAGGCCATCACCCGGTTCTGGATTTCCGAGGGGTCCTGCCCGCTGTCGATCATCTGGTTGCCCAGGTCGACGCCCAGGCCATCGGCGAAGCCCTGGCAACGCTCGGTCGAGGACGGGCTGGAGATGTAGTGGTTCACGCACAGGAAGCTGCCCACGCCATCACCCGCGGCCCGAAGACCGGCGGCGAAGCCCGCGTCGTATTCCGGCTGACCGACATACATCAGCGCACCCACCTCGCGCGCCTGGTCCGGCGTGCCCGAGTTGATGATGATCACGTCGATCCCGCTGTCGACCGCGGCCCGGATCGGGCCGGACAGCACGTCCGGATCGGCCAGCGTGGTGATGATGCCGTTCGGCCCGCTTGCCGCGGCCTGCTCGATGATGCGCGCCATGTCGGCAAGGTCGCCGGTGGGCGGGTTGCGGTATTCCACCGTCACGCCCATCTGCTCGCCGGCCAGCGCCAGGCCGTTCTTGATCGTGTTCCACCAGCTGTCGCTGTCGGGTGCGTGGCTGACCAGCACGTAACGCTCGCCCTCCGCCTGCGCGACCGTGGCGCCCATCAGCGCCGACGCCGCGACGGCAGTCGCTGCCATCGTCTTCCAGAATGCGTTCATGAGTTCCTCCCTAGATGTCCTGGTCGCATGCGGAACGCTTGCCGCCACGCCATGACAGAGACGTTAGACCCGAATCGAGGTTTTTGCAACCGGTTGCAATAATCCGTGGAAACGGCACTATCCGGGGCGCAACCGGCGTGTATAAATCACCCCGTGCCCAAAACGGACGGAGGCCAGATGGCAATCACCCTCAGGGATGTCGCGGATCGCGCGGGCGTGTCGCGCTCTGCCGTGTCGCGCACCTTCACCGAGGGGGCCTCGGTCTCGCCCAAGACGCGCGCCAAGGTCGAAAAGGCCGCGCTCGAACTGGGCTACAGCCCCAACGCGCTGGCCTCGTCCCTGACGACGGGCCGGACCAAGCTGATCGGCCTGATCTCGAACAACTTCCACAACCCGCTTTTCCTCGAGGTCTTCGACCTCTTCACCCGCGGGTTGCAGGACCGGGGCCTGCGCCCGCTGCTGGTCAATCTCAGCAATGAAACCGATCCCGAAGCCTCGGTCCGCATGCTCAGGCAATATTCCGTCGACGGGGTGATCGTCGCCTCCTCCACCCTGCCGCCCAGCTTCGCCGAGGCCTTCAAGCAGGCGGGCGTTCCCGTCGTCCATTCCTTCGGTCGCTTCTCGACCTCACCCAATGTCCATGTCGTCGGCATCGACAACGTCGCCTGCGGGCGCATGGCCGCCGAGACGCTGATCGCCCGCGGCTATACCCGCGTGGCCTTCCTCGGCGGTCCGGAAAAGGCCACCTCGACCCAGGACCGCGCCCTCGGCTTCTTCGGCGCGCTGCGCGAACACCCCGAGATCGAGGTCTCGATCAGCTACGCCTCGGCCTATTCCTTCGACGCGGGCCGCGTCGAGATGACCCGCCTCCTGATGCAGGACCCCGCGCAGGCCTATTTCTGCGGCGATGACGTGCTCTCCATCGGCGCGCTTTCGGCCATCGCCGAGGCGGGCCTGCGCTGCCCCGAGGATATCGGCATCATCGGGCTGAACGACATGGACATGGCGCGCTGGCAGAACATCGACCTGACCACGATCCGCCAACCCATCGCCGAGATCATCGGCGCCTCCATCGACCTGGTGGTCGGCACCATCGAACGCCCCGACCGCCACCCCGAAACCCGGCTCTTCCCCTGCCGCGTGGTGGAACGGGGCACGCTGCGCCCCGTGCATCAGGGCACAGTTTCCCGGTAATCCAGCCCCAGCGGCGCGCAGATCGCGTATGTACGTGGTGTGTACGCCCTGTGTACGCGGTGTGACGCGCCCCTCAGCGGAACATCGGCGGTCGTGCGTCGGTCCATGCGCCCTCGGCCTTGGCCGAGGCGACGGCGGCGTAAACTGCCGCCATCGACCGCAGCC
>CBFIFZ010000212.1:0-4709 GCA_965661995.1 Roseicyclus sp.
CCGCTCGGCCATGTCTCCGGCATGGCCGCCTCGGTCATGGGGGCGCTGGCCACCGTGGGGGGCGCGGCGCTTGGCGCGCTGATCGGGCAGCTTTTCGACGGCACGCCGATGCCGCTGATCCTGGCCACGGCGGCGCTGTCGGGGACAGGCGCGCTGGTCATGCGCGCGATGCCGCGCGAACCGGCCTGAGGGGGGCGAAGCCTCTTGCAAGAGGCTTGCCCGCGATTTGCAAAGCGCGGCCCCAGCGCCTTGCAAGGCGCTGACAAGGCTTTTGCAAAAGCCTTGCCCGCCCTCAGGCCGCGGCCTTGCCTTCGGCCTGCATCGCCAGATCGCGCGCGATCGCGAAGGCGCCCTTGATCTTCTCGGCATCCTTGGCCCAGTCGCGCCGGACGACGATCTTGTTGTCCTTGACCTTGGCCAGCCCGCCTTGCGCCTGAACGAAGGCCACCAGCCCCGCGGGGTTGGGAAACTTGTCCATGTGGAACTGCACCGTCGCGCCCTTCGGCCCGGCATCGAGCCGGGCGATATGCGCGCGCTTGCACATCGCCTTGATCCGGACCACCAGCAGAAGCGTGTTCACCTCCCGCGGCAGCGACCCGAAGCGGTCGATCAGCTCGGCGGCGAAGCCTTCGAGATCGACCTTGGTCTCCAGTTGGCTGAGCCGCCGGTAGAGCCCCAGCCGCACGTCGAGGTCGGGCACGTACTCCTCGGGGATCAGGACCGGAACCCCGAGGTTGATCTGCGGCGACCATTGACCGTCGCCCTCAGCCGGCAGCCCCTCGGCCTCGCCCGAGCGGATGCGCGCGATCGCCTCCTCCAGCATCGACTGGTACAGCTCGAACCCCACCTCGCGGACATGGCCCGACTGTTCCTCGCCCACGATGTTGCCCGCGCCGCGAATGTCGAGGTCCTGGCTCGCGATGGTGAAGCCCGCGCCGAGACTGTCGAGGCTGCCCAGCACGCGAAGCCGCTTCTCGGCGGCGGGCGTCAGTTTCAGCCGCGGCTTCGTAGTGAGATAGGCATAGGCCCTTGTTTTCGAACGCCCCACCCGGCCGCGGATCTGGTAGAGTTGCGCCAGCCCGTACATGTCGGCGCGATGGATGATCATGGTGTTGGCGGTGGGAATGTCGATGCCGCTCTCCACGATGGTCGTGGCCAGCAGCACGTCGTATTTTCCGTCGTAGAAGGCGACCATCCGGTCGTCCAGCTCGCCCGCCGCCATCTGCCCGTGCGCGGTGACGAAGCTGACCTCCGGCACCTGCTCGCGCAGGAAGTCCTGGATCTCGGGCAGATCCTCGATCCGCGGCACCACGTAGAAGCTCTGCCCGCCGCGGTAATGCTCGCGCAGAAGCGCCTCGCGCACCGTGACCGCGTCGAACTCGCTGACATAGGTTCGGATCGCCAGCCGGTCGACCGGCGGCGTGCCGATCAGCGACAGGTCGCGCACGCCCGAGAGCGACATCTGCAGCGTCCGCGGGATGGGCGTGGCCGACAGCGTCAGCACATGCACATCCGAGCGCATCTCCTTCAGCCGCTCCTTGTGGGTGACGCCGAAGCGCTGTTCCTCGTCCACGATCAACAGGCCCAGCTCGCGAAAGCGAATGCCCTTGGCCAGAAGCGCATGGGTGCCGATCACGATATCGACCGAGCCATCGGCCATGCCGGCCTTGGTCTCGGCGGCCTCCTTCTGGCCGATGAAGCGGCTGAGCTGGCGCACCTTGACCGGAAAGCCCCGGAACCTGTCGGCAAACGTCTTGGCGTGCTGGCGCGCCAGAAGGGTCGTGGGCGCGATCACCGCCACCTGCAAGCCCTGCGCCGCTGCGACGAAGGCCGCGCGCATCGCCACCTCGGTCTTGCCGAAGCCCACGTCGCCCACCACCAGCCGGTCCATCGGGCGCCCGCGCTCGAGGTCCTCCATCACGTCGGCGATTGCCGAGAGCTGGTCGTCGGTTTCCTCGTAGGGGAAGCGCGCGCAGAAGGCCTCCCACATGTCGCCGGGGGGCTGCAGGATCGGGGCCTTGCGCAGCTCGCGCTCGGCGGCGATGCGGATCAGCTTGTCGGCGATCTGGCGGATGCGTTCCTTGAGCTTGGCCTTCTTGGCCTGCCACGCGCCGCCGCCCAGCTTGTCGAGCAGACCCTCATCGTGGCCGTAGCGACTGAGCAGTTCAATGTTCTCGACCGGCAGGAACAGCCGGTCGCCGCCCGCGTATTCCAGCAACAGGCACTCGTGCGGCGCGCCCATGGCGGTGACGGTCTCGAGGCCCTTGTAGCGCCCGACGCCATGGTCGACATGCACCACGAGATCACCGGGCGACAGCGCCTGCGCCTCGGTCAGGTAATTCTCGGCGCGCTTGGTCTTGCGCTTGGGGCGGATCAGCCGGTCGCCCAGAACGTCCTGTTCCGAGATCACCGTCAGCCCGCCGCCGGTGAACCCCTCTTCCAGCGGCCAGACGACAAGGCTGAGCGAGCCCCGCTCCCCGATGCCGCGGGCATCCCCGGCCAGCCTGGCATCCGTGATGCCCTGATCCTCGAGCAGCCCGGCCAGCCGCTCCCGCGCGCCCTCGGACCACGAAGCGATGGCCACGGCGCTGCCTTCACGCATCGCTTGAACATGTGCCGCCAAAGCACCGAAAAGACTTAGCTTCTCATCCTGACGCTCGACCGAGAAATTGCGCCCCACGCGCCCGCCCATATCGAGCACGCCGGGGCCGGGTGCGGCGGGAATGGGCGAGAACTGCACCACGCGGTGCCCGCCCGTGGCCTTGGCCCAGGCCGCGTCGTCGAGATAGAGCAACCCCGGCGGCACGGGCTTGTAGACGCTGTCGAGCCGGCCCTTCTGGCTCAGCGCGGTCTTGCGGGTGTCATACTGGTCGGCGATCGTCTCCCAACGCGCGAGGCGCTGCGGCGTGGCCTGGTCGTCCAGCGTGATCCGTGCCTCGGGCAGGTAGTCGAACAGCGTTTCAAGCCGCGCGTGGAAGAAGGGCAGCCAGTGCTCGACGCCCTGGTGCTTGCGCCCCGCGCTGACCGCCTCGTAGAGCGGGTCGTCGGTGCCCGCCGCGCCGAACTCGACCCGGTAGTTCTGCCGGAACCGCGTGATCGAGGCTTCGTCGAGGATCACCTCGGAGACCGGGGCAAGCTCCACCCGCTCCAGCTTTTCGGTGGTGCGCTGCGTCGCGGGATCGAAGCGGCGCGCGCCGTCGAGCGTGTCGCCGAACAGGTCGAGCCGCACCGGCGCCCCCTCGCCCGGCGGCCAGACGTCGATGATGCCGCCGCGCACGGCGTAATCGCCGGGCTCGGTCACGGTGGGGGTCTGCGAGAACCCCATGCGCACGAGGAAATCCTTCAGCGCCCCCTCGTCGATGCGCCCGCCGACCGTCGCCACGAAGGCCGAGGATCGCAACAACTCCCGCGGCGGCACGTATTGCGTGGCCGCGTTCAGCGTCGTGAGCAGGATGAAGGGCCCCGAAAGCCCCGCCGCCAGCGCGGCCAGCGTCGCCATGCGCGTGGCCGAGATCTCGGGGTTGGGCGAGACGCGGTCATAGGGCAGGCAATCCCAGCCCGGAAAGGTCAGGACCGGCACGGTCGGATCGAAGAAGGCCAGCGCGCGCGCCATCGCGGCCAAGCGCTTGTCGTCGCGGGCGATGTGAAGGACGGGGACGCCGCCCTGCTCCAGCTCACGCAGGACGAGCGTGGCGTCGAACCCTTCGGGCGCGCCCGAGGCGAGGATATGGGTCGGGTTCCGGGACATGCGCGCCTCACCTACGCGGGACGGGGGCGGAGTCAAGTCGCATGGGCGTTGTCGACAGCCAGGCCCTAGCGCAGCGGGCTCACCGTGACATTCGTGTACATGCCCCAGAAGGCGGTCACGAAGATGAAGCAGATGCCCATCGCCTGAACCGCGAACCGGTGGTTGCGCAGCCGGATATGCAGGTTCTCGAAGGCGGTCTCGTGCAGAACCCTCGCCGTGCGCAGGGTCAGCCCCGCCACCAGGATCAAGGGCAGGACCAAGAGAACCAGCGCCTGCGCGAACTCCACCCTGTAGCCCCAGCCCAGCACGAGAAGCGAGGTCACGACGAAGGTCGAGCTTGCCACCATGGTCGTGCCGGACAGCTCCGAGAAGTCGAGAATGCGGCGCGCGTTGATCTCGGCCAGCGCGCGCAGGTCGGCCTCGGTCGCTTCGTCGCCGCGGCGGGCGCGCTGGACCATGTGATAGGGAATGCCCATGACCCAATGCGACAGGGTCGACCACAGGATCGCCAGCACGATCCAGTACCACAGGTTCGAGAACGACCTGAGGTCGATCACTTCGGTGACGAGGTCGAAGAAATCCAAGTTGGTCGGCCCGATTACGCTGCACGCTTCTTATCGGCGCGCACCCTAGCCGTGCGTTTCGGCGGTTTCCAGCCCTGCCGCGCAGGCCGCGTACCGGGACAACCTGCACCCTTGCCCCGCGGCCACGCCCATGTCACCGCTTGTCCCCGAAAGACGAAGCGAAAGACCCCATGCCATGCCCCAGGCCCCCTTTCCACTGACCCGCCACCGCCGCGTCCGCGCCCGGCCCGAGCTGCGCCGCCTCGTGCGCGAGGCCGAGTTGAGCGTGAACGACCTGATCTGGCCGATCTTCGTGCGCGACGGCGAGGAGGTCGAGGAACCCGTGGCCTCCATGCCGGGCGTGGTGCGCCGCTCGATCGACAAGATCGTCGAGGCCG
>CBFIFZ010000213.1:0-4369 GCA_965661995.1 Roseicyclus sp.
ACAAGGTCGCCCGCGCCGGTGATCGCCAGCGGGTTGATCTCGACCATCATGGCATCCAGGTCGCGATAGGCGCGGTAGCAGGCGCGCAGCGTCGTGACGAACTGCCCGATCTGCTTGCCCGAGAGGCCGAGGCGAAAGGCGAGTTCCCGCGCCTGGTACTCGACCAGCCCCGCGGCGGGGTCGATGACCATGCGCACAAGGCTGTCGGGATCGGTCTCGGCCAGTTCCTCGATCTCCATGCCGCCATGGCCGGAGGCGACGATCATGATCCGCTCGGATTTCCGGTCGAGCACGAAGCCGAGGTAGATTTCCTGCGCGATGTCGGTGGCTTCCTCGATCCAGAGACGGTGGACGGTCTTGCCGCCCGCACCTGTCTGGCGGGTGACCAGCGTCTTGCCCAGGAGGTCGGCGGCGTAGGCGCGCACCTCGTCCTCGGTCTTGCAGACGCGCACGCCGCCGGCCTCACCACGGCCGCCGGAATGGATCTGCGCCTTGACCACGCAGGTGCCGCCGCCCAGTTGTCGGCAGGCATAGGCGGCCTGCTCGGGGCTGTAGGCAAGGTGGCCCTTGGGGACCGGCACGCCGAACTGCGCGAGGATGTCCTTGGCCTGATGCTCGTGGATGTCCATCTGTCTTCCTCCCTTTGGTCGGCTGTCACTCGGCCGCGACGGGTTTCGCGGCGATGGCGTTGGCCATGTCGATCACGTTGCGGGCCATCTTCTCGCTGGCCGCGTCGATCATCTTTCCGTCGAGGCTGGCGGCACCCTTGCCCTGCGCCTCGGCGGCGCGCAGCTCCTCGATGATGCGCTGCGCCTTGGAGACCTCGGCCTCGGGCGGGCTGAAGACCTCGTTCGCATAGACCACCTGGCTGGGGTGGATCGCCCATTTGCCCTCGCAGCCGAGCGCCGCGGCGCGCCGGGCGCCGGCCTTGTAGCCCTCGGGGTCGCTGAAATCGCCGAAGGGCCCGTCGATGGCGCGGAGGCCATAGGCGCGGCAGGCGATGACCATGCGGGTGATCGAGGCATGCCACTGGTCGCCGGGGTAGTCGGGGTTCAGCCCGCCGATATTGACGGTGCGCGCCCGCATCGAGGCCGCGTAATCGGCGACGCCGAAATGGAGCGCCTCCAGGCGGCCGCCGAATTGCGCGATGGCCTCGACATTGGCCATGCCGAGCGCGGTCTCGATCAGCGCCTCGAGGCCCACGCGGGTCTGCACGCCGGTGCCCTGCTCGATCTGGTTCACCATCGCCTCGACCATGTAGAGGTCTGCAGGCACGCCCACCTTGGGCACCAAGAGCGTGTGAACCCGGTCGCCCGCCTGTTCCATCACGTCGACCACGTCGCGGTACATGTAATGGGTGTCGAGCCCGTTGATCCGGACCGAAACGGTCTTGCCCTTGGCGGCCCAGTCGATGTCGTTCAGCGCCTGCACGGCGTTCCGGCGCGCCTGTTCCTTCTCGGGGGGTGCCACGGCATCCTCGAGGTCGAGAAAGACGTACTCGGCAGTACTTTCGGCGGCCTTGTCGATCATCGTGGGGTTCGAGGCCGGAACAGCCAGTTCGGACCGCTGAAGGCGCTGGCGGCGGAGCGGGTGGAGCGTGTGGGACATGGGTCTATCTCTCTGGCACGGATGGATTATTCGGCGGCGCAGGCGGGGCGGCCTGCCAGGCGGGCAAGCCCGGCCTCGGGGTCGGTGAGAGCGGTGTCGGCATCCCGAAGCGCGGCATCGGGGCAGGGCGCGGCGCTGGCGTCGACCAGAAGCAGCGCGTCGTGAAAGCAGCCATCGAGCGCGCGGCGCGCCGCGGCGGTGTCGATGGCACCCTCGGACGCCACCAGCAGCACCGCCTTGATTCCGCCGAACCGGTCGGCCCCGAGATGGCGGGACAGGGCGGCTTCCGTCGGATCTTCGAAGAGCTCGACCGACAGCCCCTGGCCCGACGCGATCCCGGCCCAGAGCGCGGCGAGCGGCCCGGTGTCCAGCAAGAGGACGCGGTCGCCGGGGGCAAGCGTGCCGGCCATGATGGCGCTCCATGCCGTCCGGGCGGTGCCGGGCAGGACGCGAAGCCTGGCCGTCTCGGTTTTCCGCGGGGCGGGAGCGGCGGGGATCTGGCGGGGCTGGCGGGGCGTCATGGCGGCATCTCCGTTCGGGATGGAGTGACCATGCCTGCCTCGGGCGCCGTTTCAAAAACCTTCCGGGTCCTGCTGTAAATGCGAGAATTTACATGCTATAGATTTTGTGAACTTGTGAACTTCTCGGTATACAACGGTATGAAAACCTTCATCGGACCACGGCTGCGCCGCTTGCGCACCGACAACGGCCAGACGCAGGCCCAGATGGGCCGCGCGCTGGGCATCAGCACATCCTACGTGAACCTGCTGGAGAAGAACGAACGCTCCATTTCGGTGCCCGTGCTGTTGAAACTCTTCGAAGTCTACGGCGTCGACTGGCGCGACATCGCCGAGGATGACGAGACCGCGCAACTTGCCGATCTGCGTGCCGCCCTGGCCGATCCCCTGTTCGAAGCCGGCCGTCCAGATCTGCCGCAGATCCGCGCCGCGCTGACCCATGCGCCCGATCTGGCCGCCTGTTTTCTGCGCCTGCATCGCTCCTACCTGGCCGCGACCGATCAACTCATGAGCGTCGCCGAGGCGGGCGAGGGGGCCGAGGGGCTGCTCTTCGCCTCTCCCGAAGCCACCGTGCACAACTTCTTTCGAAAGAATCGCAACCATTTCGAGGTGCTGGAAAAGGCGGCCGAGGCCTTCTGGGACAGCCCGCCGCCCGCCACCGACGATATCTACGCCAGCCTGAAGCAAAGGCTTCTCGACCGGCTGGGCGTGCGGGTGCAGCTTATGGCCGTCGCGGACATGCCGGGCACCTTGCGGGAATACGACGAGCGGCGGCGGCTCATTCTTCTATCAGAAGCGCTCGACCATCCGAACCGCGTTTTCCAGCTGGTCCATGTCGCGGGGCTGATCGAGCAGAAGGGCGCGATCGACGGTCTTCTGACCGAGTCGGGCCTCGACGACGCCCATGGGCGCGCGCGTTGCCGGGTGGAACTGGCGAATTACTTCGCCGCCGCCGTCCTGATGCCCTATGGCCCCTTCCTGGCCGAGGCGCTGGCCTCGAAATACGATTTCGACCACCTCGCCACGCGCTTCGGCGTCAGCTTCGAACAGGCCTGCCACCGCGCGACAACCCTGCAACGCCGGGGCGCGACCGGCGTGCCCTTCTTCTTTCTCAGGATCGACAAGGCGGGCAACGTCACCAAGCGCTTCAATTCCACCGATTTCCACCTCGCCGAGCATGGCGGGGCCTGCCCGCGCCTCGATGTGCACACGTCCTTCCGGATGCCGGGGCGGATACTGCCCCAGCTGGTCGAGATGCCCGACCAGAGCCGCTTCTTCGTCTTCTCGCGCACGGTGGACCGCCCGACCTTCGCGCGCGACCGGCAAGATGTGCGCCTTGCCGTCGCCATGGGCTGCGCGACCGAGCACATGGGCGCCATCGGCTATGCCGAGACGCTGGCCGCCGCCGATGCGCCCGTCACCGAGATCGGCATCAACTGCCGCATCTGCCCGCGCAGCAATTGCGACCAGCGTGCGCATCACGCCATCGTCCTGTCCGAACCGGTGGACGAGCGTCGCCGGGGCGCCACGCGCTACTCGGCCTGACATGGGGTCGTCGCAATTGCAACGAATGTTGACAGCCGGTGCCGCGCCGTGAGAGAAGCGGCCCGAGCGGTGGCCTCTGGCGGCCGTTCCCCGCGGGCCGGGACCATGTTTCGCTGTGTGAAGGGCACGTACACGCGGCGCGAAGCAAGGGAGGACCGTCATGGGACCTTTTCCGCACGACGCCCAGAAAGCGACGATCGATGCCGTGAATATCGCGGGCACCGACGGGTTCGAATTCGTCGAATTCGCCCATCCGCAGCCCGAGGAACTCGAGCGGCTGTTCACCGCCATGGGCTATGTCGAGGTCGCCCGCCACAAGACGCGCGATATCTCGCTCTACCGGCAGGGCGACATCACCTATGTCCTGAACCGTGACCCGAACACCCACGCCGCCCGCTTCGTCGAGGCGCATGGCCCCTGCGCCCCCGCGATGGCCTGGCGCGTGGTCGATGCGCAGCACGCTTTGCAATGCGCGCTCGATTACGGGGCCGAGGAATACACCGGCGACGACAAGACGCTCGATGTGCCCGCCGTCATCGGCATCGGCGGCTCGCTGCTTTACTTCGTGGACACCTACGGCGAGGCGGGCAGCCCCTATTCCGCTGAATACGATTGGCTGGGCGAGGTGGACCCGAAGCCCGAGGGCGCGGGCTTTTTCTACCTCGACCACCTGACCCACAACGTCCGGCGCGGCAACA
>CBFIFZ010000213.1:4379-4656 GCA_965661995.1 Roseicyclus sp.
ACATGAGCACCTGGTACGATTTCTACGCCAAGGCGTTCAACTTCAAGGAAATCAGGTACTTCGACATCAAGGGCCAGCAGACCGGCCTGTTCTCCCGCGCGCTGACCAGCCCCGATGGCAAGATCCGCATCCCGATCAACGAAAGCGCCGACGAGACGAGCCAGATCGAGGAATACCTGCGCGACTACAAGGGCGAGGGGATCCAGCATATCGCGGTCGCGACCAATGACATCTATGCCTCGGTCGACCGGATCGCGGCGAGCGGCATCGCCTTCAT
>CBFIFZ010000214.1:0-4541 GCA_965661995.1 Roseicyclus sp.
AGCCCCGGCCCGGTCTCGTGCCAGCCGGGGTGGATCCGGCTCCCCCCTGCTTCTCCGTTTCATGAATATCCCGGCCCATTGCCCGACAGGCGGCTTTGCGGCCGAAAGGGGGAGGCTCCCGAAGGTGCCACTGGCGGGTCATGCCGGGCCTTGGTCGCCATCGCCCGCCACAGGCGCCCAGCGCGCGAAGGAGCGGCCCCGCAGGGGCCCGACGCCGCGCGCCGCCGGGTCGGGGCCGAAGGCCCCGAAACACCCGTCAGGCGCGCATGGTCAGCCGTCCCGCGTTTCGTCCGGCTCCGCCACCAGCCCGTAGCGCGCCGCCACCCGCCAGACATGGGGCGGCACCATGTTCTTCACGCGCGCAGGATAGGCCCGCCTCAGGTGCAGCACGGTCTCGATCGCTTTCATCTCCACCCGTGCCCGCGCGAACTCCAGCCCCCTCGGCCCGATCCGCGGCTGCAGGAAGGCCACGATGGGCCGCGCCCAGTCGGGCATCGACCGAAGCGGCAGGCCCCCCGCCGCCCGTTCGGTATTGGCGAGAAACCCCTTCACAGCGCCCTCGCGCTTGCCCTTGTCGGTCAGCGGTCGCTCCGTCAGCCGGTCGCGGATGCCCTCCAGCATCTCCGCCCCGCGATGGTTGCGGGCGATCACCCACTGGTCGCCGTCGCCGCCCATGTAGCCCACGGTGATGTCGGACAGCCGGTTGGTGTAATCCACGCAGGTCTTGCAGGTGACGGGGAAGAAATCGGCGGGCAGTTTCGAGATCGGCAGCTTCAGGAAGGGCACCACCCGCATCGGCCGCCCGTCGTCGAAGCGCAGCTCGACCCGGTAATCGGCGCGGAACTCGAGGTACGAGATCGTGTCGGGCTTCTCGTCGAGCAGCGCGAGGAAGTCGTGGAACCTCTCGGTCGTGGTGTTGTCCGAACAGGGCGTGCCGATCACGTAGATCCGCTTGAACCCCAGCTCGGACTCGATCGCGCGCAACGCGTAGACCTGGCAGGGGATGCCGATGACCGCGATCCGCTTGTACCCCGCCGCCGCGGCGGGCTCCAGCGCGGCGAGCGTCGGCGCGTAGCCCATGCGCATGCCGCGGCATTGCGCCAGCTCGGCCGGGTCGGTCACGATCACCGGCTCCGGGCGCCAGCGGTCCTCGGGGTGCGGCCGGACGGCCAGCACCGCATCGACGCGGCCCCGCTCCAGCAGCGAGGCGGCGAGCGCCGTGGTGATCCCCGTCCATTGCGCCCCCTCGGCAGGCGGCGCGAGCCGCGCGCGGAGCATGCTCTGCGTCACGCCGAAGAACGCCTCTTCTCCCAGTTCCGGGTCGGCCACGCGGCCATGCACCCGGTGCTCGGCGCTCTCGTAATCGGGCTGGATGAACTGGCAGGCCCGCCCGCAGGCGCGGCCATCGCCCATCCGGCTGACCCCGCAATCGGTGCAGAGGCCGGGCCGCGCGGCGCCGCCGAGGGACGGCACGACAAGGCCGGGGTGGGTCAGGTCTTTGGGCATGGGATGGTCCGATCGAGAGTCGCACCACTATCGGCTTGCCCGCCCCAAGTGTCAACTTTGGTTTACACATGGGGCGTCCAGCCCGGCAAATCCCCGCTCACCCATTGCATCCCGCGCCTGACATGGCCAATCCTTGCCCCCGCAACCAACCCGCGGGAGGGCGGATGGCGCACCGGCAACCCACACTCGACCTGTCGCCCAAGGTCTCCGACGAGGTCCGCAAGACGACCTGTTACATGTGCGCCTGCCGCTGCGGGATCGACGTGCACCTGAAGGACGGCCGCGTCGCCTATATCGAGGGCAACCGCGACCACCCGGTGAACAAGGGCGTCCTCTGCGCCAAGGGCAGCGCGGGCATCATGCAGGTCAACGCCCCCTCCCGCCTGCGCGCGCCGCTCCGCCGCGTGGGCCCCCGCGGCTCCGGCCAGTTCGAAGAGATCACCTGGGACGAGGCCCTGAAGACCGCCACCGACTGGATGGCCCCCCTCCGCGCAGAGGCCCCCGAAAAGCTCGCCTTCTTCACCGGCCGCGACCAGTCGCAATCCCTCACCTCCTTCTGGGCGCAAGCCTTCGGCACGCCCAACTACGCGGCCCATGGCGGCTTCTGCTCGGTCAACATGGCGGTCGCGGGCATCACCACCATGGGCGGTGCCTTCTGGGAGTTCGGCCAACCGGACTGGGAGCGCACCAGGCTCCTCCTCCTCTTCGGCGTCGCGGAAGACCATGACAGCAACCCCATCAAGATGGGCATCGGCCAGCTCAAGGCCCGCGGCGCGCGCGTCATCGGCATCAACCCCGTCCGCTCGGGCTACAACGCGGTCGCCGACGACTGGTTCGGCATCACGCCGGGCACCGACGGCCTGCTGATCCTGTCGCTCGTCCATTGCCTGCTGAAAGCGGGCAGGATCGACCTCCCCTACCTCGCGCAATTCACCAACGCCCCCGTCCTCGTGAACGGCGACGAAAGCAGCCCCGAGCATGGCCTCTTCCTGCGCGACGCTCAGGGAAAACCCCTCGTCCTCGACCGCAGGACGCGCCAGCCCGTGCCCTTCGACGCCCCCGGCGCGACGCCGGACCTCGCCCATACCTACCGCCGCGCGGGCATCACCCACCGCCCGGTCTTCCAGCACCTCGCCGAGCGCTACCTCACCGACGACTACGCCCCTGAAACCGTCGCCGAGCGCTGTGGCATCCCCGCCCCCCGCATCCGCGCGCTGGCCGCGGAACTCGCGCGCACGGCCTTCGACGAGGCGATCGAGATCGCCCAACCCTGGACCGATTTCCGCGGGCAGACCCACCAGACCATGACAGGCCGCCCCGTCGCCATGCACGCCATGCGCGGCATCTCCGCCCATTCCAACGGCTTCCAGACCGCCCGCGCGCTGCACATTCTCCAGATCCTCCTCGGCACCGTGGAAACCCCCGGCGGCTTCCGCTTCAAGCCGCCCTATCCCAAACCGATGGAGGCCCACCCGAGGCCCCACGCCAAGGCCACCCCCGGCCAGCCGCTGGCCGGCCCCCATCTCGGCTTCCCGCAGGGCCCCGAGGACCTCGCCCTCAACCCCGACGGCACGGCGCAACGCATCGACAAGGCCTTCACCTGGGAAAACCCGCTCTCGGCCCATGGCCTCATGCACATGGTCATCGCCAATGCCCATGCGGGCGATCCCTACCGGATCGACACGCTGTTTCTCTACATGGCGAACATGGCGTGGAATTCGTCGATGAGCACGGGCCGCGTCACCCGGATGCTGACCGACCAGGACCCCGACACGGGCGAGTATGTCATCCCCCGCATCATCTACTCCGATGCCTACAGCTCCGAGATGGTCGCCTATGCCGACCTGGTCCTGCCCGACACGACCTACCTGGAACGCCACGACTGCATCAGCCTGCTCGACCGCCCGATTTCCGAGGCCGAGGCCGCCGGCGACGCGATCCGCTGGCCGGTTATCGAGCCCGACCGTGACGTGCGCGGCTTCCAGTCGGTGCTGATCGACCTCGGCGCACGCCTCGGCCTGCCGGGCTTCGTCACCGACGAGGGCAAACCGCTTTACGCCGACTACGCCGACTACATCGTGAACCACCAGCGCAAGCCCGGTATCGGCCCGCTCATGGGCTTCCGCGGCGACGGAAGCGCCACGGGGCGCGGGGACCCGAACCCCGACCAACTCGCCCGCTACATCGCGGCGGGCGGCTTCTTCACCCACCATATCCCCGAGGACGCGCAATTCTACAAACCCTGGAACAGCGCCTACCAGGATTGGGCCATATCCCTCGGCCTCTACGACAGCCCGCAGCCCTATCTCTTCAACCTCTGGCTCGAACCGCTCCGCAAATTCCAACTCGCCGCCGAAGGCCACGGGGATCACCAGCCCCCCGACCACCTGCGCGACCGCATCAAATCCACGATGGACCCGCTCCCCCTCTGGTACGAACCCTTCGAGGAAGCGGCCATCGACACCGACCAGTTCCCCGTCCATGCGCTCACCCAGCGCCCCATGGCGATGTATCACAGCTGGGGCAGCCAGAACGCCTGGCTCCGACAGGTCCACGGGCAAAACCCGCTCTACCTGCCGACCGACCTCTGGGAGCAACACGGGTTCACGGACGGCGACTGGGCGCGCGTCACCTCCCCCCATGGCGCCATCACGGTCCCCGTCGCCCATATGGCGGCGCTCAATCCGTCAACGGTCTGGACATGGAACGCCATCGGCAAGCGCAAGGGGGCATGGGCTCTCGACCCCAAGGCCCCGGAGGCCACGCGCGGCTTCCTGCTCAACCACCTGATCCACGAGCTTCTGCCGCCGAAGGGCGACGGCCACCGCTGGGCCAATTCCGACCCGGTCACCGGCCAGGCCGCCTGGTTCGACCTCCGCGTGAGGATCGAGAAGACCGCCCCGCCGAAAGAGGCCCAACCGGGTTTCCCGCCCATCGCCTCCCCCGTCGGCAAGGGGCCGGACGAACTGAGATGGAAGACCACGCCATGACACCCTGCATCTTCTCCGTTTCGAAAATATCCTCGGGGGGTTCCA
>CBFIFZ010000215.1:0-4507 GCA_965661995.1 Roseicyclus sp.
CCCTTCGCCCCCGCGCGCGTCCTTGCGTGCGGCACTCCGCCGACAACAGCCGTGGCGCGGCGCGCCATGTCGCGCGCGCGATCCGCATTGTTGACGCACGGCCGGGCATTGTTGACCGGCGCAGGGCCAATCCGCCACATTTTTGCCCCGTTGCCGGTCTATCCGGACAGCTGGACGAAGGGGCTCAATGCCATGATCCGCGCGATCAGAACATTTGCACGAGACGAGGCCGGCGCGGTTACGGTCGACTGGACGACTCTGAGTGCTGCCGCCGTGGGCATGGCGCTCGCGACCGCGGCCGCGCTCAACGGGTCGTTCCAGATGATGATCTCGCGCGTCGACGGCGAATTGCGCGCGCAGCAGATGAACGACGGGTTCATCCAGTTCACCTCGGCGCATTTCGAGCCGCTCTACGAGGACAACCTGGTCTCCCCCGAACGCGCGGAGACGATGTTCACCACCGCCAACGCCCTGATGAACCACGAGATTCTGGCGGCCCTCGAGGTCGGGATCCAGGCGCTCGAGGCCGGCCAACTGTCCGAGGAAGAGATCGCGGCGCTGATCGCGATCGCCTCCGTTGCATGGCAGCGCAACATCGTGCCCGACCATATCCTCGACTATTATTTCGGCTTCGGCGAGAACGAGTCGCCGCGCGTCAAGGACGCGCTCTGACCCTCTCCCGCGCGACCTGACCGCGCGCCGCGCCCGTCATCCGGGCGCGCGCGCAGCGATCCGACTCAGCCGGTCGTCTTCGCCTTCACCCGCCGCGTATCGGGGTGCAGCGATGCGCCCAGGATATGATCGGCCTTGTGGATGACATGCCCCGCCTGCCCCACGATCAGCGGATCGGGCGCATGGGCGATCTTCGGATCCTTGTCCGGGTAATCCAGCGTCGACAGGAAATGCAGCATGCAGTTCAGCCGTGCGCGCTTCTTGTCATCGGACTTGATCACCGTCCAGGGCGCATCCGCCGTGTCGGTGTAGAAGAACATCGCCTCCTTCGCCTCGGTGTAATCGCTCCACTTGTCGAGGCTCGCACGGTCGATCGGCGACAGCTTCCACTGTTTCAGCGGATCGGTCTCACGGCTGGCGAAGCGGCGCCTCTGTTCCTCCTGCGTGACCGAGAACCAGTACTTGTAGAGCCGGATACCCGAGCGCGTCAGCATCCGCTCCAGCTCGGGGGTCTGGCGCATGAACTCGAGGTAATCGTTCGGCTCGCAGAAGCCCATCACCCGCTCCACGCCCGCGCGGTTGTACCAGCTGCGGTCGTAAAGCACGATCTCGCCCGCCGTCGGCAGGTGCTGGATGTAGCGCTGGAAATACCACTGCCCGCGCTCTTCATCGGTGGGCTTGTTCAGCGCCACCACGCGCGCCTCGCGCGGGTTCAGATGCTCGGTGAAGCGCTTGATCGTGCCGCCCTTGCCGGCCGCGTCGCGGCCCTCGAACAGCATCACGATCCGCTCGCCCGTCTCGCCCACCCATTTCTGCACCTTCAGCAGCTCGGCCTGCAGCTTCGCCTTCTGCGCCTCGTAGCTGCGGCGGCTGAGCTTGGTGGCATAGGGGTACTCGCCCGACTCGAAGGCCTGCCGGATCTGCGAAGCCGTCGGCGGGGCGCGCCGCACCCGCGCCGGTTTCTCGGCCGGGGCTGCCTTGGCGGTGGGCGCGTCGGTCACGGCCTCGGCCGCGCCGGTCTCGGCGGTCACGTCTTTCATCTGGGCGGTCCTCTCCATCGGTGTCTGGCGTTTCGCCAAGACTACCCGAGCGCCACGCGCCCCACCTTGAGGTGTGTCAAGAAACCGTCACAAAGAACTGCCCAAGAGGCATATGAAGGCGAGGACCAGAAAACCGACGCCCAGTCGGTTCCAACGCCTTATCCAGCGGTGTCCACCGATTGCCTTTACAAGGATCCCGTCACGCGTCGCGACATAGGCCGCCCATGCACTGTCGAGGGCTTTCTGACGATCACTCTCATCGGAGAGCTTGCGGGCAGCCGCACGGTCCGCATCCAATTCAGCTTCTGCCGCGTCGAGGGCCTGCGCGGAATACGCCCCCCCGAATGCCGGCACCGCAAGCGCAACCGAACCGAGCAAGCCAAACACACCGGACAGGAACTGAAGCCAGTCCAAGGCTCAGCTTCCTTCGGATGAGAACCAGCCTTTGGCGGTATCGACGGCACCATGCTGCAACGTGACGGAGAGCACCGGCTTCGTCGCGCTCCCCTGCCATGCCGGAGCCTTGACGACGGGCACCAGGTCCAGGAACGGCCCCGCCCCCAGACTGGTCATCGGAACAGGAACCGCCTCCCACCCGCCGGCGGCGGTCTGCCGAAGGGTCATCACCTGATCGGGACGCGGCGTGCTGTGCAATCCCGCAACCACCGCCTCGACCATCTGCGCGACAACCGTCCGACCCGCAGCCAATGCGGCAGGCTCCACATACGCGACCGCATCCATCTCCAGCCCCGCGTCCAGGACGTCCGACAGCTGCGCCATGGTTCGAAACGTCGGTCCGTTCTTCAACGTGCCGGCCTCGATCAGCGAGATGTTCGTCTGGGTCAATCCAGCCGCATCCGCAAGCTCCGCCTGGGACCAGCCGCGCATCAAGCGCTTGCGGCGAATGTCTTCCCCGTAGCGCGCCATCCTCGCCGCGATCGAAAGCTTCGCCGCATCCAGCCCGGGCTGGGCCGCGAGCGTGTCCAGCACATCCGAGACATCCCCCTTGGTCTCGCCTCGGAAACGGCGCCTTTGCTTCTTCTCGGTGCTGGTCACGGCGAGATCCCCAATGCGT
The DNA here is from genome assembly GCA_965661995.1 of Roseicyclus sp. Taxonomy (GTDB): domain Bacteria; phylum Pseudomonadota; class Alphaproteobacteria; order Rhodobacterales; family Rhodobacteraceae; genus Roseicyclus. The sequence goes on from CBFIFZ010000215.1 coordinate 2,788, forward strand.
CCTTCATGCGCGGCTCGAGCGTCGTCCGCCACCAGTCATGCTCTCCCCCGAAAGGCGGATTGCCCTCCATCGCAAGGAGCATCGTCTCGATTTCCGGCCCGTCGACATCGCAGAGAAAAGCGATCGACGCGCTCCCAAGCGTCCGGACATGGAGAGCGTACTCCTCGTCACCCTCTCGAAGCGTAAAGGCCACGCGCTCGCTTTTCAGGACGCGCGCGATGCTGGCGTCGTCTTGAGAGTAGTCGCTGCGCACCTGCCCCTGCAAAATGGCGAAATCCTGTATCACGGTGTTGTCTTGCCTCAGGCCACCAGACCCGAAGTCGATGACATCGTCCTGGAATGAACCGATGGATAACCGCTGGGCGGAGGGTTTGTACTTGTAGATACTCGCCATGATATATCGAAAAGAATATAGATCGTCAAGGTGCACCGGGACCATCACGCTACCGCCGCCCCGTCAAAACACAAGCCGGAACAACATCGCCATCCGCCCCAAACCCTTTCCCCCCAGCCCCAAACCTGCCATGATGCCTGCCAACACACACAAGATAGAGCAGCGACAGGCCCCCACATGGCGGATGACCTCCTGAACCCCACGCCCGACCCGAACGCCTATGACGCCTCGTCCATCGAGGTGCTCGAGGGGCTCGAGCCCGTGCGCAAGCGCCCCGGCATGTATATCGGCGGCACCGACGAGCGCGCGCTGCACCACCTCGTGGCCGAAGTGCTCGACAACTCCATGGACGAGGCCGTCGCCGGCCACGCCTCCCGCATCGAGGTGGAGCTCGCCGCCGATCACACCGTCACCATCCGCGACAACGGCCGCGGCATCCCGGTCGACCCGCACCCGAAATTCCCCGACAAATCCGCGCTCGAGGTCATCCTCTGCACGCTGCACGCGGGCGGCAAGTTCTCGGGCAAGGCCTACCAGACCTCCGGCGGCCTGCACGGCGTCGGCGTCTCCGTCGTCAACGCGCTCTCCGACCACCTCCGCGTCGAGGTCGCCCGCAACCGCGAGCTCTTCGCGCAGGAGTTCTCCCGCGGCATCCCCCAGGGCCCCGTCCAGTCGCTGGGCCAGACCAACAACCGCCGCGGCACCACCGTGATCTTCCATCCCGACCCGCAGATCTTCGGCCAGCACCGGTTCAAACCGGCAAGGCTCATGAAAATGGTTCGCTCCAAGGCCTACCTCTTCTCGGGCGTCGAAATCCGCTGGAAATCAGAAATAGATGACGGAGAGACGCCGACCGAGGCCGTCTTCCACTTCCCCGGCGGCCTCTCCGACTACCTGAAAGAGACCATGGGCAGCGCCGCGACCTACGCTGAAACCCCTTTTGCCGGAAAAGTGGAATTCCAGCCCCGCTTCGGCCAACCCGGCTCCGTAGAATGGGCGATCAACTGGACGCCGTCCCGCGACGGCTTCATCCAGTCCTACTGCAACACCGTCCCCACCCCCGAGGGCGGCACGCATGAGGCCGGCTTCTGGGCCGCCATCCTCAAGGGCATCCGCGCCTATGGCGAGCTGGCCAACAACCGCAAGGCCACCAACATCAACCGCGACGACCTCACCTCCGGCGCGGGCGCGCTGGTGTCGTGCTTCATCGCCGAGCCCGAGTTCGTCGGCCAGACCAAGGACCGCCTCGCCACGACCGAGGCCGCCCGCATGGTCGAGGGCGCGGTGCGCGACCATTTCGACAACTGGCTGGCCGCCAACACCAAG
>CBFIFZ010000216.1:0-4395 GCA_965661995.1 Roseicyclus sp.
CGTCTCGGTCATCGTGGGCCCCTGTTTTTCAACGTCATCCGCACAGTAGACAAGTTAGGAGGCCTTTGCTATACGGCCACCTCCTGCTTTCAACGCAACTCTAACTTAGGAAGGTGGTGACACCAGAATGCAGGTCAGTGTTCGCGACAACAACGTCGATCAGGCACTCCGCGCCCTGAAGAAGAAACTTCAGCGCGAGGGGGTTTTCCGTGAAATGAAGCTCAAGCAACATTACGAGAAACCCTCGGAGAAGAAAGCGCGCGAGAAGGCCGAGGCCATCCGCCGCGCCCGCAAGCTGGCGCGCAAGAAGGCCCAGCGCGAAGGGCTTCTCTGAACGCCAGATCGCCGACGCGATCCATCAGGTCGGGCTCGCCCGTGCGATCCCGAAAAGAAAAGAACCCCCGTGGCCAAGCCCCGGGGGTTTCGTTTTGCCGCGGGCCGTGCGGCCCTCTCGCCGAACCTCAGTTGCTGGTGCTTTGATTGGCGATCTCGCGCGACAGCTCGGCGCGCGCCTGCGCCTGCAGAAGCTCGAGGTTGTCGTCCGAATCATCATCGTAGACCCGGCTTTCCGTCACGCCCGGAAGCGATGCGAACTGATCGCTCAGGTTCACCGGGAACCAGGTTGCCCGGATGCCCTGGAAGCCCGGCGTCTGCGCCAGAACGGTCGAGATCGCGCGGGTGCAGCGCGCCGGCGGCACCGCGCCATTGCTCTGCACGGCGGCCGACAGCGCGGCCGCCTGCTCGGGGGTGACCACGAGCTCCTGCACGAGGACGTGGTAGGTCTCGCGCGCGTGGTAATCCATGTAGAAGCCGAAGAGTTGCGGCGACATCCCGTAGAGGACATCGTTGCGCTCGGGCACCAGCGGGTGATGCCAGCTGCCCGCGGGGTCGAAGACGACCCGCTCGGCCCCGTCGATCACCAGCGCCGAATGGCCGCCGCTGCCGTTCGTGTTCGACACCATGGTCAGAAGCCTGACGGTCGGCGGCCCGCTTGTGGAGTAGGTGGCCTGCTGAATCTCGGCCTCGGGGGCCCAGACCTCTTCGGCCACGCATCCCGCGACGAGGCTGACCAGGGCCAGCCCGGCAAGCAGTCGCAGGATCGCGCTCATCTGGCGAAAACGGCGAGGAACAGGACGATCAGGATGCAGACGATCCCGATGTTGACCGTCCAGCGCATGAAGCCGGCAAAGGTCTTTTCCTGATCGGTGATGTCCATCTCACCGTGCTTGTGGTGGTTCTCTGCCATGTCGTTTCCCCCCTCAGGGTCCAGTTTCGCTGACGTGAAATACCCCATCGCGCGGCGCCTGTCAGCCCTCGGAACACCGGTCAAGGCGCCGCAGGTCACCCCGCGAGGCGATAAAGCCACGCCCCGTCCGCGCGCCGCCTCCGGGTGACCGCGCCGATGGCCAGCAGGTGGTTCAGATGCGCCACCGCCTCGACCAGCGCCAGGCCGTAGGTGCCCGCGTCGATCTTGCGCTTGTAGAGCGGGGGGAAACACTCGGCCGCCGTCTTCTCACCCTTCGCAAGGTGATCGCGCAGCCGGTCGAGCGCGCCGTGGTGGTTCTCGATCAACTGCCTCAGCCGGTCGGGTAGCCCTGTGAAGGGCAGCTTGTGGCCCGGCAACACCAACTGCTCTGGCCGCGCAAGCGGCTGGAATCCCGCGCAGCTCTCCAGCCATTCGCCCACCGGATCGGCCCCCGGCTCGGTCGCGTAGACGCCCAGATTGGGCGAGATCGTCGCGAGAAGCTGATCCCCCCCGAGGACAAGCCCGTCATCCCGGCTCCAGAAGGTCGCGTGATCGGGCGCGTGCCCCTGCCCGAAGCGGATGTCCCATGTCCGTCCGCCCATCTCGATCGTGCCGCCATCCGAAAGCCGCGTGAAGCCAAGCGGCATCGGGTGGACGACATCGGCGAAGTTGAAGGGCCGCGACCCGCGCCGCTCTTCAAAGGTCGCCTCATCCATCCCCGCGCTCTGCCAATAGGCAAGCGTTTCCGAGGTCGGCACCGCCTGCTCGTCGAGCGTCAGCATCCGCGCGAAAAGCCAGGCGGTGCGCGTCATGCACAGTTCCGCCCCGCGGGACTGGAACCACCCGGCAAGCCCCACGTGATCGGGGTGATGATGCGTCACGATGAGCCGCGTCACCGGCAGCCCGGCCAGCGGCCCGGCAAGGGCCGTCTCCCACAGCGCACGGGTCTTCTTCGTGTCGAGCCCGGTGTCGATCAGCGTCCAGCCATCCCCGTCCCCGTCACGCAGCGCGTAGGCGTTGACGTGGTCCAGCACCATCGGCAGCGGGATGCGCAGCCACAGCACGCCCTCGGCCATCTCGATGGCCTCGCCCGGTCCGGGGGCCGTCTCGACCGGCGTCTGGATCATGCCGCCAGCTCGTCCGGCGACAGGTCGTACAGGTCCGCAGCCCCCGCGCGAGCCTGCGCGAAAAGCCCATGCGCCTCGGGCAGCAGCCGCGAGATGTAGAACCGCGCCAGCGCGGCCCGCGCCTCCGACCCCGCCCGTTCGGCCCGCAAGTGATACAGAGCGCCCAGCACCCGGGCGAAGCCCATCAGGTAGGGCACAGCCCCCCCGAACCGATCGTTCAGGTCACGCCCCAGCATATCCTCGGTCGCCGCGCGCAGCGCCGCCGCCATCTCGGCCACCGGCGCGCCCATCTCATGCGTCTTGGCCTCGGCCTCCACCGCGTCGATCAGCGCCATGATCGCCGCGCCGCCATCCATCATCTTGCGCCCGACAAGGTCCATCGCCTGGATGCCGTTCGTCCCCTCGTAGATCGCCGAGACGCGCACGTCGCGCAGGTATTGCGCCACGCCCGTCTCCTCGATGAAGCCCATGCCGCCATGCACCTGTATCCCGAGGTTGGCGAGCTTGATCCCCATCTCCGTCCCGTAGGCCTTGGCGATGGGCGTCAGCACCGCGGCCCGCGTGGCCTCGGCCTCATCCCCCGTGTGACCAAGGTCGATCGACACGGCAAGGTCCAGCGCCATGGCGCGCGCGGCAAAACTCTCGGCCTTCATCTCCATCAACATCCGCCGCACATCGGCGTGGTCGAGGATCGTGCCCGTCCCGCCCTCGATCAGCGGTTTGCCCTGCTTGCGGTCGGTCGCATAGGCCACCGCCGCCTGCGTCGCCGCATCGGCGATGGACACGCCATGCACCGCCACGCCGAGCCGCGCGTTGTTCATCATGGTGAACATCGCGGCCATGCCGCGGTTCTCCTCTCCGATCAGCCAGCCGGTCGCGCCGTCATACTGCATCACGCAGGTGGGCGAGCCATGCAGCCCCAGCTTGTGCTCGAGGCTCACGACCTTCAGGCTGTTGGCCACGCCCGGAGTGCCATCCGCATCCGGGATCAGCTTCGGCACGAGGAACAGCGAGATCCCCTTCGTCCCCTTCGGCGCATCCGGCAGCCGCGCAAGGACAAGGTGGACGACATTCCCGGTAAAATCGTTGTCGCCCCAGGAAATGTAGATCTTCTGCCCCGTGATCCGGTACGTCCCGTCGCCCGCGGGCTCCGCCCTGGTGCTGAGCGCGCCCACGTCCGACCCGGCCTGAGGCTCGGTCAGGTTCATCGTCCCGCACCACTCCCCGCTGGTCAGCTTGGGCAGGTAGAGGGCCTTGATCTCGTCGGTCGCGTGGTTCTCCAGCGCCTCGATCTGGCCTTGAGTCATCAACGGGTTCATCTGCAGCGCCAGGCAGGCCGCCCCGGCCATGTCGTTCACGCAGGTCGTCACTGTCTGCGGCAGGCCGAGACCGCCATACTCGGGGTCCGCCGACACCGCCGTCATCCCCGCCTCGGCCATCGCGCGATAGCCCTCGGCATAGCCCGGCGGCGTGCGCACCACCCCGTTCTCCAGCCGCGAGGGCGTGATGTCCCCCGCCCGGTTCAGCGGCGCCACCACCTCCTCGCAGATGCGGCCTGCCTCGGTCAGCAGGGCGCGCACCATGTCGGGCGTCGCCTCGGCATGGGCCTCGGTCGCGGTGACGCGGTCAAAGCCCACGACATGGGCGAGCAGGAACTCGAACTCGGCAACAGGTGCGCGATAGGGCATGGCACGTTTCCCCCCGTGTCTGCATCTCGTGTCTGCGTGGCTCCGTCATTGCACGGGCGCGCGCGTCGCGCTACCCACCCGGGGCCGGTCGCCCCTGACCTAGGGTCGCCCATGCCGTCCGATCAACCGAAACGTCACGTCAGAGCGATGACCGCCCCCGAGATCCTGCCCGACACGGCCCAAGGCCACGCCCGCGCCGCGGCCCTGCTCTCGGCGGGCCGCCTCGTGGCACTTCCGACCGAAACGGTCTACGGGCTGGCCGCCGACGCCCGCGCGCCCGAGGCCGTCGCGGCAATCTACGCCGCCAAGGGGCGGCCCTCCCACAACCCGCTCA
>CBFIFZ010000217.1:0-4257 GCA_965661995.1 Roseicyclus sp.
GGTCTTGGGGTCCTCGGCGGGTTCGGCCAGCAGGCGCTGGCACTCGGCCTCGGCATCCTCGAAATGGCGGAAGAGCTTGTCGGTGGTGGCCGCGTCGAAGTTGTGGCGGGAGTATTCCTCTTCGGTCTGGCGGAAGACGTCGCCATAGCGCAGCGGGATCGGCGCAGAGGGGTCGTTGAAGGGCATGTCCATCACGTGGTCGATGCCCAGCACATACATCGCCAGCCGCTCCAGCCCGTAGGTGAGCTCGCCCGAGACGGGGTGGCAGTCGTGCCCGCCGACCTGCTGGAAATAGGTGAACTGCGACACCTCCATGCCGTCGCACCACACCTCCCAGCCGAGGCCCCATGCGCCCAGCGTCGGGCTTTCCCAGTCATCCTCGACGAAGCGGATGTCATGCAGCGACATGTCGATGCCGATGGCCTCGAGGCTGCCGAGATAGAGGTCCTGCAGGTCGGGCGGCGAGGGTTTGATGAGCACCTGGTACTGGTAGTAGTGCTGCAGCCGGTTGGGGTTCTCGCCGTAGCGCCCGTCGGTCGGGCGGCGCGAGGGCTGGACATAGGCGGCGGCCCAGGGGCGCGAGCCTAGGCTGCGCAGGGTCGTGGCGGGGTGAAAGGTGCCCGCGCCGACCTCCATGTCGTAGGGCTGCATGATCGCGCAGCCTTTCGACGCCCAGTAGGACTGAAGGCGCAGGATGATCTCCTGGAAACTCTTGGGCGTGTCGGGCATGGCGTCACTCGGGCGTTTGGATCGGCCCGGCATCTCTAGTGTCACACTTGGGTGCGGTCAACGCGCGGCCGCGGCGGATGGCTTGCGTTCACGCAGTTTTCTGGTGCATTTCAAGAGAGTTTGGATAACGTCCCCATCCGGTGGGGCCCGCGCCTTCGGCAGGGTGGCGCGCAATAAGGTGACTGAGGAATTTGAGACAGATGCAACTTCACGGACTTCGCGGGCTGCAGGCCCTTGTTCTCATCGTGGTCATGGGGCTCGCGACGCTTCTGCCGGGGGAACTGCGCGCGCAAGAGGGCGTGTTCATCCAGGTCGAAAGCCACGCGACCCTTGGCGAGACCGAGCGCCGCGCGCGCGCCTATGCGCAGATCGTCAATGACGTGAACGGCTTCCGGGCGCAAACGGGGCTCTATGCCATCGCGCTTGGCCCCTACACGCCGGCCGATGCGCAAAACCTGCTGCAGGAGTTGCTGCGCCGGGGCCTCGTGCCGCGCGACAGTTTCGTGGTCGACGGGCGGCCCTATATCTCGCAGGTCTTCCCGGTCGGCGCCGATGCCTTGAGCGAGCCCGCGCAGCCGCTGGCGGCCGACAGCGCCGAAGAAGTGGCCGAGGAGGTCGTCGCGAGTATCGAGGCCGAGGCGGCCGAGCCGGTCCTCCCCGAGGAAACGCTGCAGCAGGCCCGCCAGAGCGAGGCGCAGCTCGACCGCGCCGGGCGCGACGCGCTGCAGATCGCGCTGCAGTGGTTCGGCTTCTACAATTCCGGGATCGACGGTGCCTTCGGCCCCGGCACCCGCGCCGCCATGCGCGCCTGGCAAGAGGCGCGCGGCTTCGAGGATACGGGCATCCTGACCTCGCGCCAGCGCGCGCAGCTGCTGGGCGAATACCAGTCCGAGTTGGCCGCACTCGGCATGCAGACGGTGCGCGACGAGCGCGCAGGCGTCGAGATCGACCTGCCGCTCGCGATGGTCGGCTTCACCGGCTACAACTTCCCCTTCGCGCAATATGACCCGGTGGGCGACAGCGGCGTACAGGTCCTGCTGATCAGCCAGCCCGGCGACAACAACACGCTGTTCGGGCTTTACGAGATCATGCAGACGTTGGAGATCGTGCCGCTGGAGGGCGAGCGCGAGCGGCGCGGCGACCGCTTCCTGTTGACCGGGCAGTCCGAGACGCTGCGCAGCCACACCGAGGCGCGGCTGGTGGGCGGCGCGGTCAAGGGCTTCACGCTGGTCTGGCCGCCCGAGCGGGACGCGCAGATCGCCCGCGTGCTGCCGATGATGCAGCAGAGCTTCGGCGCGTTTCCCGGCACGCTCGACCCCGGCGCGGTGCCGGACGGCGTGGGCGAGGATGTCGACATGGTCTCGGGCCTCGAGGTGCGGCAGCCGGAACTGGTGCGCTCGGGCTTTTTCATCGACGCGCAGGGCAGCGTCCTGACCACGACCGAGGCGGTCGCGGGGCAGTGCGCGCGCATCCTGATCAACGAGGCCTACCCGGCCTCGGTCGCCTATACCGACGAGGCGCTTGGCCTTGCCGTGCTGCGCCCCGAGCAGCGGCTGGCCCCGCTTGCCTTTGCCGAGATGGCGCGCGAGCCGGGGCGGCTGCGCTCGGATATCGCGGTGGCGGGCTTCCCCTTCGAGGGAGCGCTGAGTGCTGCCTCGATGGCCTTCGGCACGCTGGCGGACCTGCAGGGGATCAATGGCGAGGCCGCGGTTCAGCGCCTCGACGTGGCGACCGCGGCCAGCGAAGCGGGCGGCCCCGTCTTCGACCAGGCGGGCACGGTTCTGGGCATGGTCCTGCCCGGCATGTCCTCGGGCCGTGCGCTGCCCGAGGGGGTGACTTTGGCGCTGCGCACCGATCAGCTGGGCCCGGTCCTGGCCGCGGCGGGTGTCCGGCCCACGCTCTCGGCCCGGACCGAGGCGATGAACCGCGAGCGGCTGGCGCGGCTGGGCGCGGACATGACCGTCACGGTCAGCTGCTGGAACTGAGGCCCCTGCCGCTCAGGCGGCCGGGCGGAAGACCAGCGAGACGCCGTTGAGGCAGTGCCTGAGCCCGGTGGGCTCGGGCCCGTCATCGAAGATGTGGCCGAGGTGGCTGCCGCAGCGGCGGCAGTGGCATTCGGTGCGCAGGATGAAGATGAGCTGCCGGTCCTCCATCGTGCCGATGGCGTCCGGCAGCACGTCCCAGAAGCTGGGCCAACCCGTTTCACTGTCGTATTTCGTGGCGGCGTCGTAGAGCGGCAGGTCGCAGCCACGACAGTGGTAGAGGCCCGGGCGCGCCTCCTCCAGCAGGTCGCTGGTATAGGCGCGTTCGGTCGCGCCCTCGCGCATCACGGCGAACTGGGTTTCCGTCAGCATGGCACGCCATTCGGCCTCGGTCCGGGTCACCTCGAATGGGCCGGGGGCGATGGCGGCCTGCGCCCGGCGGGGCCGCAGGAGGGCGGCGGCCAGCGTCGTGGTCAGCAGGTGGCGACGAGTGGGCATGGGATGCTCCGGGTCTTGTGGAAAGGGGAACCGGGCGAGGCATCGGCGGTCTGGGGACAGGGGCGGCCCGGGGGTCCGGGCCTTCTGCCGAACCGGGCGTGGGGTGCCCGGCGCCTCGCCCGGCGGGGTGGACCGGCCCGCCTGGTTTGGCGCAAGGCGGGCCGGCCCGGTCACGACGGCGAGGGATCTGCACCCCGCCGCCGATCCGGCGATCACATGGCGTCGGGGAGAAGCACCGTGTCGATCACGTGGATGACGCCGTTCGACTGGTCGACATCGGCCTGCGTGACGGTCGCCATGCGGCCCTGTTCGTCCTCGATCATCACGCGGCCATTGACCATGCGCGCGGTGAAGGTGCAGCCGCCGACCGTCTCGATCGGGTGAGCGCCGCCCGAGGCGCCGATCATGCCCACGATGTCATTGGAAAACGCCTCGGCGGCGACGACGTGGCAGGTCAGGATCTCGACCAGCCGGTCGCGGTTGCGCCGCTCGAGCAGCGCCTCGACCGAGCCCGCGGGCAGGTCGGCAAAGGCCGCGTCGGTGGGGGCGAAGACGGTGAAGGGGCCGGCGCCCGCCAGGGTGTCGACAAGGCCCGCCTCGGTTACGGCGGCGACCAGCGTGGTGTGGATGGGCGAGTTCACGGCGTTCTCGACGATGTTGCGCTCGGGGAACATCGGCGCGCCGCCCACGGTGGGCACGCCCTGGGCAAGGGCGGTGCCCGCGATCAGCGTGGCGGCGAGGGTGGCAGTCAGTGTGGTGCGGGACATGGGTGTCCTCCGTCTGTCGGTTTCCGTTGCACCGGCCCCGGTGATCGGGGCGGCGATGTCCAGAACCACGAAGGCGCGCACGCCCCGGTTTCAGGGCGATGCGGTTTTTTCGATCACGGCTGCGTGAGCGGCGGATCAGAGGGCGGTGACGGGGCCGAGCGCCAGCACGTCGCCGGTGGGCGCGCCGGTGGGCGAGCCGCCGGGCGGTTCGTCCGAGACGGCGAGAACGGCACCGGGCAGCGCATCGCGCAGCGTGGCGGGAACGGCGATGACCGCGCGCC
>CBFIFZ010000218.1:0-4167 GCA_965661995.1 Roseicyclus sp.
GCTCCGCGCGGCGGTCCAGGAAAGCCTGGATCGAACTGCCGGTCTGCAGGGCGACGAAGGGCTCGGGGGCGATGTCCGCCAGCGTCAGGCCGCGCTCAGAGGCAAGCGGGTGGTCGGCGGGCATGACGACGACGAGCGTGTCGCGGCGATAGGGCAAGGTGGTCAGGCCCACGGCCTCGGTCAGGGCGCTGTAGACGCCGAGATCGGCGCGGCCCGCGCGGACGGCCTCGATCACCTCGAGGCTGACCATCTCGGTCAGCTGGATCTGGATCTCGGGTTGGGCGGTGACGAACTCGGCCAGGTCCTCGGGCAGGAATTGCGAGATGGCGCTGCTGTTGGCCGCGACCCGGATCGTGCCGCGCCGCCCGGTGGCATGGGCGGCCATCTCGGCGGTCATGTGCTCGACCGCGCTGCCGATCGCCTCGGCATGGCGGAGGAGGTCTGCCCCGGCAGGGGTCAGGTCCACGCCGCGGCGGTGGCGGTGGAACAGGGGCGCGCCGACCTGCGCCTCCAGATCGGCGATGCGCTTGGAGACGGCGGAGGGGACAAGCCCCGCCTGGGCCGCGGCCTGCGCGATGCTGCCGGTTGCCGCCACGCTGCGGAAGAGCGCGAGCGTGGTCAGGTCGTAGCCCGCGCTCACCCTTCGGTCAGGCGCTCGGCCTGGGTCTGCTTGTGGTCGCGCACGGCGAGCCAGACCGACAGTGCAAGGAAGCCCGCAGTCAGGATGTAGAGGCCGATGGAGATGGGGCTGGCGATCAGGATCGACCAGTCGCCGTCCGAGATCGACATCGCGCGGCGCAGGTTCCGCTCCATGTCGCCGCCGAGGAGCAGGCCGAGGACGAGCGGCACGAGGCTCACGTCCATCTTGCGCAGGATGTAGCCGACGACCCCGAAGAACACCATCATCTCGAGGTCGAAGACCGAGTTCGAGATGCCGTAGACGCCGACGAAGGTGACGGCGGCGACGATCGGCATGAGCGCCCATGTGGGCGTCATCATCAGCCGGGTGAAGATGCCGATCATCGGCAGGTTCAGGATCAGCAGCGCGATATTCGCCATGTAGAGCGAGGCGACGAGGCCCCAGACGAGATCGGGCTGACGCTCGAAGAGCAGCGGACCGGGCTGCACGTTGAGCGAGATCAGCATGGCGAGCAGGACGGCGGTGGTGCCCGAGCCCGGCACGCCGAGGCTCAGCATCGGGATCAGCGCGCCGCCTGAGGCCGCGTTGTTGCCCGCCTCGGGGGCGGCGACGCCGCGGGGGTCGCCCTTGCCGAAGGTGCCCTTCTTGTTGGACCACTGCTTTTCCGCGACATAGGCCATGAACGACCCCAGCGAGGCCCCCGCGCCGGGCAGCACGCCCGCGACGAAGCCCACGCCCGAGCCGCGCAGCATCGCCGCGCGCGTGCGCCAGATCGCGCCCCATTGCGGCAGCCAGCTGCCCACGGGGATCGCCTTGGGCCTGTCCTTGAGCGTCTTTTCCAGGAGCATCAGGATTTCCGAGATCGCGAAGAGGCCCACGAGGGCCACGATCGGCTCGATCCCGTCATAGAGGTGGAAGCTGTCGAAGGTGTAGCGCGGCACACCCGAGATCGGGTCGAGGCCGACGGTCGCGAGCAGCAGGCCGATGAGGGCGGACAGGAGCGTCTTGCGCGGGTCCACGCCCGCGATGCCGCCGATGGTGGCGAAGGCGAGGATGTAGAGCGCGAAATAGTCGGCCGGGCCGAAGTGGATCGCCGCGCGCGCCAGCACGGGCGCGAAGAGCGACAGACCGATCACGGCGATGGTGGCCCCCACGAAGGAGGCCACGCCGGAGATCGCCAGCGCGTTGGCGGCCTGCCCCTGCACGGCCATCGGGTAGCCGTCGAGCGTGGTCATGATCGCCGGTTCGTCGCCGGGAATGTTCAGAAGGATGGAGCTGATCCGCCCGCCGTACATGCAGCCGAAATAGACCGCGCAAAGCAGGATCATCGAGGATGTGGGATCGAAGCCGAAGGCGAAGGTCAGCGGGATCAGCACCGCCACCCCGTTCACGGGGCCGAGGCCCGGAAGCGCGCCCAGAAGCGTGCCGATGAAGCAGCCCATCAGCAGAAGGCCGATGTTGAGCGGCGTCGCCGCGACGACGAAGCCTTGGCCCAGAAGCGACAGGATTTCCATGTTACGATCCCTTGTCCCCGTCCGGTCTCAGACGAAGAGTTCACCCAGAAAATCGAGCGGCAGGCCCAGCACCTGGTCGAAGAGCGCCCAGAGCGCAGGCGCCATGATCGCGCCCAGCACCACGGCCCTCCACGGCGCACCGCCAAGGATGATGCCGATCAGCGCGATGAGCGCGAAGGTGGACAGCGGAAAGCCGAGCGGCTCGAGCGTCATCGTGTAGCCCACCAGCACGGCAAGCGCGGCCGCCTGCCGCCACATCCGCTGCGGGGCAGGCCAATCGACCTGCCCCGTGGGAAACACGACCAGCGAGGCGGAGAGGATCATCATGGGTATGCCCACGATGATCGGAAACACCGTCGGCCCCAGCACATCGCCGAAGGTGATGGCATAGGTCCCCGCCTGTCGCGTGTAGAGCGCCGCGATCACGAAGATCGCGACGCCCAGCATCCTTACGCTCATTCGATAACGCCGATATCGCGCGAAATCTGCTCCATCACCTCGGCCTGTTCACGGACGAAGGCTTCGAAGGTTTCGCCGCCGCGCCAGATCGGGACGAGGCCCGATGCGGTGGCCGCTTCCTGCCATTCGGGCGAGTTGTAGAGCGTTTCCAGCTTCGAGACCCACTCGGCGTACTGCTCGTCGGTGACGTCGCCGCCGGTGTAGAGGCCGCGCCAGTTGTAGCCGGTCACGTCAACGCCCTGGCTGATCGCCGTGGGGATCTCGGGGAAGGCCGGGATCGGCTCGTCGCTCAGCGCCGCGAGCACGCGGATGTCGCCCGATTCGACGAAGCCCGCGATCTCGCCCAGGTCGGTCGAGACCACGTCGATCTGGCCGCCCATCATCTGGGTCACGGCATCGGTGCCGCCGTCGAACTGCACCCAGCGGATCGCGCCGAGGTCTTCGACGCCGGCCTCTTGTGCGACCATCAGAAGGCGGATGTGGTCCCAGCCACCCGCGCCGGAGGACCCGGCGGTGACCAGTGCGGTCGGGTCGGCGGCCATCGCCTCGTTCAGCTCGGCCAGCGTCTGGATCTCGCTGTCGTTGTCCACGGCGATCACGCCCACGTCGGCGCCCAGCATGGCGAGGTAGCGCATCGTCTCGAGCGGCGCGGGGTAGCGGCCCTGCGCGATCTGCGTGATGCCCACGGTCGAGGTGGCGACGATCAGCTCGGCGTCATCGGCGCGCTCGGTCGCGACCATGGCGAAGGTCACGGCGCCCACGCCGCCGGGCATGTTGGTGACCTGCACGTTGCCGTCGACAAGGTCGAGCTCGGTCAGGATGCGGCCGATCGTGCGGCAGGTGAAGTCCCAGCCGCCGCCGGGGTTCGAGGGCGCGATGCACTCGGTCGCGCTGGCGGGCAGGGCCGTCAGCGTCATCGTGGCGGCCAGCGCGGCCCCCAGCTTCACGGTTGTCAGGGTGCGAAAGATCATCTGGTTTTCTCCTCCCAGTAAAAACCCAAGGGGCAGGGGATGCGATCCTGCGGCGTTTTTCAAGGGGGGTTCCGGGGGTGGCGAGGGTGGTATCACGAAATTTCATGGCTTGGCGTCGATTGGTGAAGTCTCGCCGCGGCCCCCTTGAAGGCCGGATTTCCGGCGGGGCATCATGCGCGCGACCCGCCCCGACCAGAGGACCGATGGACATGGCAAGTGCCACAGCAATCCCCCCCGTGCCCGAGGGCGCCCGCGTCACCATCTGCGAGGTGGGGCCGCGCGACGGCTTCCAGATCGAGGCGGCGTTCATTCCGACCGAGCGCAAGATCGAGATCGTTAACGCGCTCTTCGCCTCGGGGCTGCGGCACATGCAGGTGACCAGCTTCGTCAGCCCGCGCGCGGTGCCGCAACTGGCCGATGCCGAGGCGGTGCTGGCGGGTATCGACCGGCCCGAGGGGGCGGTGATCACGGCGCTGATCCCGAATTTGCGCGGCGCCGAGCGCGCGGCGGGGGCGGGGGTGGATGCGGTCCACACGGTCGTGTCGGCCTCTCAGACGCATAACCTGAAGAACGTGAACCGGAC
>CBFIFZ010000219.1:0-4154 GCA_965661995.1 Roseicyclus sp.
CCGCATCGGCGCCCGCGACGATCTTGGCACCGCCAAGGTCGGAGGGCATGCGCGCCTGCACCTCGCGGCGCGAGGGGGGCGCGGGCTCGGTGGCCCAGCCGGGCAGAGGCGGGGGGGCGGTCTCGGGCAAGGGTGCGGGCGCGAGCGGCGTCCAGTCGCCCGATTGCAGGCGGAGGCCTGTACCGGGGATTTCCGGCAGCAGAAGCTGCGTGGGCGCAAGCTGCTCCAGCCCGTCGCGGATGGTCTCGTACCAGCTGGTTTCCGGCCCGCCGTCCCTGGTCGCGGTCTTGCCCGCGGCGGCCACGATCAGCCAGCTTTCCGCGCGGGTCATGGCGACATAAAGCAGGCGGTTGCGCTCTTCCGCCTCGCGCGCCTTCTGCGCGTCGAGCGCGGCCTGAACGGCCTCGGTCGCGTCGGCGGTTTTCGCCCAAACCAGCGGTCCGCCCTCGGGCGTGACAAGGTCGATCCGCGCGCCGCCCCGGCCCTGTCGGTAACCCGTGTCGGGCAGGATGACGACGGGGGCCTCCAGCCCCTTGGCGCCATGCACGGTCATCACCCGGATCTGCCCGCCCGCCTGCGCGAGGTCGCGCTTGACGGTGACCTCGCCCGCCTCGAGCCAGCCGACGAACCCGGTCAGGCTGGGCACCTCCATCGCCTCGTAGTTCAGCGCCTGCGCGAGCATCGCGTCGATGCCGTCCTCGGCCTCGGGGCCCAGCCGCGCGACCAGGCGGCGGCGCGCGTCATGGACGATCAGCGCCTGTTCCAGCAGGTCGTAGGGGCGCAGGAAATCGGCCTTGTTGCGCAGGTCACGGAGCATGGCGACGGTCTGCGGGTGGTCGGCCTCGGCCTTGCGCAGCACCTCCCAGAGCGAGGCACCGCGGGGGCGCGGATGGGCGAGGCGGAAGAGCGCATCCTCGGACCAGCCGCCGATGGGCGAGCGCAGCACGGCGGCCAGCGACAGGTCATCCTCGGGCAGCGAGAGAAAGCGCATCAGCGCGATCAGGTCCTTGACCGCAAGCGGCGCGGTCAGGTCCGAGCGGTCCACTCCAGCCACCGGCAGCCGCGCCTCCTTGAGGGCGGCGATGATCTTGCGGAAGAGCGGCGAGCGGCTTTGCACGAGGATCAGGATATCGCCCGCCATGATCGGGCGCGGCCCGTCCTTGCCCGGCAACGGCTCGCCGGCGGCCAGCATCGCGGCGATCCGTTCGGCGATGGTCTGGGCAAGGATGTTGGAGTGGTGGTCGTCGGCCACGATATCCTGCGGGTCGTCCCATTCGGGCGGCTTGGCCTTTTCGGACGGCTCCACCACAGGCCAGAGGTCGACGCGGCCGGGCATTGCCGCGTGAAAGGCGAGGTGTTCGACACCCGCGCCGACACCGGGCTGGCCTGCGCGCTGCGCGACGGCATCGACCAGCTGCAGGATCACGGGGGCCGAGCGGAAGGAGTGTTTCAACTCGCGCGACTGGAAGGGTTGGCCGACCTCGGCCAGCCGCGCGGCGAAATGCGTGCGCATCCGGTCGAAGCCCGCGGGGTCCGCGCCCTGGAAGGAATAGATCGACTGTTTCTTGTCGCCCACCACGAAGATCGTCCGGGTCACGTCGGTGCGCGCGCCTTCGCCGGCGGCGAATTCCTCGGCCAGTGTCTGCACGATCTGCCACTGCGGGGGGCTGGTGTCCTGCGCCTCGTCGACGAGGATGTGGTCGATCCCGCCGTCGAGGCGGAAGAGCACCCATTGCGCCATCTTCTCGGCGGTCAAGAGGCGCAGCGTGCCGCGGATCAGGTCGTCGAAATCGAGCCAGCCGCGCGCGGCCTTGGCGCGCTGGTAGCGCGGCAGGAACCCGGCGGCGAAGCGGTGCAGCGCATGGGTGCGCCGCGCGGTCATCAGCGCAAGGCGGAGGGGGCGGGCCTCGGCCACGCGGGTGGCAAGCGCGTCATATCCGGCGACGAGATCGGCGCCCATCGCGGTGCGGACCTTGGCGTTGGCGATGGCCCGCGGCTGGCCTTCCTTCTCACCCGACTGGGTGAGGCAGGTGGCCTCGAGCCGTTCCAGATCGGACAGCGTCATCGCGGCCCACGGCAACCGCGCCAGCCGTTCGGCCAGCTTCGCCTGCGCCTGAACGCCCAGGTCGAGGTGAGGAACAAGGGCCGCCACGAGCGCGGCCTCGGTCCCGTCGAGCGCAATGGAGAGGAGGGTTTCTTCGGTCGTTCCCGCGTCGATCCCCGCCCAGTCGCAGATCGCCTCCCAGTCCCAAGGCGGCGCGAAGGCCTCGGCCTTTCCTGCCACCTCGCGGGCGAGACGGCGCAGCCCGTCCTCCTCGCCCAGCCACGCGGTCAGGCCGGTCAGCGCAGGGGCATCCTGTTCGGCCATTTCGTCCATCAGATCGGCGATCAGCCGGGTCTGCACGCGCTCGTCGATCTCGGTGAAGCCGGGGCTGACGCGCGCCTCGAGCGGGAAGCGGCGCAGGACGGCGGCGCAGAAGGAGTGGATGGTCTGGATCTTCAGCCCGCCCGGCGCCTCGATCGCGCGGGCAAAGAGCGTGCGCGCGGCGCGCAACCGGTCCGCGTCGATGCTGCCCTCGCCGATCTCCTGCAGCGTGGCGCGCAGCGTCGCGTCGGGCATCATCGCCCATTCGCCCAGACGGCGGAACAGGCGGTTCTGCATCTCCATCGCCGCGGCCTTGGTATAGGTCAGGCACAGGATGCGCTCGGGCTTGACGCCTTGCAGCAAGAGCCGCGCCACCCGGTCGGTCAGCACGCGGGTCTTGCCCGAGCCCGCGTTGGCCGAAAGCCAGGTCGAGGTGGCTGGGTTGGCGGCGGTGATCTGGGCGAGGCTCGCGTCGTTCATGCCGTGCCCTCCTGCCCCACGGGGATGAGGGTGGCCTCCATCGCCTCGTCCCATTCGCCGTGGCGCGCGAGCTGGTCGTAATCGCCCGCAAAGCGCGTGTCCCTGACCGACCGGCGCGAGGGGAAGCCGGTGGCCGCGTCGCGCATATGCGCAAGGCGTTTCACCAGCCCCTCGCCGATCTCGCGCAGCGCGGTCGGGTCGACCTCGACGGGATCGAACCTCGGGCCGGAGCCGAGGCCGATATAGCCGATACGCCCCACCCGATGCCCCGCGGCCAGGCCTTCGAAGGCCCCGGCTTCGGCCATAAGCGCCTCGATCCAGAGCTGCTTGGAAAAGGCGCGTTCCTGGTCGGCGGTGGGCGGGCTGCCGGATTTGTAATCGTAGATTGCAAGCGTCCCGTCGGTCTGCACATCCAGCCGGTCGGCGCGCACACTCAGCGTGACGCCGGTACCGGGGACGGGCCAAGTGCCTGTCGTTTCAAGGAAATCGGGGGTTCCGCGGGCGCGCAGCGCGGTTTCGGTGTCGAGGATGAACCCCGCCACCCGCGCCATCCGCGCGCGCCAGAGAAGGCGGACGGCGGGAAAGGGGGCCGCCTTGGCCAGTTCGTCATCAGTGATCGCCATGAGGAGGGTTTGGGCGCTGTCGCGGTCGGGAAGCCCCGCGCGGGTTTCGTCCACGAAGCGATGCAGGATGTCGTGCAGGATCGTGCCGCGCAACCGCGCGTCGGGGTCGGCCCGCAGCGGGTCGAGGGCGCGCAGGCGCAGGACACGCTTGGCATAGATCGCGTAGGGGTCGCGGATCAACGTCTCGACCTCCGTCACGCTGAGTTGCTCGGGCCGGGCGGCGGCGGGCGGCGCGGGGGCCGGTCGCGGTTCGAACTCGACATTGGCCTCGGGGCTGAGGGTGCGCTCGGCCAGCGCGACATAGGCGTCGCCGCGGGTGCGCATGTGTTGCAGCGCCGCTTTCGTCTCGGCGCTTGCGCCGTCGAGCAGGTTCACCAGCCGGTTCAGCCAGCGGGAAGGGACGGTGTCGGTTTCGGCGTTGCGCCGCGCGCGGGTCAGCCAGACCTCGGGCGCCATGGCGGCCTGCTGGAAATCATGCGCCGACAGCCCGATCACCCGGTCGGGCAGGCGCAGCCCTGCTTCCGCGCGCAGCTTGCGGTTCAGCCAGGGATCGGCGGGCGGCGCGGCGGGCCATGCGCCCTCGTTCAGCCCCGCGCAGATCAACAGGTCCGCGCCCTGAACGCGCGCCTCCTGCGTGCCCCAGATCAGGACATCGGCGTGCGGAAACAGCGCCTGCCGCACCTCGC
>CBFIFZ010000220.1:0-4127 GCA_965661995.1 Roseicyclus sp.
ACATGTCCATGGCCAGCGACCCTGCCACGGCGGGGTTAAGGAAGCGTGAACAGGCTCAGAGCAGGAACACCACCGCCAGCCCGAGGAAGGCGAAGAAGCCCACCACGTCGGTCACCGTCGTCACGAAGGCGCCCGAGGCGAGCGCCGGGTCGATCCTCATCCGCTCCAGCACGACGGGGATCAGGATGCCCGCCAGCCCCGCCACCAGCAGGTTGATCACCATCGCCGCCGCGATCACGGCCCCCAGCGCGGGCGAGCCGAACCAGACCACCCCGACGATCCCCATCACGACGGCGAAGGCCACCCCGTTGATCAGCCCCACCACGGCCTCGCGGGTGACGACCCGCATCAGGTTCGACCGGGTCAGGTCGCGCGTGGCCAGCGCCCGCACCGCCACCGTCAGCGACTGGGTACCGGCGTTGCCGCCCATGGATGCGACGATCGGCATCAGCACGGCCAGCGCCACGATCTGGGTGATCGCCTCTTCGAACTGGGCGATGACGAGCGAGGCGAGGATCGCCGTGATCAGGTTCACGAAAAGCCAGGGAAACCGCTGCTTCGTGGTCTCGACGATCCGGTCCGAGAGGCTCGATTCCTCGCCCACGCCGGCCAGCTTCAGCAGGTCCTCCTCGGCGGCCTCGTCGAGCACGATCATCGCGTCGTCGATGGTGATGACGCCCACAAGGCGGCCGTCCTCGTCCACCACGGGGGCCGAGATCAGGTGATACTGGTTGAAGGCATAGGCCACGTCATCCTCGTGCTGGGTCGCGGGGATCATGCGGAAACTGTCCTCGGTGATCTCCCGCAAGGGCGTCTTGCGGGCGGAGGACAGGAGCCGGCCCAGGGTGACATGGCCGGTGGGCTTCATCCGCGGGTCGGTCAGGACGACATGGTAGAACTGCTCGGGCAGGTCGCGCTTGTGGGCGCGCAGGTAGTCGATCATCTCGCCCACGGTCCAGTGCTCGGGGGCATGGACCACCTCGCGCTGCATCAGGCGGCCCGCACTGTCCTCGGGATAGGCGAGCGCCTGTTCGACGGCGACACGGTCGGAGGGCTCGAGCACGTCGAGGATCGCCTCGATCTGCGCGTCCTCGAGGTCTTCCACCAGGTCGACCACGTCGTCGCTGTCCAGTTCGCGCACCGCATCGGCCAGGACGTCGTCGGGCAGGAGGCCGATCACCTCCTCGCGGAGGCCCCAGTCGAGATCCGACAGCACCTCGCCGTCGATGCCCCGCGACCAGAGCCCGAGCCAGGCGGCGCGTTCCCCCTCGGATACCTGTTCCAGAAGGTCGGCGATATCGGCGGGATGGAGCGGCTCCATCAGCGCGTCGATGCCCGCGACATCGCCCGCGGCCACCAGCGCACGCAAGTGCCCGCGCAGGCTGTCGTCGAGCGCGTAGGCGTCGCGGTCCTCGTCGGTCTCCTCGCCGCGCTCGATCACCTGGTCGTCCTGCTCGGCCATGTCTGCCCCCGTTTTCGCGCGCCGCACCCGTGATTTGCCCCTAACATAGCGCGGTCCGGGCGGCTATCACCGGGGGGGCGAATGGGCGGAAAAGGACCGGCGCGATGACGGAACGACTGATCCTCGGGCAGACGCTGGCCTTCGGCGGCGATCCTTTCATCGAAGGACGCGGGGCGGCGCGGCACGACCGGCGGGGCGGCCTGCTGGTCCGCGACGGGCTGATCGCCGAGCTGGGCGATGGGGCCGGGCTGCGCGCGCGCCACCCCGGCGTCCCGGTGACGGACCACGGCGACGCGCTGATCCTGCCGGGGTTTGTCGATGCCCATGCCCATTACCCGCAGACCGCGATCATCGCGAGCTGGGGCAAGCGGCTGATCGACTGGCTGAACAGCTACACCTTCCCCGAGGAGGCACGCTTCGGCGATCCCGCCTATGCCGCGGAGGTGGCGGGGCGCTACCTCGACCTGCTCATCGCCAATGGCACCACCACGGTGGCCAGCTATTGCACCATCCACCCCGAGAGCGTCGACGCCTTCTTCCAGGCGGCGCAGGCGCGCGGCATGCGGGCGCTCGCAGGCAAGACCTGCATGGACCGCGACACCGCGCCCGAGACCTTACGCGACAGCGCGCAATCGGCCCATGACGACAGCCGGGCGCTGCTGGCGCGCTGGCACGGGGTGGATCGGCTCTCCTACATCATCACACCGCGCTTCTCGCCCACCTCCACGCAAGCGCAGCTCGAGGCGCTCGGCGCGCTCTGGGCCGAGCACCCCGACTGCCTGATGCAGACGCACCTGAGCGAGCAGACCGACGAGATCGCCTGGGTGAAATCCCTCTACCCGCAGGCGCGCGACTATCTCGACACCTACGAGGCGCATGGGCTGCTGGGGCCGAACGGTCTTTTCGGCCACGCCATCCACCTCGAGCCCCGCGAGATCGACCGGCTGGCCGAGGTCGGCGCGGCCGTGGTCCATTGCCCGACGTCGAACAGCTTCATCGGCTCGGGGCTGTTCGACATGGGACTGCGCGCGCGTATGCGCGTGGGGCTGGCCACCGACACCGGCGGCGGCTCGTCCTTTTCCATGCTCAGGACCATGGCCGCGGCCTACGAGATCGGGCAGCTCAGGGGCATCGCGCTGCACCCCTCCGAGCTTCTCTGGCTCGCCACCGGTGCCTCGGCCGAGGCCCTGCGCCTGGGCGACCGGATCGGCAGGCTCGCGCCGGGCCACGAGGCCGACCTCGTGGTGCTCGACCTTGCCTCGACCCCCGGCATCGCTCAGGCCTCGGCACGGGCCGAGGATATCTGGCAGGCGGTCTTCCCGACGATCATGATGGGCGACGACCGGGCCATCGTGCAGACCTACGTGGCCGGTCGACCCGCCCTCGGCTGATCCCGCTTCTCCGTTTCACAAGTATCCCGGGGGAGGCCGCAGGCCGGGGGCAGAGCCCCCCGAATTTTCGTAGGAAAATTCGCAACCCGCGGCGGAATTTTCATAGCAAAAATCAAAGGGCCGGATCGAATTTTCGTGCGAAAATTCGTTCGCGCCGCGAAGCGGCGCGCCCCCTTCCCTTGCGATTTTTTCAAAAATCGCCGCCCGCTCAGACCGCCGCCTCGACCGCGCCGACGATCTCGTCGACCACGGCCAGCATCAGCGCCTCGTCCTCGGCCTCGGCCATGACGCGGATCAGGGGTTCCGTCCCCGACTTGCGGATCAACAAGCGCCCCTGCCCGCTCAGCTTCGCCTCGCCCGCCGCGATCGCTGCCTGCACGGCGGGCAGGTCCAGCGGGGCCTGCCCGGCCGTGTAGCGCACGTTCTTCAACAGCTGCGGCACGGTCTCGAAACTGCGCGCAAGCGCACTCGCGGGCCGGCCCGTGCGGACCATCTCGCCCAGGAACTGCAGACCCGCGATCAGCCCGTCGCCCGTGGTGGCGTAATCCGTCATCACGATATGGCCCGACTGCTCGCCGCCCAGGTTCAGCCCATGGGCGCGCATCGCCTCGACGACGTAGCGGTCGCCGACCGCGGTGCGGTGCAGCTTGATCTCGCGTTCGCCAAGGAACCGCTCCAGCCCGAGGTTCGACATCACCGTCGCGGCGAGCGTCTGGGCCTTGAGCCGCCCCTCCTCGGCCCAGCGGGCCGCGAAAAGCGCCATGATCTGGTCGCCGTCGGCGACGGCGCCGGTCTCGTCGAGCAGGATCACCCGGTCCGCATCCCCGTCGAGGCAGATGCCCACATCCGCCCCGGTCTCGCGGATCTTCGCCGCCGCCGCCTCGGGCGCGGTCGAGCCGACGCCCGCGTTGATGTTGAACCCGTCGGGCGAGACGCCGATGGCGATGACCTCGGCCCCCAGTTCCCACAGCACCTCGGGCGCGGCGCGGTAGGCCGCGCCATTGGCGCAGTCGATCACCACCTTGAGCCCGTCGAGCGTCAGCCCCTGGGGAAAGGTGCTCTTGACGCGCTCGACATAGCGGAAGCGGCCGTCGTCGATGCGCTTGGCGCGGCCGATGTTCTCGGCCTGCGCGGCCTCGAATTCGCCCGCGACCAGGGCCTCGATCTCCATCTCGGCCTCGTCGCTGAGCTTGAAGCCGTCGGGGCCGAAGAACTTGATGCCATTGTCCGTCGCGGGGTTGTGGCTGGCCGAGATCATCACGCCGACATCGGCG
>CBFIFZ010000221.1:0-4092 GCA_965661995.1 Roseicyclus sp.
GTGGCGGCCCGGTTCATGCGCCGCGCGCGCAGGCGCCCGTGCTGCGCAACACCGGTGGCCCGCAGGCGGCGCTGCAGCCGCAGCCGGGGCCGGACCTGTCGCTTTACCCGACCTTCGACGCGGTGGTCGCCCTGATCGAACAGGCCCGCGACATCAAGCTTCTGGTCGAGGTGAAGACCTGCCTGCGCCTTGTGGCCTACGCCCCCGGCCGGATCGAGTTTGAGCCGACCGAGACGGCGCCCACCGACCTGGCGCAGCGCCTTGGCCGCGCGCTACAACTGGCCACGGGTGCGCGCTGGATCATCTCGACCGTGCGCGAGGGTGGCGGGCAGACCATCGCCGAGGGCGAGCAGGCCGAGCGCCACGCGCTCGAGGCCGAGGTCGAGAAGCACCCGCTTCTGCAGGCGGTCAAGGCGGCCTTCCCCGAGGCGAAGATCGCCGCCATCCGCACGCGCGAGGAACTTCAGGCGCAGGCCCAGGCCGAGGCGCTGCCGGAATTGCCGGATCCCGACGACCTCCCCGAGGATTGGGACCCGTTCGATGACGAATGACGTAAACGGAGAATGAACCGATGCTGAAAGGTTTGGGCGGTCTTGGCGACATGGCCAAGATCATGAAACAGGCGCAGGAGATGCAGACCAAGATGGCCGAGATGCAGGACGCGCTCGAGACCATTACGGTCGAGGGTGCCTCTGGCGCAGGCCTCGTGAAGGCGACGGCAACCGCCAAGGGCGAGCTGATCGGGCTGGATATCGACCCGTCGATCTTCAACCAGGACGACAAGGAAGTGGTCGAGGACCTGATCCTCGCCGCGATCAAGGATGCGCAGTCGAAGGCGCAGGAGAAGAGCCAGGAGGAAATGGCCAAGCTGACCGAAGGCATGGGCCTGCCGCCCGGCATGAAGATGCCGTTCTGAGGCAAGGCCATGGCCGACGCGCCCAAGGATATCGAGGCCCTGATCGAGATCATGGCCCGCCTGCCGGGGCTTGGCCCCCGGTCGGCAAGGCGCGCCGTGCTGCAGCTGATCAAGAAGCGGGGGGCGCTGATGCGCCCCTTGGCCGAGACCATGGCGCGCGTGGCCGAAACGGCGCGCGAATGCCTGAACTGCGGCAATATCGGCACCGCCGACCTGTGCCCGATCTGTTCCGACGATCGGCGCGCGAACGGGCAGATCTGCGTGGTGGAAGATGTCGCCGACCTTTGGGCGATGGAGCGGGGCGGCGCCTTTGCCGGGCGCTACCATGTGCTGGGCGGCACCCTCTCGGCGCTCGATGACATCGGGCCCGAGGACTTGCGCATCCCCAAGCTTCTGGACCGCGTGACGGGCGAAAGCGTCTCGGAGGTCATCCTTGCGCTCAACGCCACCGTCGACGGGCAGACCACCGCCCATTACATCGCCGATGCGCTGGAGGGGGCGGGCGTTTCCGTCACCTCGCTGGCGCAGGGCGTGCCGATCGGGGGCGAGTTGGACTACCTCGATGACGGGACGATCTCGGCCGCGCTGAAAGCGCGCAAGGCGATCTGACGAGCTTGTGCCGCAACGTCTGTTTTGCGTCTTCGGCTGATTACACTATCTTTCTGCACATGAGCCACATCACTGGCACCCGCCCCTATTCCCGGGCCGAATATATCTCCGACGCCATCGTTCATGCCTCGGGGATCGGTGCCGCATTGGTCGGCGGGCCCATCCTGATCGTCATGACCGCCATCTGGATCGGTGAACCGGCGCTGGTGGCCGCCGTGGCGGTCTATGTCGCGACCGGCCTCGCGATGTGGTCGTTCTCCGCCGCCTACAACCTGTTGCAGCGCCCCGCATGGGTCGAGTGGCTGCGCCGCTTCGACAAGTCGGCGATCTATTTCAAGATCGCGGGCACCTACACGCCCTTTGCCATCCTGGCCGCCGGGCAGGGCGCGTTCCTCGTGGCGATCTGGACGGTGGCCGCCGTCGGCGCCCTGCTGATCCTGTTCTCGTCGCGGCTGGGCTGGCTGTCGATCCCGCTTTACCTCGGTCTCGGCTGGGCGGGCGCTCTCTGGGGCGGGCCGTTGGTGTCGGGCCTCAGCCCCACCGGGTTCTGGCTGCTGGCGGCGGGGGGGATCACCTATTCTTCAGGCATTGCGTTCCTGCTGTGGTCCAAGCTGCCGTTCCACAACACGATCTGGCACGTCTTCGTCTTTCTCGGCTCGCTCGCCTGCTACGGCGCCATCGCCGCCGAGCTCTGGTTGCGCGTGAATCCGGTCTGACGCGGCGTCGGTTGACCCTGCCGCGTCGATTTTGACCTGTTTTCCACCCCCTGATCGCACTATCACTCCCCCTTGAAACGGCATGCGGCGCCGGGGAGGCGCCGCGAGAGAGGAGAGGTCCGCATGAAGGTACTTGTGCCCGTCAAGCGTGTGATCGACTACAACGTGAAGGTCCGCGTCAAGGCGGATGGGTCCGGGGTCGATCTCGCCAACGTCAAGATGTCGATGAACCCCTTCGACGAGATCGCGGTCGAGGAAGCGATCCGCCTGAAGGAAGCCGGCAAGGCCGAAGAGGTCGTCGCCGTCTCGATCGGCGTCAAGCAGGCGCAGGAAACCCTGCGCACCGCGCTGGCGATGGGTGCGGACCGCGCGATCCTCGTGGTGGCCGCCGACGACGTGCACCAGGATATCGAGCCGCTGGCGGTGGCCAAGATCCTGGCCAAGGTCGTCGAGGAAGAGGCCCCTGGCCTCGTGCTCTGCGGCAAGCAGGCGATCGACAACGACATGAACGCGACGGGGCAGATGCTTTCTGCGCTGCTGGGTTGGAGCCAGGCCACCTTCGCCTCGGAGGTTTCCGTCGAGGGCGACGCGGCGGTCGTCACCCGTGAAGTGGACGGCGGTTTGCAGACGATCAAGGTCAAGATGCCGGCGATCATCTCGGTCGACCTGCGCCTGAACGAGCCGCGCTATGCGTCGCTGCCGAACATCATGAAGGCGAAGAAGAAGCCGCTGGATGAGAAGACGGCCGCCGATTACGGCGTCGACGTCACGCCGCGGCTGGAGATCGTCAAGACCACCGAGCCCGAGACCCGCAAGGCCGGCGTCAAGGTGGGCTCGGTCGACGAGCTGATCGCGAAACTCAAGGACGAAGCGGGGGTGATCTGATGGCGGTTCTTCTTCTGGCCGAGGTGAGCTCGGGCGAGCTGAACATGGATGCGACCGCCAAGGCGGTCACTGCGGCGGCCAAGCTGGGCGAGGTGACGGTGCTGTGCGCCGGCGCGTCCGCCAAGGCGGCGGCGGAGCAGGCGGCGACGATCGCGGGTGTGGCCAAGGTGCTTTGTGCCGAAGGCGAGAGCCTCGGTCACCGGCTGGCCGAGGCCACGGCCGATCTGATCGTGGGCCTTGCCGGCGACTACAGCCACATCGTCGCGCCCGCGACGACGGACGCCAAGAACATCATGCCGCGCGTCGCGGCGATGCTGGACGTGATGGTGATCTCGGACGCCTCGGGCGTCGTCGATGCCGACACGTTCGAGCGCCCGATCTACGCGGGCAACGCGATCCAGACCGTGAAGTCTTCCGATGCGAAGAAGGTCGTGACCTTCCGCACCTCCACCTTCGAGGCGGCCGGCACGGGCAATTCGGCGGCGGTCGAGATGGTGGAGGCGCCCGCCGCTTCGGCGCTGTCCTCCTGGGTCGAGGACAAGGTCGCGGCTTCGGACCGGCCCGAGCTGACCTCTGCGGGCATCGTCGTCTCGGGCGGCCGCGCGCTTGGCTCGGCCGAACAGTTCGCCCTTATCGAGGGTCTGGCCGACAAGCTGGGTGCCGCGGTCGGCGCCTCCCGCGCGGCGGTCGACTCGGGTTATGCGCCGAACGACTGGCAGGTCGGCCAGACCGGCAAGGTCGTGGCGCCCGAGCTTTATATCGCGGTCGGCATCTCGGGGGCGATCCAGCACCTTGCCGGCATGAAGGACAGCAAGGTTATCGTTGCGATCAACAAGGACGAAGAGGCGCCGATCTTCCAGGTCGCCGATTACGGCCTTGTCGCCGACCTGTTCGACGCAGTGCCGGAGCTGACCGGCAAGCTCTGAGGCGCTCCGCCTGACGTCTTCGCCGCCTCGCGCCCCCAAG
>CBFIFZ010000222.1:0-4072 GCA_965661995.1 Roseicyclus sp.
ACCAGCGCGCCATCGGGAATGACCTTGCCCTCGGGCACCAGCGCGCCCGCGCCGATGAGGCAGCCCGCGCCGATCACCGCGCCGTTCAGGATCGTGGCCCCCATGCCAACCAGCGACCCCTCGCCGATGGTGCAGCCGTGAAGCATCGCCTTGTGCCCGATCGTGCAGTTCCTCCCGATGGTCAGCGGGTAGCCCATGTCGGTGTGAAAGACGCAGTTCTCCTGCACGTTCGAGCCTTCTCCGACGCGGATCTCCTCGTTGTCGCCGCGCAGCGTGGCGCCGAACCAGACACTCGCGCCCGCCTCCAGCACGACGCGCCCGATGAGATTGGCGTCGGGTGCGACCCAGCTGTCGGGGTCGATCACGGGGGCGATGCCGTCAAGCGCGTAGATCATGCCTGTTCCTCCAGGAATTCGTCGTGCAGCCGCCGCACGTGGCCGGCCAGCCCCGGCTGCTGTTCGCGGCGCAACCGTTCGGCGGTGACGATGGTCGTCAGCCGCTCGAAGCTCGCGTCGAGATCGTCGTTGACCAGGACGTAGTCGTAGCCGTCCCAATGGCTGATCTCGTCCCAGCTTTTCTGCATCCGCTTGGCGATCACCTCGGGCCCGTCCTGCCCGCGGGTCTCGAGCCGCCGCTTCAACTCGGGGATCGAAGGCGGCAGGATGAAGATCGACAGCGTGTGCCGTCCCAGAGCCGAGTTGCGGATCTGCTGCGCGCCCTGCCAGTCGATGTCGAAGAGCACGTCGCGCCCTGCGTCGATCGCCTCGGCCACGGGCGCCATGGGCGAGCCGTAGAAATTGCCGAAGACATGGGCGTGTTCCAGCATCGCGCCATCGGCCACCATCGCCTTGAAACGTGCATCGTCGAGGAAATGATAATGCTCGCCGTCGATCTCGCCGGGCCGGGGCGGGCGCGTCGTGGCCGAGACCGAGAAGCTGAGCGAGGGGTCCCACTCCATCAGCCGCCGCGCCAGCGTCGACTTGCCCGCGCCCGAGGGCGAGGACAGGATGATCAAGAGACCCCTTCGGGGCACGGTGGGCGCCTGGGCCATGCTCACTCCACGTTCTGGACCTGCTCGCGGGTCTGGTCGATGGCCAGTTTGAGGTCAAGCCCGATGGCCGTCAGCCGTGCGTCCTGAGACTTGGAACAGAGCGTGTTGGCCTCGCGGTTGAACTCCTGCATCAGGAAGTCGAGCTTGCGCCCCACCGGGCCGCCCGTCGCCAGAAGGTCGCGCGCCGCGGTGACATGCGCGCGCAGGCGGTCGATCTCTTCGGTCACGTCGGTCTTAACCGCCAGCAGTGCGACCTCCTGTGCGAGGCGTGCCTCGTCGAGATCGGTCGTCTCGAGCAGGCTCTCGATCGCGGTGCGCAGGCGCGCGGCCTGCGGTTCCGCGCGGGCCGCGGCGGCTTTTTCGGCCTCGGCGACCAGCGCCGCGATCCGGTCGATCTGGCCTGTGAGCAGCACGGCCAATGCCTGGCCTTCGGCCATGCGCATCTCGAGGAACCCGGAGATCAGCGGCTCTGCATCGGCCATCAGCGTTTCGAGCGGCGGAAGTGCGGCGCTGTCGCCCGCCTCGGCCAGGCCACGCAGAGTGAGAACCTCGGCAGGGCTGACGGCGGCCACCGCGAGGCCCTCGGCCTCGGCGGCTGCGCGAACCTGAGCCATCTGGGCCAGAGCCGCGGCAAGCCGCGCGGGGTCGAGCGCCCCGGCATGCCCGGTCTCGCGCGTCAGTCGCAAGGACAGCGTCACCGATCCGCGCGCCAGCACCTCGGACAGGCGCTTGCGCAGCGGCGCCTCGAGCGCGCCGAGCCCGTCGGGCAGTCGCAGCCGCATCTCGAGCCCGCGACCGTTGACGCTGCGCATCTCCCAGCTCCAGCCGTGGCCTGCGCCGTCCATGCCTTCGCGCGCGGCATAGGCGGTCATCGAGGCGATGACGCCCGTCTTCGTCCCGTTAACCACCTGATGCCTCTCCCCTTGCCGCGATCATTGTAATCGTCATGGTCGCGAATGGGTAAGCAATTCGACCCGAGCGTCAAGCAAGCGGCGCATCGGGCGACGGGGGGCGGTTGGACACCGACCCGACCGCGGGTATCGACACGACGCGCATGCTTTTGGCCGGTGGGTCCGGTGCGATCAACACGACACGGTGCGGCCCTGGCCGACCGTCGGTTTGATCCACGGGCAGGCGCGGCATCGCGCCCGCCCGAGGCCGTTCAGACGACGGCGCGCAGCGCCTCGCGGCTTTTCTGAAGCTCCTCGGCCACGAGGAAGGCCAGTTCCAGCGATTGCGACGCATTCAGCCGCGGGTCGCAGGCGGTATGGTAGCGCGAGGACAGGTCCTCGTCGGTCACGGCCCGCATGCCGCCGGTGCACTCGGTCACGTCCTTGCCGGTCATCTCGAAATGCACGCCGCCGGGGATCGTGCCCTCGCCGCGGTGGATGTCGAAGAACTCCTGCACTTCGCGCAGGATCGAGTCGAAGGGCCGCGTCTTGTAGCCGGTCGAGGACTTGATGACGTTGCCGTGCATCGGGTCGCAGGACCACAGGACCTTGGCGCCTTCGGCCTCGACGGTCTTGATCAGCCGCGGCAGGTGGTCGCCGACCTTGCCCGCGCCGAAGCGCGCGATCCGCGTCAGGCGCCCGGCCTCGTTCTCGGGGTTCAGCTTGGCCATGAGGACCTTGAGGTCTTCCTCGGTCGTGGTCGGGCCGCATTTCAGGCCGATGGGGTTCTGCACGCCGCGGCAGAACTCCACATGTGCGCCGTCGGGCTGGCGCGTGCGGTCGCCGATCCAGATCATGTGACCCGAGCCCGCCAGCCATTTGCCCGAGGTCGAATCGAGGCGGCAGAGCGCTTCTTCGTATTCCAGCAGAAGCGCCTCGTGGCTGGTGTAGAAATCGACCGTGGACAGCTCGTGGTTGGTCTCGCCCGTCAGGCCAGCCGCCGCCATGAAATCGAGGCTGTCCTGGATGCGGTTGGCGATGTCGCGGTATCGCTCGGCATCGTCATGGTCGGTGAAGCCCAGCGTCCAGCTGTGGACGCGGTGGATGTCGGCGAAACCGCCGGTCGAGAAGGCGCGCAGCAGGTTCAGCGAGGCCGCGGCCTGCGTGTAGGCCTGAAGCATACGGGATGGATCAGGCACGCGCGCCTCCAGGGTGGGCGCGATGTCGTTGATGATGTCGCCCTTGTAGGAGGGCATCTCGACACCGCCCACGACCTCCATCGGCGCCGAGCGCGGCTTGGCGAACTGACCGGCCATGCGGCCGACCTTCACCACCGGCACCTTGGCGCCGTAGGTCAGCACCATCGCCATCTGCAGCATCACCTTGAAGGTGTCGCGGATGTTGTCGGCGGAGAACTCGGCGAAGCTCTCGGCGCAATCGCCGCCCTGCAGCAGGAACGCCTCGCCCCGGCTGGCGGCGGCCAGCTCGGCCTTGAGGCGGCGCGCCTCGCCCGCGAAGACCAGCGGCGGATACTTGGACAGCTGCGCCTCGACGGCGTTCAGGGCCGCCGCATCGGGATAATCGGGCATCTGCACGCGCGGCTTGGCGCGCCAGTCGGTTTTCGTCCAGGCCGCTCCGGTCATGGCGGTGCCTCCTCTGGTCTCGTCTCCGGGGGGCCTTATAGGCAAGGAGGCCAGCGCTTCCAATGCCCTAATTCGCGCCGACTGGGGATTGCACCGGCTGAAAAATAATGCTTTCGCTCGAAAGATGGTCAGCGACGCTGCGGCCACAGGGAAATCCAAGAGCACGTCATGCCCCAGCACATTGGCCCTCGCCGCTTCGTCTTCGTCCTGCTGGACCAGTTCACCATGCTGTGCTTTTCCAGCGCGGTCGAAGCGCTGCGGATCGCGAACCGGATGTCGGGGCGGGAGCTTTATTCCTGGACGCTGGTGGGCGACGGCGGTGACGTGGCCTGGTGTTCGGCCGGGATCGGCTTCAAGCTCGACAGCGATCTCGACGAGGTGACGCGCGACGACACCGTCCTTGTCTGCGGCGGCATCGACGTGGCCGCGGCCACCACCCGCCGCGTCGTCAGCTGGCTGAGGCGCGAGGCGCGCAAGGGCGCCATCAT
>CBFIFZ010000223.1:0-4024 GCA_965661995.1 Roseicyclus sp.
CATCGCCCAATTGGCGAGATCCGGCTGCCAGTCCCACGCCATCTGAAAGGTTTCCTCCAGCGTCTCGGGGGTCTCGTTATCAAGCCCGACGATGAACTGTGCCTCGGTGAAGATGTCGGCGTCGCGCAGCAGGCGGATCGCCTCCTTGTTCTCCTCGACCTTGGTTTCCTTGTTGAACTGGTCGAGCTTCAGTTGCGCCGCGGCCTCGGTCCCCAGCGAGATATGCACCAGCCCCGCCGAGCGGTAGAAGGACAGCAATTCCCGGTCGCGGTAGATATCCGTGACGCGGGTGTTGATGCCCCATTGCACGCGGGCGGGCAGGTCGCGCTTGATCAGTTCCTCACAGAACTGGATGAACTTGCGCCGGTTGATCGTCGGTTCCTCGTCGGCAAGGATGAAGAACCCCACCCCGTGCTCGTTCACCAGGTTTTCGATCTCGTCCACGACCTTGATCGGATCGCGCACGCGGTAGTCGCGCCAGAATTTCCACTGGCTGCAGAAGGAACAGGTAAAGGGACAGCCCCGCGCCATGTTGGGGATCGCCACCTTCACGCCCAGCGGCACGTAGATGTAGCTGTCCCACTTCAGAAGCGACCAGTCCGGCGTGATCCCGTCCAGGTCCTTGACGGTCGAGGCTGCGGGCGTCGCCACGATCTCCTCGCCGTCGCGATAGGCCAACCCCTTGATCGACGCGCGCTCCGCGGGCCAGCGCCCCTCGTCCATCGCGCGGATCAGCTCGACGATGATCTCCTCGCCCTCGCCGCGCACGATCACGTCGATGCCCGTCGCCTCCGACAACACCTGCTTGTACATGAAGGTCGCGTGGATACCGCCCAGGATCGTGCGCACGTTCGGCAGCACCTCCTTGGCCACCGCCAGCGTCTCCTCGGCCACGTAGATCGAGGGCGTGATCGCCGTCGTGCCCACCACGTCGGGCTGCATCTCGGCCAGCTTCACCCGCAGCTGATCGGGGCTCAGGTGGTCGGTCATCGCGTCGATGAAATGCACGTCCGTATAGCCCGCCGCCTTCAGCGAGCCCGCGATATAGGCGACCCAGGCCGGCGGCCAGTTCCCTGCGATCTCGGCCCCCCCGGAGTGATAATTGGGATGGATAAGACAGATTCGCATGGCTGGCTCCCCGCTGTGTGTCAGGAAATCAGACCACACAAACTGTCAACTTGACTTGACACAGATCAAGTTTCCGCCACCCCACCGACCACCCCTTTCATCGTTAACCATTTTGGTGCAGACTAAATGTCGCAGGTTCAAGCAGGCCACGAA
This sequence comes from Roseicyclus sp., assembly GCA_965661995.1. Classification (GTDB taxonomy): domain Bacteria; phylum Pseudomonadota; class Alphaproteobacteria; order Rhodobacterales; family Rhodobacteraceae; genus Roseicyclus. The sequence goes on from CBFIFZ010000223.1 coordinate 1,282, forward strand.
CGCGAGGGGAAAACGCGATGTGGGACCGAGTTCTTGACGGTATGCTGCGCCAGTTCTTTACCACCGGCGCCTTCGATCTGACCTTTCCCGACGGCACGACCAGACGATACGGGCCGGGGGACAAGGCGGATGTTCACCTGACCCTCACCGACCCGGCGCTCCCGCGGCGGCTGGTGCTTTCGACCGAACTGGCACTGGGCGAGGCCTACATGGACGGCACCGCCACGATCGCGGGCGACGACCTCGACGCCTTCTTCACGCTGATCATCCGCAACGCCGCGCGCAACACCGCCTGGTGGCGCAGCTGGGGCGCGCGGCTGCGCCGCTGGAAACGCTGGATCGACCAGAACAACCCCGCCCACCGCGCGCGGGAGAACGTGGCCCATCACTACGACCTCTCGGGCGCGCTCTATGACCTCTTCCTCGACGAGGACCGGCAGTATTCCTGCGCCTATTTCGCCCGCCCCGACATGAGCCTCGAACAGGCGCAATCGGCCAAGAAACACCACATCGCGGGCAAGCTCTGTCTCGAGCCGGGGATGGAGGTCTTCGAGATCGGCTGCGGCTGGGGCGGCATGGCGCTGACGCTGGCGCAGGACTACGGCGCCAAGGTGCTGGGCGTGACGCTGTCCGAGGAGCAGCACAAGATCGCCACCGAGCGCGCCGAACGTGCGGGCCTGTCGGACCGTGTCCGCTTCGAGCTGCGCGATTACCGCGCGGTCCGCGGCCAGTTCGACCGCATCGTCTCGATCGGCATGTTCGAACATGTCGGCGCGCCGCATTACGGCGAGTATTTCGACACCGTCCGCGACCGCCTGGCCGAGGATGGCATCGCGCTCATCCACACCATCGGGCGGACCGCACCGCCCGGTGCGACCAGCCCCTGGATCGCCAAATACATCTTCCCCGGCGGCTACTGCCCCTCGCTGTCCGAGGTGTCGACCGCCGTCGAACAGGCTGACCTCTACCCCACCGATATCGAGGTCTGGCGCCTGCATTACGCCGAAACGCTCCGCCACTGGCATGCGCGCTTCACCGCCAACGAGGATGCGGCACGCGCCCTCTACGATGACCGCTTCTGCCGGATGTGGCGCTACTACCTCAAGGCCAGCGAACACACCTTCCGTCACAACCGGCAATGCGTCTTCCAGGTGCAGCTCGCCAAACGGCAGGAGGCCGTCCCGCTCACGCGCGACTACCTCTACCCGCTCTCGACCGACCGGCAGATGAGGGCCGCCGAGTAGCTCAGACGGCCTCGCGCAGTGTCAGCAGCTGCGGCGACAGCCGCGTGACGACCGGCACGCCGGGCGGAAAGACCCGGTCTTCCGCCGCCCAGCCGGGAAACCCGATGGTGTCCAGGCCCGCACCTCGTGCGGCCTCGGCGCTTTCAGGCGTATCCTCGATGGCCAGCACTTCGTTCGGCGACAGGCCCAGCACCTCCAGCGCCCGCTTGTAGATATCCGGAGCCGGTTTGGGGTTCTCCACCATGCCGCGGTCGCCCACGAAGGCGAAATCGGCCTCGGCCAGCGACCCCGAAAGCCCCGCAAGCATCAGATCGACCGTCTGCCGCCCCGTCGTCGTCACCCAGGCGACCGGCAGCCGCGCGGCCTGCGCCGCCTGCAGCATCGCGATCACGCCGGGCCGGGGCGTCAGCCCGTCGCGCAGCACCGCGGCGCGGAAATTGGCCACCTTGCGGGCATGGACCGCCTCGGCATCGACCAGATCGCCTTTCGCTTCGGCGTAATCCGCGATCCGCCGCATGCCGCCGGGCCGGTGCAGCATCTCGCGGTAACGCTCCGTGTCCCACTCCCAATCGAGCCCCGCCTGCCGAAAGGCGAGGTTGTAGGCCTGCCGCTGAAGCTCGGATGTCTCCGCCAGGACGCCGATCGCCCCGAAAACGAGGCCGCGATATGTCGTGATCTCGGACATGTGGATGCCCCCCAGTTGTGTCCTGCCGCTTAAGGGATACTTCCGCGGGTCATCTTCGGTTCACTCTTTGCCATTTTGACCCTGCGGCAACCACCGTGATCGCCCGCCACCGTCGCAGGCGTCGCGATGCGGGTTGCGTGCCGGTCCGCCATGTCTATAAGGACGCCAATTTGCCCGCCGCCACGCGCTGCGGGCCTGTGCGCACATCCGGGGGACGACATGCCGAAAAGAACCGACATCCGCTCGATCATGATCATCGGTGCGGGTCCGATCGTCATCGGCCAGGCCTGCGAGTTCGACTATTCCGGCGCCCAGGCCTGCAAGGCGCTCCGCGAAGAGGGCTACCGCGTCATCCTCGTCAACTCGAACCCGGCGACGATCATGACCGACCCGGGCCTCGCCGACGCCACCTATATCGAGCCGATCACCCCCGAGGTCGTGGCCCGTATCATCGAGAAGGAACGCCCCGACGCGCTCCTGCCCACGATGGGCGGCCAGACCGGCCTCAACACCTCGCTCGCGCTCGAGGAAATGGGCGTGCTGGCGAAATTCGGGGTCGAGATGATCGGCGCCAAGCGCGAAGCCATCGAGATGGCCGAGGACCGCAAGCTGTTCCGCGAGGCGATGGACCGCATCGGCCTCGAGAACCCCAAGGCCACCATCATCTCCGCCCCCAAGGGCGCGAACGGCAAATACGACATCAAGGCGGGCCTCCAGCAGGCCATGGACGCCATCGAATACGTGGGCCTTCCCGCCATCATCCGCCCCGCCTTTACCCTTGGCGGCACCGGCGGCGGCGTCGCCTACAACCGCG
>CBFIFZ010000224.1:0-3890 GCA_965661995.1 Roseicyclus sp.
GTCGCTGGCCGCGACGATCTCGGGGGCCGCGCCGCGGCGCAGCCGCTCGACATGGGTGAAGCGCACCCATCCACCGGCAAGGCGATGGACCGGGCCGCGCGGCGGGGCCGGATCACTCAGCGGGATCGGGCGAAGATAGGCATCCGTCATGACCGCGCGCGTTACGTGCCTCACCCCGGCTTGGCAAGGGCGCCCCTGTCGAATTGTCCCTGTCCGAAAGACCAACTTGACGTAGGGTCACCACCTCCGCCTGATGGTGGCATGGATACCCGCGCAGTCTTCAGAAGCGGCAGGTTGACCGGGCGGCGCGCCGACCACGGGGATGCGGGGCTTTACGCCGCGCTGTTCGGCCCCGACCGCGGCCCGTCGCGGCAGATCGCGGATATGCAGGACTGGTCCCGCCACGCGGTTGCGCCCTGGGTGCTCAGCCATGCCGGGCACCCGGTGGGCGTGGGCGGGTTCCGGATCGGCTTCGGCGGCGACGGGTTGGAGTTGCGGTTCGACTTCCTGCCCGAGGTCGCGGGCCAGGGGCTGGCCGGGGAATTCGTGCAGGCGGCGCTGGATCACGCGGTGAGCGTGCTGAAGGCAGACAGGATCTTTGCCTTTGCCCCCACCGACACGCCGGTGCCCGCGCGCATCCTGCAAAAGGCGGGCTTCGTGGCGGATGCGGGGCCGGACGCGGGGCCGGGACAGGCGCGGCTGATGCGACTCAGCCTGCCGGGGCCGAAGGCACGTCATCCCCTGCCCCGCGCCGGGTGAGGCGGACCCCCTCGGGCGCCTCCAGCCCCTCGGGCGCACCGAAGGAGAGCACCTCGACCGCCTCGAAGGCCTGCGCGAGCCAGAGCGCCAGTGCCAGCGGGTCGGTCACCGCGGGGCCGGGCCCGTCATGGGCGTCGAGCACCAGCTTGGACGGCGCCCAGACGCTGATCTGGCCGTGGCGCATGGCCCAGTCGAGTTCCGTTCGGCTGTCCACGACGACGCAGCGCGGGTCGCGGGCGGCCAGGACCCAGGCGGATTGCTCGATGGCGAGCAGGTCGATCCGGCGCTGCGGCATGGCATGGGCCGCGCGCGGGCCCGGGGTTTCGGGACGGCCGACGCAGAGGATGAGCGGCGCGCCCCCCTCCTCCAGCCGGTCGAGCAGCGCGGAGAGGTCGGGACGGGCAATGGCCTCGGACGAGAGGAAGACGATGCGCGGATGCGGCGCATCCTCGGGCAGAAGACGCAGGCGGCGGCGGTTTTCAGGCGCATTGCGCAGGATCTCGACGCCCAGCACGTAGGGGCCACGGTCGAGCTTACCGATGCGCACGATGCAGCGCGCGGCCAGAGGGTGCAGGAGGATGCGGTCGGCGATGCGCGCGGCCAGCGTTTCCAGAAGGTTCACGCGTTCCTCGGCGAGAGCGGCGTCGATCGCCTCGACGATGGTGTCGTAGCTGAGGATGCGGTCGACGTCGTCGACGGCCTGTTCGGCGCGGGTCTCGACCTCGACCACCACGTCGAACTGCACGGTCTGGGTGACGCCGCGCTCGGCCTGGAAGGCGCCGATCTCGACCTCGCGGCGGTGCTCGGTCATGGCGATGCGGTCGCGCGGCGGGTCGCCGGCGAGCGCCTTGGCGCGTTCGGAAGGGTGGCGGAACGCCGTGGAAATCTCGTCTACCATGGGCGCGGCCTAGCATGGGGCAGGCCCGCGGGCCATGCCCGGAGGCGGCAGACCGGCGACGATCCGCGACCTCTCAGTACTGCTGGCGGTAGAAGATGTGCTGACCGTAGCGCGCGGTGCGCGGATAGACGCGGGCCCAGTCGGGGTTGACCCAGTCGGCGTGGTAATGGGTGGCACCGCGGGTCAGGTCGCGCGGCGCGCCGTCCATCATGATGAGCGCGATATGGCCAAGACGGTTCCACGCGGTGCGGTCGATGACGACATCGGGGATGCCGTCGCAGGTATAGGTGAACTGGCAGGCGTTGCGGCGGCCCGTGCCCTGGTTGACGACGTCGCAGATCGTGTCGGGGTAGTTGGCGTTGTCGACGCGGTTCAGGATCACCTCGGCGACGGCATATTGCCCTTCGACCGTTTCGCCGCGCGCCTCGAAATAGAGCGCCTCGGTCAGGCAGCGCCATTGCGCGTTGCCGCGGGGGCGGCCCATGCGGTCGAGCTCGGCCCGGCTCATGACGCGGGCATCGGCGCCACGGCCGGTGTAGGGCGCGCCGAGGCGCCGGATGCGGTCACGCGACAGACCGGCGAGCGAGCTTGTCTCGACGCCCATCAGCGCGCCAAGGCGCAGGCCGATGGCCGTGTCGAGCGGAGGGGTGGAGGAACTGACCGTAACCTCGGCCGAGGCCGGGGCGACGGGGGCCAAAGAGGTGAAGACCGCCGCGCAGAGCGCAGCGAAAAGGCGCCGTGCCGTCATCAAGTTACCCTTTCCGGGGTCTTTCGCCCCGCTTTCGGCCTGCTCACGTGGTGATGCCGTTGATTCGGGGTGTACCCCCGAAGCCGGAAAGCGCCAAACGCGCACCGAATCTTGCGGAATGGGTCGGAGCTGCCTCAAGAATTAGATGCGTCGCGATCAGGTTGGGCGACGTTCTTCATCCAATCTCTGAACTCTGCGCGGCAAATCCTTGTCGAGAATGGACAATTGCGCAGCCGCAAGTTTGGCGACGGGCACCCGGAAGGGCGAGCAGGAGACGTAGTCGAACCCCGCCTTGCGGCTGAAGGCGATGGCCGAGGGCTGGCCCGCGTGCTCGCCGCAGATCGAGATGATGACATCGGGCCGCGCGTGGCGGCCGCGTTCGGCGCCGAGCAGCATCAACTCGCCCACCCCGTCGACGTCGAGTTGGGTGAACGGGTCTTCGGGGAAGACGCCCTGCTGGACATAGGCCGACATGAAGCGCCCTGCGTCATCGCGGCTGAGGCCATAGGTCATCTGCGTGAGGTCATTGGTGCCGAAAGACAGAAACGCCGAATGCTCGGCGATCTCGCCCGCGCGCAGCGCGGCGCGCGGCGTTTCGACCATGACGCCGAGGCGATAGGTGAAATCCTTGCCGGTCTTCGATTTGACCTCGGCCGCGATGGCATCGACGCGGGCCTTCACCAGCTCCACCTCGCGGCGGGCGGAGACGAGCGGGATCATGATTTCGGGCACGACGGGCGCGCCTTTCTTCGACGCTTTGATCGTGGCCTCGAAAATGGCGCGAGCTTGCATTTCGTAAATCTCGGGGACCGTAACCCCCAGTCTCACGCCCCGCATGCCGAGCATGGGGTTGAATTCCTGCAAGCTTTCGATCCGCGATTGCACGCGGGAAACGGGCAGGTCCAACGCCTCGGCCAGCGCGCGGATGCCGTCGCGGTCGCCGGGCAGGAACTCGTGCAGCGGCGGGTCGAACAGCCGGATCGTCACCGGCTGGCCCTGCATCATCTGAAAGAGCTCGATGAAATCGGCGCGCTGCATCGGCAGCAGCCGGTCGAGGGCCGCGGCGCGGTCGGCCGGGTTCTCGGCGAAGATCATCTCGCGCATCACGGTCAGGCGCGCCTGGTCGAAGAACATGTGTTCCGTCCGGCACAGGCCGATCCCGTCCACCCCGAAGCGCTGCGCCATGGCGGCATCCTCGGGCGTGTCGGCATTGGCGCGGATGCCGATGTCGCGGGCGGCATCGGCCCAGTCCATCAGCGTGGCGAAGGCGCCGCCCAGCGCGGGCTCGACCATGGCGGGCGCGCCGACCAGCACGTCGCCGGTGGAGCCGTCGACGGTGATCACGTCGCCCTCGTGAAAGATCTTGCGGCCCGGCACGGTCAGCATCTTCTTGCGGCTGTCGAGCTGCAGGCGCGTGGCGCCCGAGACGCAAGGCAGGCCGAGGCCGCGGGCGATCACCGCGGCGTGGCTGGTCATGCCGCCGCG
>CBFIFZ010000225.1:0-3869 GCA_965661995.1 Roseicyclus sp.
GCCCAGAGCGCTGTGTCGGTTTCACGGGGGCAGGTGGCGAGGGCGTCGCGAACCATCTGTTCGGCGCGGGCGAGCGCGGGGCCGGGATAGCGCAGGCCATGCTGGTAGAGCAGGTCCTCGTATCCGGCACGCCGCCGGGCCGGTTCCAGCGGATCGAGGCTGGCGAAGCTGTCGGCGGCGGCGGAGAGGAGGCGGAAGGCGGTGTCGGGGTCGTTTCGGAGGAGGGCGTTCTTCGCGCGGGCCACCTTCGTTTCGGCGGCGATCTCGGTTTCGACCTCGTCCACGCGGGCGAGCAGCGTCTCGACCTCGTCGAAATCGAGGCGCTCGGCGGCGTCCTGTGCCGCGCCCTTGAGGTTCTGGATGGCGGCGACGCGGTCGTCGAGGCCGTCGATCGTGGCGCGGTAAGAGCGGTATTCCTCGGCCTTCTGGGTCAGCATCTCGCGCAGGGTGGCGTCGGGCTGGTCGAAGGCGTCGGCGATCTGGAACCGCGCGGCGAGGTTCTGCAACTCTTCCCGGCTGAGGCTCGGGATACGGTCGAGTTGTGCGGCGGAGGGGCGGGATTGGCGGATCGGCTGCATCTCGGCATCCGAGATATCGAGCGCGGTGCAGAGCTTGCGAACGGTCGCTTCCTGTGGCGTCACCCGGCCGTTCTCTATGCGGGAGATGTCACCCTTGCGCCCGGCATCGCCGAAGACATCCGTTGCGAGATTCTCTTGCGTCAGCCGTTTCTGGCCGCGTTTCTGGCGGATCAGCGCGCCGAATGCCGCTACGTCCAACAACTTACCACAACCTCAACCAACCTTGGCGCACCCCGCGCGCCGCAACCTTTGGGCAACGCCAAACCCCTGACGGGGAAGCATATTCCTTGCATCACGTGAGGCTGGAGCAGACCTCCAGCGGGCGCCCGTTCACTGTATCGAACGGAGATGCAAAATGAAGTCGTTTGTTGTGAAGGCGGCGAAAGCCACCTGGTGTCACCGCGCCGTCTATGTCGGTCTGGCCTGCGCCTACGGGGCGCTTTGCCTTGGGGCCGACAAGGATGTGGTGAACCATTGCGTCACGGCGTTCTACGCGGCGCTGGCGATGCAGCGGCATTGAACCGAAACCGTCGGTTCGTTTCTGACCCTGCGCGTCCCGGCCTGTCATCCGGGGCGCGTGGGCCGCGTGGTGGGCAGGATTGCCCACCCTACGAGAGCTTTTTCGCCACCAGCTCGTTCACCGCCTTGGGGTTCGCCTTGCCGCCCGTGGCCTTCATCACCTGGCCCACGAACCAGCCCGCAAGCTTGGGGTTCTGCCGCGCCTTCTCCACCTGCTCGGGGTTCTCGGCGATGATCCGGTCCACCGCGGCCTCGATGGCGCCGGTGTCGGTGACCTGCTTCATGCCGCGCGCCTCGACGATCTGGTCGGGGTCGCCGCCCTCGGTGTAGACGATCTCGAAGAGGTCCTTGGCGATCTTGCCGGAGATGGCGTCGGACTTGATCAGCTTGATGATCCGGCCCAGCTGTTCGGGCGAGACGGGGGAGGCGGTGATGTCGTGCTCTTCCTTTTTCAGGCGGCCGAAGAGCTCGTTGATGACCCAGTTGGCGGCGAGCTTGCCGTCACCGGCGGCGGCCACGGTTTTCTCGAAGAAATGGGCGGCGTCGAGGTCGGCGGTCAGGACGGAGGCGTCGTAATCCGACAGTCCGTAGTCGCCGAGGAAGCGGGCTTTCTTGGCGTCGGGCAGTTCGGGGAGGTCGGCCTTGATGCCGTCGACCCAGCCCTGTTCGATCTCGAGCGGCAGGAGGTCGGGGTCGGGGAAGTAGCGGTAATCATGCGCCTCTTCCTTGGAGCGCATGGAGCGGGTCTCGCCGCGGTCGGGGTCGTAGAGGCGGGTTTCCTGCACGATCTGCCCGCCGGCTTCGAGGATGGCGATCTGGCGGCGGGCCTCATGCTCGATGGCGGCCTGGATGAAGCGCAGCGAGTTCATGTTCTTGATCTCGCAGCGGGTGCCGAGGTGGGAGACATCCTGTGTCTCCTGGTAGCGCTCGTAGGCGCCGGGCAGGCAGACCGAGACGTTCACGTCGGCGCGCAGGTTGCCGTTCTGCATGTTGCCGTCGCAGGTGCCGAGGTAGAGCATGATCTGGCGCAGCTTGGAGACATAGGCGGCCGCCTCTTCCGGGCCGCGGATGTCGGGGCGGGAGACGATCTCCATCAGGGCCACGCCGGTGCGGTTGAGGTCGACGAAGCTGAGCGCGGGGTCCATGTCGTGGATGGATTTGCCCGCGTCCTGTTCGAGGTGGATGCGTTCGATGCGGACCACGCGGGCGGTGCCGTCGCCCAGTTCCACCAGCACTTCGCCTTCGCCCACGATCGGGTGGTAGAGCTGGGAGATCTGGTAGCCCTGCGGCAGGTCGGGGTAGAAGTAGTTCTTGCGGTCGAAGGCCGAGGTCAGGTTGATCTGCGCCTTGAGGCCAAGGCCCGTGCGCACGGCCTGTTCGACGCAGAATTCGTTGATGACGGGCAGCATGCCGGGCATGCCCGCGTCGACGAAGGCGACGTTGGAGTTGGGCTCGGCGCCGAAGCGGGTGGAGGCACCCGAGAAGAGCTTGGAGCGCGAGGAGACCTGGGCGTGGACCTCCATGCCGATCACGAGCTCCCAGTCGTGCTTGGCGCCGGCGATCACCTTGGGCTTGGGCGTGTCGTATGTCAGGTCGAGCATCGGTCGGGTCTCCTGCGTCGGAACGGGTCAGGGTTTAGGGCAGCGGGGCTGCGCGGGCAAGCGGCTCTCGATCGGCGGGATGCCGCCCAAATCGGGGATGCGGCGGCGCCGGGCTTGCCCGGGCCTGCCGGGCCGGGGCATCTGCGCTCGTCTGCAACAACCATGGGGTTTTCCCTTGACTGGTTTCGTGAAGGCCGCGCTGGGCGCGGCCGTCTGCGCGGTGGCGCTGTCGGGCTGCGCGTTGGCGCCGGGGATGAGCACGCGCGACGTGCCCGAAGAGGGCTACGTGATGCGCTGGGACCATGTCCCGCAATCGGCGGAATGGGAACAGGCGGGCTACGCCGCGCTGCAAAGCCACGCGGCGGTTCTGCCCGAGCTGGTGCCCGGCGACATCGAGGCCTGGTGCCCGGGCTACGTGGACGCGGGCCAGCAGGACCGCGAGGCGTTCTGGCTGGGTCTCATGTCGGCGCTGGCGCGCCACGAGAGCACCTGGAACGAAGAGGCCGTCGGCGGCGGCGGGCGCTGGTTCGGCCTGGTGCAGATCAGCCCCGGCACGGCGCGGCACTACGGCTGCCAGGCGACCAGCGGGCAGGCCCTGCTCGATGGCGCGGCGAATGTCAGCTGCGCGCTGCGCATCTGGGCCTCGACCGTGCCGCGCGATGGCGTGATCTCGGAGAACACGCGCGGCGTCGCGGCCGACTGGGGGCCGCTCCACCCGAGCCAGAGCCACAAGCGCGAAGAGATGCGGGCCTGGATGCAGGCGCAGCCCTATTGCCAGGGCTGACGCGCGCGGGGTCGTTTTCCTTGCAATGACCGGCCCTTGAAGGCAGTCTGCCTCGGTGCATGCTGCCTGGGGAGGACCGCATGACGCGCTGCCGCGCCGTTTTCCGTGCCATTTCGGCCGCCGTTTCTGGCCTTGTATGGGCCTGCCTGCCCGTCTCCGTGCTGGCGCAGGAGGGGGGCGATACGCCCCTGTCCGCGCCCCTGTCGGTACCCATCGAGGTGACCGCGGCGCAGATGCAGATGGCCGTCCGAGACAATCCCGCCTCGGACGAGATCAGCGCGCTGGCGCCGGGCCGAAGCCTGCGGCCCGTCCTTCGCGAGATCTGGGCGATGCCCGAACTCAGGTGGGACAACCACCCGCGGGGGCCGCGCTGGACCTCGGCGGTGA
>CBFIFZ010000226.1:0-3864 GCA_965661995.1 Roseicyclus sp.
AGCCCTCTGGCCCGCCGCTGACGGCAGCCGCGCGCGACGGGTTCCGTGTCGCCGTCTCGTCCTGCTGGAACGTCGGCTCTCTCAGCAACGAGGCACAGGCGACCACCGTCGTCGTCGGCTTCGACATGAGCCGCGAGGGCCGCCCCGTGGATGGCACCCTGCGCCTGATCTCGTATGATGGCGGCAGCCAGGCCGCGGCGCAGCAGGCCTACGAGGCCGCGCGCCGGGCGATCCTGCGCTGTGGCACCAACGGATACGGCCTGCCCGCCGAAAGCTACGATCACTGGCGGCAGGTCGAGCTTGTTTTCAACCCCGAGGGGATGCGCCTGAGATGACGCTGTCGCCTTGCCCTGTCATTGTCCGACCCCAGCGCCGCCCATCGCGGCAGGAGGTGTTTCCATGTTGACCCGTCGATCCCTGATCCGCTCGACCGCCGCGCTGACGCTGGCCTCTGCGTTACCGCTGGTTCCTGCCCGTGCGCAGACCGGCCCGCTCCGCCTCGAGATCACCGAGGGCGTGATCGAGCCATTGCCCTTCGCCATACCCAGCTTCATCGCGCGGAACGGCGGGGCTGCGGACGCCGCCGCAGACATCAGCCGCGTGATCGCAGCCGACCTGCGGGGCACCGGCCTGTTCCGGCAGATCCCCGAAAGCGCGCATATCTCCAGCGTCACAGCCTTCGATGCGCCGATCCAGTACAACGACTGGCAGGCGATCAACGCCCAGGCCCTGATCGTGGGCGAGGTCGAGGAAAGCGGCGGCCGCCTGATCGTGCGCTTCCGCCTTTTCGATGTGTTCAGCCAGCAGCCCTTGGGCGAGGGTCTGCAGTTCGTCGGCCCGCGCGAAGGCTGGCGCCGCATGGCGCACAACGTTGCCGACCAGGTCTACGAGCGGATCACGGGCGAGGGGGGATATTTCGACACCCGCGTCGTCTTCATCCATGAGGAAGGGCCGAAGAACGCCCGCCTCAAGCGGCTTGCGATCATGGATTACGACGGGGCGAACGTGCAGTTCCTGACCGACTCGCGCTCGCTGGTGCTGGCGCCGCGGTTCAGCCCGACGGGCGACCGGATCATCTACACCAGCTACGAAAGCGGCCAGCCGCGCGTCTACCTGATGGACGTGGCCACCGTGACGCGCCGCCCGCTCGAGGCGATCTCGGCGGGCGACATGACCTTTTCGCCGCGCTTCACGCCGGACGGCGGCAGCGTCGTCTTTTCAATGGCGCAGGGCGGCAACACCGATATCTTCCGCGTCAGCGTGGGCGGCGGCGCGCGTACGCAGTTGACGACCGCACCCTCGATCGAAACCGCGCCGTCCTTCTCGCCCGACGGCAGCCAGATGGTCTTCGAGAGCGACCGCACCGGCGGGCAGCAGATCTACGTGATGCCCGCGGGCGGCGGCGAGCCGCAGCGCATCAGCCGCGGCACCGGGCGCTACGGCACCCCGGTCTGGAGCCCGCGGGGCGATTACATCGCTTTCACCAAGCAGGAGGCGGGGCGCTTCCACATCGGCGTGATGCGCACGAACGGCAGCGAGGAGCGCCTGCTGACGGCCTCCTTCCTCGACGAGGGGCCGACCTGGGCGCCGAACGGGCGCGTGCTGATGTTCACCCGCGAGACGGCGGGCGCCGATGGCGCGCCGGCGGTCTACTCGGTCGACATCTCCGGCCGCAACCTGCAGCGCGTGGCGACGCCCGGCATGGCGTCCGACCCCTCGTGGTCACCGCGGCTGACCTGAGCTTTTTCACCCCGCATGGACGGCTGCGGCGCGCCCATGCTAGTTTGACCCAAACACCAAGGATCCGAGCCCCCATGACCCTCCGTTTCCGCGCCTCGGCGCTCATCCTCACCGCCGCTCTCGCGCTTTCGGCCTGTGCGCAGGGCGGTCTTCGTGGCGGCGATACCGTCGATCTCAACGCGCAGGGCGGGTTCGGCGCGGCCTCCGACCCGACCAGCGTTGCCTATTTCAACCAGGTGGTTGGCGACCGCGTACTCTTCGCCATCGACCAGTCGACGCTGGACGCACAGGCGCAGGCGACGCTCGACGGGCAGGCGCAGTGGCTCCTGAGCAATGCCGAATACAGGGTCCAGATCGAAGGCCATGCCGATGAGCAGGGCACCCGCGAATACAACATCGCTCTGGGTGCCCGCCGAGCGGCTGCCGTGCGTGACTACCTCGTGTCGCGGGGTGTGCCCGCCAGCCGACTGAACACCATCAGCTACGGCAAGGAGCGCCCGATCGAGATCTGTTCGGAAGAGAGTTGCTACCGCCAGAACCGCCGCGCGGTGACGGTCCTGTCCTTCGGCACCGGGGTCTGACGCGATGCGCCGCGCCCTTGTCCTTGCCCTCTGCCTCGGCCTAGCGGCGCCTGCGGCCGTCGCGCAGGACCGGGCGCAAACGCTCTCCGACATCCGGCAGGAGCTGTCGGTGCTGTTCGTCGAGCTGCAGCGCCTTCGGGGCGAGCTGAACACCACCGGCGGCGCGATGGGCTCGGGCGGGGGCGGCACTGTCCTGTCGCGTGTCGATGCGATCGAGGCCGAGTTGCGCCGCCTCACCGCGCTGACCGAGGAGTTGCAGATCCGCATCGACCGCGTCGTGACCGACGGCACGAACCGGGTCGGCGATCTCGAGTTCCGGCTCTGCGAGCTCGAGGCCGATTGCGACATCGGTGACCTGGGCGACACGCCGAACCTCGGCGGGGTCGAGGTGCGGCAGGGCGCGGGGTTCGTGGCGCCGGTCTCTCCCAACGCCGGGGGAGGCGCGAACCTCGCCGTTGCCGAGCAGAGCGATTTCGACCGCGCCCGCGCGGCCTACGAGGGAGGCGATTTCGCGCAGGCGGCACAGCTCTTCGAGAGCTTTACCCTGACCTATCCCGGCGGACCGCTTTCGGCCGAGGCGCATTTCCTGCGTGGCCAGTCCGAGGCGCAGCAGGGCCAGTGGAGTCGTGCCGCGCGCGCCTATCTCGACGCCTTTACCGCGGATACGCAGGGCGGCCGCGCGCCCGCGGCGCTTCTCAACCTCGGCACATCGCTGGGGCAGTTGGGCCAGACCGACGAGGCCTGCCTGACCCTGGGCGAGGTCGGCGTGCGCTACCCCGGCAACCCCGCCGTGGCCGAGGCCGAGGCCGCGCGCCTGCGCCTTGGGTGTTTCTGATCCGGTGACGGGCGACAGCCTCGAGGCGCGTTTCGCCGCCCGCATGGGAGCGCTTCTCGGGTCCGATTTCCCCCCTGCGCTCGGCCTCGCCGTTTCAGGCGGCGGCGATAGCATGGCGATGCTGGCGCTCACCCATGGCTGGGCGCGGGTGATGGGCGTCGGCCTGCGCGTTGTGACGGTCGATCATGGGCTCCGCCCCGAGGCGGCTGATGAGGCCGCGATGGTGGCCGCGGAATGCCGGGCGCTCGGGCATCCGCATGACACGCTGCGATGGACGTGGGACGGTGCGGGCAATCTTCAGGATGCAGCCCGCCGCGCAAGGCGCAACCTGATCGGCGCGTGGCGTGGCGACCTGGACCACATCCTCTTCGCGCACACGCAGGATGACCAGGCCGAGACGGTGCTGATGCGCCTTCTCCGTGGCTCGGGGGTGGAGGGGCTGGCGGCCATGTCGCCGCGCCGCCATGTGCCCGATGCGCGCGGCGGCTGGTGGTTGATCCGGCCACTGCTGGACGAAAGCCGGGCCGAGCTGCGCCATTACGCGGACACGCTGCGCCTGCCATACGTGGATGATCCCTCGAACGAAGACACCCGCTTCGACCGGGTGCGGCTGCGACAGGCGATGGCGGCGCTTGGACTGGATCGCGCCGCGCTGGCGCAGACCGCCGCCCGCATGGCGCGCGCCGCCGAGGCGCTGGCGGCCCGCGC
>CBFIFZ010000227.1:0-3840 GCA_965661995.1 Roseicyclus sp.
GTGGCGGAAACAGCCGAAGGCCTTGGCCTCCAGCATGTGCTTCTCGACCCCGTGGAAATGCTTGAGCATGGCCATGCCGCCCCAGCAGACGCCGAAGGTGGAATGGACATGGCTTTGCGTCCAGTCGAAGACGCGGGTGAGCTCGTCCCAATAGGTCACATCGCCAAAGGGCAGATGCTCGATGGGGGCGCCGGTGATGATGAGCCCGTCGAATTTTTCGCCCGTTTCGGCCACCTCGGCGAAGGGGCGGTAAAACTCCTCCATGTGCTCGGCGGCCGTGTTGCGCGTCTCGTGATCCGTCATGCGGATCAGCGAAAGCTCGACCTGCAGGGGCGATGCGCCGATGAGCCGTGCGAACTGCGTCTCGGTCTGGATCTTCTTCGGCATCAGGTTCAGCAGTGCGATCCTGAGCGGGCGGATGTCCTGCTTGTCGGCGGCCCGCATCCCCATGACCTGCACACCCTCGCGGCGGAGGATCGAGAAGGCTGGAAGCGATGAGGGCAGCTTGATCGGCATCGTGTCAAAGGTTCCGTACTGGTGAAGGTCGCAGTTAGGTCCGGGCAGGCGCCCTGCCAAGGGCCGCGGCGACCATGGCAAGGGCATCCGTGGCGTCGCGCACCGTCTCGACCTCTGCGGCGGTGACGGTGACGCCCCAGTTCTTCGCCATCGCGGCATAAAGCGGCGCGCGATGCGCCATGGCGTGGCGATAGGCGTGGCGGATGAAGGCGTCGGGGTCGGCGGTCTCGGGCGTCACGCCGGTCTCGTCCAGCCAGGCCTGCCAGAGCGGCAGGAGGAAATCGGGCCGGTAATACATCGGCTTCGGGTCACGCTCGAAACGGCGGATCAGCTCTTCGGTGTGGCTTTCGGGGCCTTCGATCCAGACCATGAGGCAATGTGAGGACAGCGTTTTCAGCACCTCGTCCTCGGGGTCTTCGGGGTCGACCACCTCGCAGATCGAGCCGCCGGTGTCGGCGATGAAATGCGGATAGCTGTAAAGGTCGCGCGCCCGCGCGATGAAGGCGGGCGTGTCGAGAAGCGCGTTGATCTCGGCCCGGCGGTGCAGCGCCTGCCGGCGCATATACTCGTCGAAGGGCAGGCCGCCGCGGGCGGGATCGCCCGGCTTGCCGAGAAAGGTGGAGAGCGGCGAAAGATTGTCGAAGGAGATGTTCGAGCGGATGTAGATCGAATCCGATCTCAACAACTCGGCGAGGAAGGGCACCTGCATCGCCTGACGCTTGAGATTGTCGTTGATATGCTCGCCCATGTAGGCGGTGCCGATGCGGTAATCGATCGAGTAGTGATACCAATCGCCCGCCCCGCGCAGAAGGCTGGCCAGCCGCGTCTTGCCAAGGCCCGACATGCCGAAGACGGCGAGGCTTTTCTGCGGGGCCGCCTCGAAGGCGGCGGGTGTGTCGTGGATCAGGGGCATGGGGTGCTGTCTGTGCGAAAGGGTTGCCGTCGCTCATAGCGCAGGGGGCGGCGCGGTGCAAAAGCCTTCGCAAGGGTTTGCCGCGGTGCGGTGTCGACGCGTCCTGATGACCGACGGTTCGCAGGTCTTCGAGGCAGTCCCGCCTTATGGCAGCGCGTGCCGTCCTTCGGTCAGTGACCCGCGATCCGGTTGGCGAGGCGGGCCATGAGATAGGACAGAAGCAGGACGACAAGGCCAGCGCACGCAAGATAAGCCGAAGTTTTCTCGACCGCTGTTCCGGTTCCGAACAGGGCAAGTGCGGCTGCCGTCACCAACAACGCCCATGGCAGAAAGGCGCTGCGTGCGAAGCAGACAACACAGAATTTTTCAGCCGTCGTCTTCATCGGTCCCCTTTCCGCCATGGGTACAAAAGTATTCCATTCCCCATGCGCCTGCAAGAAGAGGCGACACGATCAACCAGAACATCCCCGGTCCGAACAAATGCTCGACAAGGTTATCGACACAGGCCGCCGTGGTGAGGAACGCCGCCCCCGCTGCACCCAAGGCCTTGACGAGGCAAACGGGGATATTCGGACCATTACTCTCGGACATGCCAAGAAACTCTTAACGCGCACAGAACATATCGGGAGGATAGGGCGAAGCCCTGCACATGCACAACTGCTGTCAGCGGCTGACCGGACAGGGTCTTGCGCCGAGGCGGCGGTTACTCGCGCGGCGTGAGGGTCGTCACCCCGATGTTGCCCGCCCGGGCAAGCTCGGGGTCGAGCGTCATCGGGATGTACTCGCCGCGCCGCCACAACTCGCCCAGGTCGTCGTAATGGCGCGAGAGCGGGTTGCCCGACTGGCCCGTCGCGATCACGAACACGGAACTGTCCGGATCCGCGAAATCATAGACCCCGCGGTAGCCCGCGGCGTTGGTGTTCAGGAACGGGTCGGGCATCGTGCCCGGCGTCGCCGCCCGGTTCAGCGTGAAATCCCCGCCCGAGGTGGGCTGGCGGATGTTCACGATCCAAGAGAACAGCCGCGTGTCGCCGAGGACCTGGTGGTCATGGCGCGCCTCATGGGCGGCACCCCAGCGCCAGCTTTCCACGTCAGCGCCGTAGCGCTCCTCCAGCCATTGCAGCGCGTCGTCGAGCGAAAGCCGCGCGATGTCGGTGCAGCTCTCTTCGGCGGTCGATTGCACCACGTTACACCAGGACGAGGCGCCGCCGATGTCGCGGAAGACGCGTTCGATGAAGATCGGCTCAAGGCTCTGGAACTCCTCGGCCAGCGGCCCGATCTCGTCGCGGATCAGGCGCTGCTGCAACTCGCGCATCCAGGCGGCGTAGATCAGCGGTTCCGGCAGATGCTCGTTCATCTCGCCGTTCCAGTCGGCCAGCAGCTCCAGCGCGCGCTGGCGGCGGCGCTCGGGGGTGCCCGCGGCCGCCGTCTCGCCGGTGAACCACAACTCGCGCGCGACCAGCGGCAGGATGTTGCGCGCGGCCGCCGAGACGGTGTCGAGCTGCGCCTCGATGAAGCTGTCGCGGGTGTGGACGTCGCGCGCCTCCATCAGCCGCGTCAGCCGCGTGATGCGCTGCGTGTCGCCCCAGTGGAAAGAGACATGGAGCGGGAAATCGCGGTCCACCATCTTGTTGTTGGTGTTGCCGAGGATGCCGCTTTCGGGATCGAGAAAGGTTGGATTGGCGAAATACTGGGTCACGCCCTGCCAGCGGTTGTCGGCGATCCAGCCGGGCGAGGGCATGCGGGCCTGCGTCTGGTGGGCGTTGAGCCGCCAGGGCATGTGGCCCACGACCTGCATCGCGATCCGCCCGTCGGCGGAGGCGAGCGTCAGGTTCTGCGCGGGCGCCACGAAATCCTCGCCCGCGGCCAGCCCCTCCTCGATCGTGCCCGCGCGCATCAGGCGCAGCCCGGTCTGGATCGAGGTGTTCTCGGGCGTCAGCGCTGTCCAGGCCATGCTCATGACGTGGCCCGGCGGCGTGACCGTGCCGAAATCGTAGTGACCGCCGGGGATGACGGGGCCGTTCGCGGTCCAGCGGCGGGTTATGGTGACGGGCTGGCCACCGGCCACCTCGATCACGCGGCGGTCGGTGCGGAACGGGGCCCAGCCGTCGGGCGTGCGGTATTGCGTTGGGTCGTCGGGGTTCAGCTCCTCGACATAGAGATCGATGTCGTCGAGATAAGCCGAGGTGATGCCCCATGCGAGCCGCTCGGAGCGGCCTGCAAGGATCACGGGCATGCCGGGGATGGTGGCGCCGATCACGCCGCCGGATTCCAGTTCCAGCCGGGCGAGATACCAGATCGTGGGGGCTGTCAGGCCGAGGTGGGGATCATTCGCCAGAAGCGCCCCGGAGGCGGCCGCGCGCGACGGGGTGGCGGCGAAGGCGTTGGAGGCACCCGCGCGCCCGCGGCCC
>CBFIFZ010000228.1:0-3788 GCA_965661995.1 Roseicyclus sp.
GATCTCGGGCTTCAGCTCGTTGCCCTTGGGGGCCGCGCGCCAGTCCGAAACGATCTTCTGCGTCATGCCGGTGGCATCGTCGGTTTCCTCGCGCATCGAGATGCCCGCGGTCAGATCGACGAATTTCACCGTGCCCGCCTTCTCGGCGATGATCGGCAGCGTGTAGGGGTCCCATTCGAACAGGCGATCGCCACGGCCGACGGTCTGGCCTTCCTCGACATGGACCTTGGTGCCGTAGCCGAGCTTGAACGAAGCGCGCTCGACGCCCTGCTCGTCGGTCAGGACAAGCTGCATGTTGCGGCCCATCACGACCTGCTCGCCCGAGGGGTTCTTCAGCAGGTTGGGGTTGGCGAAGGCCACGGTGCCCGCGACATTCGCCTCCTGGAAGGACTGCTGGCCACCCTGCGCCACGCCGCCGATGTGGAAGGTCCGCATCGTCAGCTGGGTGCCGGGTTCACCGATGGACTGCGCCGCGATGATGCCGACGGCCTCGCCGGTGTTCACCTTGGTGCCGCGGGCAAGGTCACGCCCGTAGCAGGTCGCGCAGACGCCTTCCTCGGCCTCGCAGGTCAGCGGGCTGCGGATCTGGCAGGACTGCACGCCGGCGGACTCGACCGCGTCGGCGCGACGCTCGTCGATCAGCTCGCCACGCGCGACGATCACCTCGTCGGTGCCGGGGACGAAGATATCCTCGCCCGCGGTGCGGCCCAGGATACGCTCGGCCAGCGAGGCCACGACCTCACCGTCGTTGACGGCGGCTTCGGCCTTGATCGTGTTCTCGGTGCCGCAATCATCC
Organism: Roseicyclus sp.; assembly: GCA_965661995.1. Classification (GTDB taxonomy): domain Bacteria; phylum Pseudomonadota; class Alphaproteobacteria; order Rhodobacterales; family Rhodobacteraceae; genus Roseicyclus. The sequence goes on from CBFIFZ010000228.1 coordinate 797, forward strand.
ATGCGGATGATGCAATCCTGCGCCACGTCGACGAGGCGACGGGTCAGGTAGCCCGAGTTCGCGGTCTTGAGCGCGGTGTCCGACAGACCCTTGCGCGCGCCGTGGGTGGAGTTGAAGTACTCCAGAACGGTCAGGCCTTCCTTGAAGTTCGAGATGATCGGCGTCTCGATGATCTCGCCCGAGGGCTTGGTCATCAGGCCGCGCATACCCCCCAGCTGCTTCATCTGCGTGACCGAGCCACGCGCACCGGAGTGGGCCATCATGTAGACCGAGTTCGGCTCCATCTCGGCGCCGGTCTCGTCCGTCTTCTTGGCCGAGATGGTCGCCATCATCGCCTCGGTGACGCGGTCGTTGGCTTTCGACCAGGCGTCGACGACCTTGTTGTACTTCTCACCCTGGGTGATCAGGCCGTCCATGTACTGCTGTTCGAATTCCTTGACCTGCTCGCGGGTCTCTTCGACCAGCGTCCACTTGGTCTCGGGGATGACCATGTCGTCCTTGCCGAAGGAGATGCCGGCCTTGAAGGCCTCCTTGAAGCCCATCGACATGATCTGGTCACAGAAGATGACCGACTCCTTCTGACCGCAATAGCGGTAGACGGTGTCGATGACCTGCTGCACTTCCTTCTTCCGCAGAAGACGGTTCACCAACTCGAAGGGCGCCTTGGCGTTCAGCGGCAGCAGATCGCCCAGAAGCACGCGGCCGGGGGTGGTCTCGAAGCGCTGGAAGACCTCGTTGCCTTCCTCGTCGATCTGCTTGACGCGCGCCTGTACGCGGGAGTGCAGATGCACCTCGCCCGCGTCGAGGGCGTGGCGCACCTCGTCCACGTTCGAGAAGACCATGCCTTCTCCCTTCATGCCCTCACGCTCGAGCGTGACGTAGTAAAGGCCGAGGATCATGTCTTGCGAGGGAACGATGATCGGCGCGCCGTTGGCGGGTGACAGAACGTTGTTCGTCGACATCATCAGCACGCGCGCTTCCAGCTGCGCCTCGAGGCTCAGCGGAACGTGCACGGCCATCTGGTCGCCGTCGAAGTCGGCGTTGAAGGCCGAGCAGACCAGCGGGTGAAGCTGGATCGCCTTGCCCTCGATCAGCGTCGGCTCAAAGGCCTGGATGCCGAGGCGGTGCAGCGTCGGCGCGCGGTTCAGAAGAACCGGGTGCTCGCGGATGACCTCGTCAAGGATGTCCCAGACCTCGGGGCGTTCCTTCTCGACGAGCTTCTTGGCCTGCTTCACCGTCGAGCTGAGGCCCTTGGCCTCGAGCCGCGAGTAGATGAAGGGCTTGAACAGCTCGAGCGCCATCTTCTTAGGCAGACCGCACTGGTGCAGCTTCAGTTCCGGGCCGGTCACGATGACCGAACGGCCGGAAAAGTCGACGCGCTTGCCAAGAAGGTTCTGGCGGAAGCGGCCCTGCTTGCCCTTGAGCATGTCCGACAGCGATTTCAGCGGGCGCTTGTTGGCACCCGTGATGACGCGGCCGCGGCGGCCGTTGTCGAAAAGCGCATCGACCGATTCCTGCAGCATCCGCTTTTCGTTGCGGATGATGATGTCGGGCGCGCGCAGCTCGATCAGGCGCTTGAGACGGTTGTTGCGGTTGATGACCCGGCGGTAGAGGTCGTTGAGGTCCGAGGTCGCGAAGCGGCCACCGTCCAGCGGCACCAGCGGGCGCAGTTCTGGCGGGATCACGGGGATCACGGTCAGGACCATCCACTCGGGGCGGTTGCCCGACTCGAGGAAGTTCTCGACGATCTTCAGACGCTTGATGATCTTCTTCGGCTTCAGCTCGCCGGTGGCTTCCTTCAGCTCTTCGCGGAGCTGGGCGGCTTCGGCCTCGAGGTCGATGTTCGACAGCATCTCGCGGATGGCTTCCGCACCGATGTTGGCGCTGAACGCGTCGGAGCCATAGGCGTCCTGCGCGTCCATGTATTCCTCTTCCGACATCAGCTGACCATAGGTCAGGTCCGTCAGGCCGGGTTCGATCACCACGTAGTTCTCGAAGTAGAGGATGCGCTCGAGGTCACGCAGCGTCATGTCCAGCATCAGGCCGATGCGCGAGGGCAGCGACTTGAGGAACCAGATGTGGGCGACGGGCGAGGCCAGCTCGATATGGCCCATGCGCTCGCGGCGGACTTTCTGCAGGGTGACTTCCACACCGCATTTCTCGCAGACGACGCCGCGATACTTCATCCGCTTGTACTTGCCGCAGAGGCATTCGTAATCCTTGATCGGCCCGAAGATGCGGGCACAGAACAGGCCGTCACGCTCGGGCTTGAACGTGCGGTAGTTGATCGTCTCGGGCTTCTTGATCTCGCCGAAGGACCAGCTGAGGATGCGCTCGGGCGACGCGAGCGAGACCTTGATCTCGTCGAAGGCCTTGGGCGGGGTCAGCGGGTTGAACGGGTTGTTGGTGAGTTCCTGGTTCATCTTGAATCCTTGAAGATAAGGGCGCGGGAGGGGCGGGGGCGATCACATTGGACCGCCCCGGGCGACAGGGGACGGATCACTCCGCCGCGATGTCGCCTTCGTCGTCCTCCGCATCCAGGAGTTCCATGTTGAGGCCCAGACCGCGGACCTCCTTGACGAGAACGTTGAACGATTCCGGCACGCCGGCCTCGAAATTGTCCTCGCCCTTGACGATCGACTCGTAGACCTTGGTCCGGCCCGCCACGTCGTCCGACTTCACCGTCAGCATTTCCTGCAGGGTGTAGGCGGCACCGTAAGCTTCCAGTGCCCAGACCTCCATCTCGCCGAAACGCTGTCCGCCGAACTGCGCCTTGCCGCCCAGCGGCTGCTGGGTGACGAGGCTGTACGGACCGGTCGAGCGCGCGTGGATCTTGTCGTCGACCAGGTGGTGCAGCTTCAGCAGGTACTTCACGCCGACCGTCACGGGACGTGCGAACTGCTCGCCCGTACGACCGTCGAAAAGCACCGACTGACCGGATTCCGAGAAGCCGGCGCGCACCAGCGCGTCGTTCACATCCGCTTCCTTGGCG
>CBFIFZ010000229.1:0-3749 GCA_965661995.1 Roseicyclus sp.
TCGGGCCTTCTTCCAGTTCCGCACTGTCGAAATGCAGGAAGAAGGGGGCGGCCCCTTCGCCCGCGCGCCCGTCGCTGGCCTTGATCTGGAGGATCGGCTGCGCCTCGTCTTCCAGCGTGTCCCACAGCCCCAGAGCCCGCAGCATGCGGACCGAGGCCAGCGCAAGCGCGTAGGAGCGCCCGTCGAACCCCGCCCCTTGCCGCACGTCTTCGGGCAGGGCGTCGATCACGATGGACGACAGCCCCGCCTGCGCACAGGCCAGCGCGAGGCAGGGGCCGTTCAGCCCGCCCCCGACGATCAGGATATCCGCGTCATGTGTCATGCCCCGACTATGGCCCGCAAAGCGGGATTGTCCATGCCGCGGGCGGGCTGTAGCGTCACTCCGCGACAACATGGGCAGGGGTGGGACATGAGCGATTGGCTGTGGCAAAGCGCGAGCGATCTTGGGCGCGGGATCGGCGAGGGCCGGATCGACCCGGTGGAGCTGACCGAGGCGTATCTCGACGCCGCCGCGGCGCATGAATACGGCCCCCGCATCTACACCCGCCTGACCCCCGACCGCGCCCGGGCCGAGGCGGAGGCCGCGCGCGAGCGGGCGAAGAACGGCGTGCGCCGCGGGCTGCTGGACGGTGTGCCGATCAGCTGGAAGGACCTTTTCGACAGCGCGGGCGTGGTGACCGAGGCGGGCACCATGTTGCTGGAGGGCCGCGTGCCCGACGCCGATGCCGAGGTGCTGGCGCGCGCCACGCGGGCGGGGACCGTCTGCCTCGGCAAGACGCATATGTCGGAACTGGCCTTTGCCGGGCTGGGGATGAACCCCGCCTATGGCGGCAACACAGACCCGCTGCCGGGCACGCCGCCCAACGTGAACGACCCGGCCTGCGCGCCCGGTGGGTCATCTTCGGGGGCAGCGGCCTCGATCGCCTTCGGGCTGGCGCCCGCGGGGATCGGCTCGGACACCGGCGGCTCGGTGCGGGTGCCTGCCGCTTGGAATGACGTGGTGGGGCTGAAGACGACCCATGGCCGCCTCAGCCTGAAAGGCGTGGTGCCCTTGGCCGAAAGCTTCGACACGGTCGGGCCGCTGGCCCGCAGCGTGGAAGACTGCGCGCATCTCTTGGCGATCATGGAGGGCGGCAAACCCGCCGATCTGCGCGGCGCGTCGCTGGCGGGCACGCGGATGCTGGTGCTGGAGCCCTACGCCAGCGACGTGCGCGAAGCGCCGGCCCGCGGCTTCGCGCATGCGCTCGACCGCCTCACCGCCGCTGGCGTGCAGGTGGAGACGGGCACAGTGACCGCCATCGAAGAGGCGATGGACCTTTCCCCCGTTCTTTTCGCAACCGAGGCCTACGGCACGTGGCGTGACGTGATCGAGGCCGCACCGCACAAGATGTATGCCCGCATCCTCGACCGCTTCCGCGGCGGGGCCGATCACTCCGCCCCCGATTACGTCGCCGCATGGCGGCGGTTGCGCGAGCTGCGCGCGGTCTGGGCGGCGGAAACCGCCGGGTATGACGCCGTCATCCTCCCCACGGTGCCCAACACGCCGCCCGAGATCGCGCGGCTGATGTCGGACCCGGATTACTATGTCACCGAGAACCTGTTGACCCTGCGCAACACCCGCGTCGGCAACCTGATGGGGCTCTGCGGGCTCAGCCTGCCCACGGGCACGCCGTCTTGCGGGCTGATGATGCTCGGCGCGCCGATGGCCGAGGAGCGGCTGCTGCGCCTTGGCCATGCCGCCGAGGCGGCCTTGGCCTGATGGCCACAGCCGCCTGACATTCCGCCGCTTTTTCTGGACCGGCTGCCGGTGACACTGTAGGTTTGCACCGAACGGGGCGTCCATGACCCCGAGCTTGAGGCAGTCTGATGGTGTTTCCCGAGCGGTTCTCGAACCTGCCCGAATACGCGTTTCCGCGGCTGCGGAGGCTGCTCGACGTGCATGCGTCGGGCGGGCCGGTCGTGCACATGACCATCGGCGAGCCGCGCCACCCCTTCCCGGCATGGGTGGGTGACGAGATCGCGGGCGCGCTGGACGGGATCGGGCGCTACCCGCCCAATGACGGCACGCCCGAGTTGCAGACCGCCATCGCCCGCTGGATCGCGCGGCGCTATGACGTGAGCGTCTCGGCGGATGCGCAGGTCTTGCCGCTGAACGGCACGCGCGAGGGGCTGTTCAACGCCTGCCTCGCGCTCTGCCCGGAAACCAAGGGCTGCAAGCGCCCCGTGGTGCTGATGCCCAACCCCTTCTACCAGGTCTATGCCGTGGCGGCGCTGGCCGTGGGGGCCGAGCCGGTCTACGTGCCCGCGACCGCGGAAACCGGCGACCTGCCGGATTTCGCAAGCCTGCCCGCTGACACGCTCGACCGCGCCGCCATCGTCTACATCTGCTCGCCCGCAAACCCGCAGGGCGCGGTGGCCGATGCCGCCTATTGGGAGAGCCTGCTGGCGCTGGCCGAGAAACACGATTTCCGCATCTTCGCCGATGAATGCTATTCCGAGCTCTACCGCGACACGCCCCCGCCCGGCGCGCTGGAAACCGCGGCGCGGATCGGGGCCGACCCCGAGCGGGTGGTGATCTTCCACTCGCTCTCCAAGCGGTCGAACATGCCCGGCCTGCGCTCGGGCTTTGCCGCCGGTGGCCCCGACAGCATCGCGCGCCTGAAGCAGCTTCGGAACTACGCCGGTGCGCCCCTGCCGATCCCGCTGATGGCGGTGGCCACACGCGCATGGGGCGACGAGACCCATGTCGAAGAGAACCGCGCCCTCTACCGCGCGAAATACGAGATCGCGGATGCGATCCTGGGCGACGTGCCGGGCTATACCGCCCCGCAGGCGGGGTTCTTCCTATGGCTGCCCGTCGAAGACGGCGAGGCCGCGGCGGTGAAGCTCTGGCAGGAGACGGGCGTGCGCGTCCTGCCCGGTGCCTATCTCGCCCGCGAGGTGAACGGGCAGACCCCCGGCGCGGATCGTATCCGCGTCGCGATGGTCGCCCCTGAAGACGAGATGCGCGACGGGCTGACCCGGCTCAGGGCGTGCCTCTACGGACAAGGACAGTAAGCCATGGCCTACCAGACCCGACAGCGTGACCCCCTGCTCGACGACCGGATGCACGAGATCCTCGTGCGCTTCGGGCAGCAGGCCACGGGCTTTGCGCTGCTCGGGCTGGCCGCCGCGCTGGCGGCGCTGCTGTTTTCCTATGCGCCGGACGACCCGAACTTCATGGCCGCCACCGATGCCGTGCCGCAGAACCTGTTGGGGCGCTTCGGGGCTTCGGTCGCGGCGATCCTGATGATGATCATGGGCTATGGCGCGGTCCTTCTGCCGGTCGCGGCCCTCGTGTGGGGGGTGCGCTTCCTCGCGCAGAAGGGCCACGAGCGGGCGATCGGGCGCAACCTGTTCCTGCCCATCGCGGTTGCGCTCGCCGCGATCTACGCGGCTTCGATCACGCCGCCGCAGGACTGGACCCACAGCTTCGGCCTTGGCGGGCTGTTCGGAGACACGATCCTCGGTGCGGTGCTGAACGCGCTTCCGATGGCGCCCGAGGCGGGGCTGAAGCTGCTGGCCGCGCTGGCCTTCGTCATCGGCCTTCTGCTGTCGCTCTTCGTGCTGGGCGTGAACCGGGTCGAGTTGGGCTACGGGCTGCGGTTCCTGATCGTGGGCCTCCTGTCGGTCGGCGCGATGGTCTCGGGCGGGCTGCGCAACGCCGGCGCCGGTGCAGGCCGCGCGGCCACGCATATGGCCGAGCGCCG
>CBFIFZ010000230.1:0-3609 GCA_965661995.1 Roseicyclus sp.
TGCGCGGATGTCGCACCCCGGTGATTGACCAAGGTAACATAGTCACCGACAGCCCCCCGCCCCTTCGCCTAGACCGGTCTCCATCAAAGGAGACCCTTGCCATGCAACAGACCCACACCAGACCCGCCGACAGCTGGTCGCCCCTCTACTTCCTCGCCTCGCTCGGCGCGGGCGGCCTTGCCGTCACCTTCTTCATGTACCTGATGTTCTGGGTGCCGCACCCCGGCCAGCCCGTCCCGGTCTTCGAAGACATCCTCGCCGCCTTCCAGTCCGGCAGCCTCGCCATGCAGGCCGCCATCCTGATCGCCGTGACCGGCATCGCCGGCTTCGCCTTCCTCAACATCAAGATGCTGGTCTGGAACCTGCGCCAGCTCTCGGCCTTCTCGAAAACCGACGCCTACACCAGGCTCGTGAACTCCAACGCCGAGACGACCCTGCTCGCCATGCCGCTGGCGCTGGCCATGACGGTGAACGCCATGTTCATCCTCGGCCTCGTCTTCGTGCCGGGCCTGTGGTCCATCGTCGAATACATGTTCCCCGCCGCCATGGTCGCCTTCGCCGCCATCGCCTGGCTCGCCTTCCGCCGGATCGGCGATTTCCTCGGCCGCGTCCTGTCCGAGGGCGGCGTCTTCGACGTGACCGCGAACAACTCCTTCGCGCAGCTTCTGCCCGCCTTCGCGCTCGCCATGACCGCCGTCGGCATGGCCGCCCCGGCGGCGATGAGCACCACGCCGCTCACCGTCGGCATCGCGCTGGTCCTGTCCATCGCGCTGGGCACCATCGCGGGGCTCTATGCGCTGGTCGCCGCCATCGTGGCGGTCAACTCGATGCTCCACCACGGCACCGCCCGCGAAAGCGCGCCGACCCTCATGGTCGTCGTCCCGATCCTGACGATCCTCGGCATCATGATGATGCGCCAGGAGCACGGTCTGCACACCACCTTCGCGGCGCAGTCGGGCGCGGCTGACACGCTGATCCTGACAACCACGATCCTCGCCATCCAGGCGGTGTTCCTCGCCCTCGGCCTGCTGGTCCTGCGCCGCCAGAACTACGCGGCGAGCTTCCTGACCGGCCCGAAGAACTCGGCAGGTTCCTACGCGCTGGTCTGCCCCGGTGTCGCGCTCTCGGTGATGCTGCACTTCTGGATCAACAAGGGCCTCGTCGGCGCCGAGCTGATCGCCAAGTTCGGCCCCGCCTATTGGGCCCTGACGGCGGTCGCCATCGCCTTCCAGGTCGCGATGATCGCGCTGGTCTTCCACCTCAACCGCCGCCACTTCGGCCGCGGCAAGGGCGAGACGGCCGAGCTGCGCACCGCCTGAGGCGCATGGAAACGATCCACCACGGACCGGCGCGGAGCTCCTCCGCGCCGGTCTTTCGTTGGCGCGCCGCCTCTCTCGTGATACCACTGCCGCAAAAGGTCAAAGACCCATGCCGAGCAGCGTATCCCAGTTCCAAGATTTGAAACCCCGCTCGAAACACGGCACCGTCATGGCCGTGTCTATGATGAAGGACGAAGCCCCCTTCCTGCTGGAATGGGTCGCCCATCACCTCGCTGTCGGCTTCACCGACATCCTCGTCTACACCAACGATTGTTCCGACGGCACCGACGACATGCTGATCCGGCTCGAGGAGCTGGGCCTCGGCCATCACCGCCGCAACGACATCCCCGAGGGGCAAAAGCCCCAGCCCTCCGCCCTCAACTACGCGCAAAAGGAACCCCTCGTCGGCGCCGCCGACTGGGTCCTTGTCTTCGACGCGGACGAATTCCTCTCCGTCAACCACCCCTCGGGCCACCTCGAGGGGATGCTCGACGACACCGTCGCCCGCGGCGCCAATGGCGTCGTCATCACCTGGCGCATCTTCGGCTCGGGCGGCGTCACCGAATGGTCCCGCGCCCCCGTGACCGAGCAATATACCCGCGCAGCACCCCCGCTCTGGAACAAGGGCTGGGGGGTCAAGACGCTCTTCAAGTTCGACCCCGAGTACTGGAAACTCGGCATCCACCGCCCCTCGATCAAGAACAAGCACCTCGAGGACGGTTTCCCCGACACCGTCCACTGGCTGAACGGCTCGGGCCTGCCGATGGAGGATTACTTCAAGTTCCGCGGCTGGCGCTCGATCCGGCGCACCATCGGCTACAACTGGGCGCAGATGAACCACTACGCCGTGAAATCCGTCGACAGCTACGCCGTGCGCAAGTTCCGCGGCAACGTGAACAACAAGAAGGACAAGTACAACGCCGACTACTGGTCCCTGCAGGACCGCAACGAGGTCGAAGACCGCGCCATCCTGCGCCACGCCCCGGACCGCGCGCGCATCATGGCCGCGCTGCTGACGGACCCCGTGCTCGCGAAACTCCACCACGCCGCCCTCGACCGGGTCGAGGCGCGCCTCGCCGAGTACAAGCAGACCGACGCCTACCTCGAGCTCCGCGAAAGCCTGATCAAGGCCAGCGAGGTTCCCATCACGCAGGTCGAGGCCAAACCGCCCCAGGCCCGCGACCCCGCCAAGATCGCGGCCCTGATGAGCGAGGTCGAGAAGAAATCCCAATCCCGCCCCAAGGAAGAGCGCCGCACCGAGACCGTGCCCGGCTGGGCCGCCGAGGGGGGCGACCCCTACATGCCGCCCCCCATCGACCTGTCGGTCGAGATCGCGAACGACTGGGTCCCCAACCACGAGATCGACCTGCCCGCCGACGCCCGCGTCTTCCGCCCCGAGACGCTGACGGCGATCGTCGCGGGCCGCTTCGAACGCCGCCACGCCCGTAACATCGCGGGCTACCTCGACGGCTGCCCCCGCGTGCTGGAGATCGGCGCGGGCGTGGGCTTCCTGCCCATCCGCATCATCCAGATATCCGAGGGCCTGACCGTCATGGCGCAGGACAGCCGCCGCGAGCTGATCGCGCTGGGAAAAGAGATCGCCCAACGCGCGGGCCTCGACAACACCGCCCGCCTGAAATGGACCGACGGCCCCCTCCGCTTCCCCACCGACGAGGGGGCCGAGGCCAGCGGCCTTGCCGCCTACCTGCGCGATTTCCGGCCCACGGCGCTGCGCCTCAACCGCCCCGCCGATGTCCCGCCCGAAACCCTCGCCGCCCAGGACCTCGGCACCGTCACCCGCGTGATCGTGCCCTTCGTCAGCGACGAACAGGCCGCGGAGTGGCGCGCGGGCTACGCCCCCGTCCTCGCCGCCAAGGGCTTCACCGAAAACGAAGAACGTGCGGGCGGCGGCAGCCTGCAATTCGACCGCAACACCCCGTGACGGGGGGCTGCGGCTGACTTAACGTGACGCGACAGGGTCGGAGGGTAACGGTGAGCGACGCGGACAACGAAGATGACCTGATCGCAGGCCACGGCGTCGTCGTGCGCGCCGCCAATGGCGACGTGATCCGCTACGATCCCACAGGCCTCGTGATGCGGCTCTCCGACCGCGTCATCGCCGATATCGCTCTGCGCATGGGCCAACAGCCGGGCACGCCCGCGGCCCCTCCTGTTTCCAATTCGGAAACAATCGACACCGACGACCTGCTCGACGGTATCGACGCCTGGGGCATCACCCGCGATGGCGACTGGCTCCGCTTCACCGCCCGCATGCCCGGCGCGCAGGGCA
>CBFIFZ010000231.1:0-3603 GCA_965661995.1 Roseicyclus sp.
TCGGCCATTCGCGCGTGGAAGACCGACTGGAACAGCAGATCGCCCAGCTCGCCCTTCAGCTCGTCCCAGGCCTGCCGCTCGATCGCATCGGCGACCTCGTAGGCTTCCTCGATCGTGTAGGGGGCGATGGTGGAGAAGTCCTGTTCCACGTCCCAGGGGCAGCCCGACACGGGGTCGCGCAGGCGCGCCATGATCGTGCGCAGGCGGTCGAGCGGGGGCAGGGCGGAAAGGTCGTCCATTGCAGGCGGCGGGCCTCCGTGACAGTCTCCGGCCCTTAGACCGAACCAGCCCAGCGGAGTCCAGCCAATGCCCGTCATCAACCGCATCGCAGGCATGCAGGAGACCATGACCGGCTGGCGCCGCCACCTGCACGCGCACCCGGAAATCGCCTTCGACTGCGTCGAGACGGCGGGTTTCGTGGCCGATCGGCTGCGCGAGATGGGGGTGGACGAGGTCCACGAGGGGATCGCGAAAACCGGCATCGTGGCGCTGATCGAAGGGCAGGGGCCGGGCCCGGTGGTGGGGCTGCGCGCCGACATGGACGCGCTGCCGATGACCGAGGAAACGGGGGTCGATCATGCGTCCGAGGTGCCCGGCGCGATGCATGCCTGCGGGCATGACGGGCATACGGCGATGCTCTTGGGGGCTGCGGCCTACCTGGCCGAGACACGGGCCTTCCGGGGCAAGGTCGCGCTGATCTTCCAGCCCGCCGAAGAGGATGGCGGCGGCGCGGGCGTCATGGTCGAGGAGGGCGTGATGGACCGCTTCGACATCGCCGAGGTCTATGCGCTGCACAATGCGCCGGGGTTGGCGCTGGGGCAGGTGCTGACCACGCCCGGGCCGATCATGGCGGCGGTGGACGAGTTCACCATCCGCATCGAGGGGCGCGGCGGTCATGGGGCCATGCCGCATGAGACCGCCGACCCGATCCCCGCGGCCGTGTCGATGGTGCAGGCAATCCAGACGATCGTGTCGCGCAACCATTACGCGCTCGACGATCTTGTCGTCTCGGTGACGCAGATCCACGCGGGCACCACCAACAACGTGATCCCCGGCGGCGCGATGATCAACGGCACGGTGCGGACCTTCGACAAGTCGGTGCAGGCCATGGTGATGCGCCGGATGGAAGAGATCGTGGCGGGTCAGGCGGCAAGTTTCGGGGTCGAGGCGAGGCTCGAATACGAGATCGGCTACCCGGCCACGATCAACGATGCCGCCCGTGCCGAGTTCGCCGCCGAGGTGGCCGCCGAGGTCGTGGGCGAGGGGCTGGTCGACGGGCAGTCGGGCCGCGAGATGGGGGCCGAGGATTTCGCCTACATGCTGGAAGCGCGGCCGGGGGCTTACCTGTTTGTCGGGGCTGGCCCCGGCGCGGGGCTGCACAACACGCGTTACGATTTCAACGACGAGCTGCTGCCGATCGGGGCGAGCCTGCTGGCGCGGCTCGCCGAGCGGGCCTTGCCCGTGGGCGGCTGACTGGCGCGGATTTCGGGGCGAAATCCTTTGGGCGGGGGCGCGCCGCTGGCGCGGCGCGGTTGCGAATTTTCGTACGAAAATTCGGGGGGGGCTCTGCCCCCATCCCTTCGGGATTCCCCCGGGATATTTTCAAAACGGAGAAGGGATCAGTGATCCTCGGGGCGCAGGTATCTGCGCATCCCGTAAAGGAGGGGGTCGCCCTCGGGGGCCGTGCGCACCGCCTCGACCGCGCCGATGCAGATATGGTGCGTGCCGATCTTCTCCGCCGAGATCAGGCGGCAGTCGAAGCTCACCAGCGCCTCGGTCAGCTGCGGCGCGCCTGTGGCGAGCGTGGCCACCTTGACCGCGTTGAACTTGTCCCCGCCGGGCGCGGGCCTGCGCGAGGAGAAGACATCGGAAATGTCGGTCTGCCCCGTGCGCAGCACGTTGATGCAGAAGCACTTGTTCTCGAGCACCAGCGGCAGCGCCGAGGAGGTGGCGTTGAGGCAGGTCAGCATCGTCGGAAACGCGCCATCCGCCGAGATCGAGGTCATGGCCGAAACCGTCACGCCGCCGCGCCCAGCAGGCCCGTCGGTGGTGACGACCGACACGCTGGCCGCCGACCGGCTCATCCCCTCGAGGAAGGCCTTGCGCAGCGCATCTGCTCCGTCCTGTCGGTCGGTCATGTTCGTGGTCCCTTCGTTCCCTGCTCGCCCGGCGGTCTTGCCCGAAGCGCCAGCTAGCGGCAAGGCCGGTAAAGTCACGCGCGCCCGCTTGCCTTTCGCCGCGGAAGCAGGCAGCGAAGGAGCAGGCGAGCCGGAGGGACGGGCATGGCACTGGAAGACGCGAAGGACGAGGTCGACCGCGCGATCACCGCGACGGAGCTGAAGGGGATGGCGTTCGAGAACGTCTTCGCCGGTGTGCCGAGCTTCCTCAGGCGGCGCTATTCCAAGGACCTGGCGGGCGTGGACCTGGCGATTACCGGCATCCCCTTCGACCAGGCGGTGACGAACCGGCCCGGCACGCGGCTGGGGCCGCGGGCGATCCGCGAGGCCTCGACGCTGATGACCTACGATCCGCCCTATGGCTGGGACGGGTATTCGCCGCTCGAGGCGCTGGCGATGGTGGATTACGGCGACATGGCCTTCGACTATGCCTATCCGGCGGATGTACCCGGGCGGATCGAGGCGCATGTCGCGGGGATCCTCGGCGCCGGCGCGGGCTGCATCGCGCTGGGGGGGGATCATTCGATCACCCTGCCCATCCTGCGGGCGCATGCGGCGAAGCACGGGCCGTTGGCGCTGATCCAGGTGGACGCGCATACCGACACCTGGCCCGATGACAACCCGGCGCGGATCGACCACGGCACATTCTGCTATACCGCGGTGAAGGAGGGGCTGATCGACGTGGCCCGCTCGGCCCATGTCGGCATCCGCACCGTGGTCGAGGACAATCTCGGGATCGAGATCATCGACGCGCAGGATGTTGGCACGCGCGGCGCGGCGGCTGTCGCCGAGGCGCTGCGCGCGAAACTCGGTGACCGGCCGGTCTACCTGAGCTTCGACATCGACGGGCTCGACCCGGCCTTTGCGCCGGGCACCGGCACGCCGGTCTGGGGGGGGCTCTCGAGCCGCGAGGCGGCGGCACTTTTGCGCGGGCTGGCGGGGATCAACCTGGTGGGGGGCGACGTGGTCGAGGTCTCGCCGCCCTTCGACCATGCGGGGATCACCGCCGTCGCCGCGGCCCATGTCGCGATGGAGCTGGTCTGTCTCTGGGGCTGGAGGCGGGCGTAACACGCGCTGGACCGACTCGCGCGCGGCGGCTAAACCGCTGCCACAGGCCAGAGCGAACAGGACGAGCCGCGCCCATGCCCCGCCGTGACCGAACCGATCCGACGCGTGCCGTGGCACGCGAGATTTCCTATGCGTCTTCCGCTGCCTCGCGCGGGGGGCGCGCCATGATCCGCGTGATGGAAAACGCGACGGGCCGCATCAGTCTCATCCGCCGGGCCGAGGGCTATGACGACGAGGTCCGGCAGGGCCGCGATTTCTGGGAGGTCATGGTCGAGCGCTACGGGTTGGAACTGCGCGTGGCCGGCGGCAGCCTGTCGAATATCCCGGCCGAGGGCCCCGTCGTGATGATCGCGAACCA
>CBFIFZ010000232.1:0-3590 GCA_965661995.1 Roseicyclus sp.
GTTCAACCTGCTGGATGCGCGCGGCGTCATCTCGGTGACGGAACGCCAGGCCTATATCGGTCGCGTTCGCGCGCTGGCCAAGCTCTGCGCCGACGCCTTCGTCGAGACCGAGGCCGGCGGCTGGACACCGGAGGCACCCGCCGCATGACCTCGGGGCGGCTCGTCGTCATCGCCATCGTGCTGGTCACCGCCGTCTTCGCGGGCGCGCAATGGTGGTTCCAGACGCGCGCCTATTATCAGCCCATCGACCGTGCCGACCTTTTCGTCGCGCTTGTCGATGGTGGCACCGACATGCTCCCCGACACCGGGTTTTCCGGCATCGACGCCGACACCTCGCCCCTGCGCTTCCGCGGCTGCTTTACCGTGGAAGACCCCGCGGCGCTCATCGCCCGCGCCGTGCCCTACCCGGACGCGGCCCCCCTCATCGCGCCCGACTGGTTCACCTGTTTCGACGCCCCCGCCATCGGCGCCGCCCTCGAGGCCGGTGAGGCGCAGGCGATCCTGTCGCAACCCGAGGTGCGCCCCGGCGCCGACCGCGTCATCGCGGTCTTTCCCGACGGGCGCGCCTACGCGTGGCACCAGTGGAACGGCAGTCTGGAGGATTAGGTGGTGGACGAGTTGCAAGCCGAACACGAGGCCCTCAAGGCCGCCCATGACAAGCTCAAGCGCCGCCAGGAGCGCAACGAACGCGCCCATTTCGCGCGTGGGCTGATGCAGGGCATCCTTTCGATGCTGGGCCCGGGCGACGTGGTCTTCGACTGCGGCGCGAACGTGGGCGACGTGACCGCGCCGCTGGCCCAAACCGGCGCGACCGTCCACGCCTTCGAGCCCGACCCCTACGCCTTCGGCCAGCTCTCGGCCCGCGTCGCGGGGATGGAGAACGTCATCCTCCACAATGTCGCCGTGGGCGTCGCTGCCGGAAGCGTCCAGCTCATGCGCGCCGCCAATTTCGACGACAACCCCAAGGGCGGCTCGGTGAAATCAACCGTCATCCCCGGCGGGCGCAACATCAACGAGGAGGCGGGCGCGACCATCGACGTCACGATGATCGCCCTGCCGGACATGATCCGCGCCGAGGCCGCGAAGGCCGGGGGCCGCATCGCCTTCCTCAAGATGGACATCGAGGGGGCCGAGCTGGACCTGCTCGAGCACATGCAGGCCGAAAACCTCTTCGATCTCGTGCGGCTGACGGTTGCGGAAACCCACGAAAACAAGTTCAAGGACCTGCGCCCGCGCTTCGCCGCCCTGCGCGAGGCCGTGGCCGCCGACCACCCCGTCACCCGTGTCAATCTCGACTGGATCTGAACGATGCCCGATCTTCTCCTCGAACTCTTCTCCGAGGAAATCCCCGCCCGGATGCAGGCCCGCGCCGCGGATGACCTGAAGCGGCTGGTGACCGACGGTCTGGTCGAGGCCGGGCTGACCTATGCCTCGGCGGGCGCCTTCGCCACGCCGCGGCGGCTGGTCCTCACGCTGGAGGGGCTGACGGGCGAAAGCCCCACCACCCGCGAGGAACGCCGCGGGCCGCGGACGGATGCGCCTGAAAAGGCGATCGAGGGCTTCCTGCGCGGGGCAGGGGTGACGAAGGACCAGTTGGAAGCGCGCCCCGACAAGAAGGGCGAGGTCTATTTCGCCGTGATCGAACGCCCGGGCCGCCCCGCGGCCGAGATCATCGCCGATGTCGTTCCGCAGGTGATCCGCAGTTTCCCCTGGCCCAAGGCGATGCGCTGGGGGGCGGGCAGCCTGCGCTGGGTGCGGCCGCTGCACTCCATCCTCTGCCTGCTGTCGGACGAAGCCGGATCGCAAGTCGTCCCCTTCGACGTCGACGGCATCGCCGCGGGCGACACGACCGAAGGGCACCGCTTCATGGCGCCGGGCCGGTTTTCCGTCACGTCTTTCGCCGATTACGAGACCAAGCTGAAGCGCGCCAAGGTCATCTTGCGTGCCGAGGACCGCGCCGAGCACATCCGCCACGATGCCGAGCAGATGGCATTCGCCAACGGCATGGAGCTGGTCGAGGACAAGGGCCTCCTGGCCGAGGTCGCTGGGCTTGTGGAATGGCCTGTCGTCCTGATGGGCGAAATCGGGGCCGAGTTCATGAGCCTGCCGCCCGAGGTGCTGCAGACCAGCATGCGCGAACACCAGAAATTCTTCTCGGTGAAGAACCCCAAGACGGGCCGGATCGAACGCTTCGTCACCGTCGCCAACCGCGAAACCGCGGATCATGGCGCGACGATTCTGGCGGGAAATCAAAAGGTTCTCTCGGCCCGCCTGTCGGACGCGAAATTCTTCTGGGAAAACGACCTGCGGATCGCCCGCGCCGGCATGACCGACTGGCTCGACGCGCTGGCGAACGTGACCTTCGAGCGCCGCCTCGGTTCCGTCGCCGACAAGATCACCCGCGTCGCAGCGCTGGCGCGCGAGATCGCGCCGCATGTCGGCGCCGACCCCGACCAGGCCGAAACCGCCGCGCGCATCGCCAAGGCCGACCTGCATTCCGAAATGGTCTATGAATTCCCCGAGTTGCAGGGCGTCATGGGCCGCTACTACGCACTCGAAGCGGGCCACCCGCCCGAGGTCGCCGCCGTGGCCGAGGAGCATTACCAGCCGCTCGGCCCCTCCGACGCCGTGCCCACGGCCCCCCTGTCGGTCGCCGTGGCGCTGGCCGACAAGATCGACACGCTGACCGGCTTCTGGGCCATCGACGAGAAGCCCACCGGCTCGAAAGACCCCTACGCGCTGCGCCGTGCCGCACTGGGCATCATCCGGATCGTGCTTTCCGAGCATCGCCGGATGACCCTCGACCGCTTCATCGACGCACAGCTCCTGCGCCACAAGATCGAGATCAACCGCCCCAAGGTGGGCGATGATGTCATTGATACGCTTGAGGAAATCCTCGAGGATGTGGCCGACCACGGCGTTTTCGGCGCCGCCTTCAAGGCCGTTGTCGACCGTCTGAAGGAAAAGGGCGAAGAGCCGGGCGAGACGTTGCGCACGGTGGGTGACCTCGTCCCCGATCTTTCCACCGACCTGCTGGCCTTCTTCCACGACCGGCTCAAGGTCCACCTGCGCGACGAAGGCATCCGCCACGACGTGATCGATGCGGCACTGTCCAAGCCGCCCATCGACGACCTCGCGCTCGTGGTGGCCCGCGCGCGCGCGCTTTCGGCCTTCCTCGCCACGCCCGATGGCGAGAACCTCGTGCAGGGCTACCGCCGCGCGGCCAACATCCTCACCCAAGCCGAGGAAAAGGACGGCGTCGAATACCGCTTCGGCGCCGACCCGAAATTCGCCGAAACCGACGAGGAACGCAACCTTTTCAAGGCTTTGTCCGAGGCAGAGGCCGCGATCATCCCCGCGCTCGGCGCCGAGGATTTCGCGGCCGCCATGACCCAAATGGCCAGCCTCCGCGCGCCCATCGACGCGTTTTTCGAAGCGGTGCAGGTCAATTCCGACAACCAGGTCGTGCGGCGCAACCGCCTGAACCTGCTGCACCGGATCGTGGAAACCTGCGGCGCGGTCGCCGACCTGTCGCGGCTCGAGGGGTAGGGCACAGCCGGTTCCGATGCCGGGAAACTGACATCGGGACC
>CBFIFZ010000233.1:0-3578 GCA_965661995.1 Roseicyclus sp.
CGCGCTGATCGCACGGATCGACGAGGCGATGGAGGCCGGCATCTGGCGCGAGGAGGGGCTGACCATCGGCGCGCTCGCTGCCCGTCTGGCCGTGCCGGAACACCGGTTGCGCCGTGCGATCAACCGCGGGCTGGGGCATCGCAACTTTTCCAGCTTCATCAACCGCGCCCGTATCGAGGCGGCGCAGGCCGCCCTGTCGGACCCCACCCAGATGGGCCGCACGGTGCTGGAGATCGCCTACGAGACCGGCTTCGCCTCGCTCGGACCGTTCAACCGCGCCTTTCGCGCCGAGACCGGGCAAAGCCCGACCGAGTTTCGCCGCGCGGCGCTGGACGGACCGGGGCAGGCCGATCTTTCGAATGCCGCGCCGATCCCCGCGAACCTGCACTGATTTCCGAAATCGTCGCGCAGGCGACGGGCCGGCAGGCCATCTCCGGGGGATCGAAACCCCTCTACGGAGACACCCATGCGCCCCCTGCTTCTTGCTGCTGCCCTGATGCTCGCCGCCCTGCCTGCCACGGGCCAGGCCATCCCGATGATCCCCGGCCCCGGCGACTTCCCAGAGCCCGGCACCTTCTGCGGCCTGTTCACCCTCTGCCCGCCCGCGCCCCCGGTCGCCTGCGACACGCAGGGTTGAGGCGGGGCGCGCTCAGGCCAGCCGGGCCTTCACGGCCGGGCCCACCGCGCCGAAATCCATCTGGCCGGTGTAGCGCGCCTTGAGCGCGCCCATCACGCGGCCCATGTCGCGCAGGCCCTCGGCGCCGGTCTCGGCGATGGCGGCGTCGATGGCCGCCGTCACCTCGTCCCCGGAAAGCTGGCGCGGCAGGAACTGCTCGATGATCGCGATTTCCTCGCGCTCCTTCTCTGCCAGTTCCAGCCGCCCGCCCTCCTCGTAGGCGCGGGCGCTTTCCTGGCGCTGCTTGACCATCTTGCCGAGAATGCCGAGCACGGCCTGGTCGTCCACGGTCTCGCCCCGGCCCTCGCCGCGGGCGGCTATGTCCTGGTCCTTGATCGCAGCATTGATCAGCCGCAGCGTTCCCAGACGTGTCGCATCCTTGTCGCGCATGGCCTCCTTGAGGCCGGCGCCGATGCGTTCGCGCAGATCCATGGGCATGGTGATCCCCCATCGCTATCCCGAACCTGCCAGATAGGGCATGGCGCCCGCGGCAACAACACCTTGCGTGTGCGGCTTGACCGCGGGGCGCGCCCCCCGTAGGACACGGCCAATTTGCCGACCCGCATGCCAAGGGGAGCTGCCGCCATGCCCGCCAAACCCACCGCCTGCCTCGCCCTTGCCGACGGAACGCTGTTCTTTGGTCGCGGCTTCGGCGCCACCGGCAGCCGCGTGGCCGAACTGTGCTTCAACACGGCGATGACCGGCTACCAGGAGATCATGACCGACCCGTCCTACGCGGGCCAGATCGTGACTTTCACCTTCCCCCATATCGGCAACACCGGCGTTACGCCGGAGGATGACGAGACCGCGGACCCCGTAGCCGAGGGGATGGTGGTAAAATGGGACCCGACCGAGCCGTCGAACTGGCGCGCGACGGGGGACCTGGTGAGCTGGTTGGAGAAAACGGGCCGCGTCGGCATCGGCGGCATCGACACGCGGCGGCTGACCCGCGCGATCCGGCAGCAGGGCGCACCGCATGTGGCGCTTGCGCATGACCCGGAGGGAAATTTCGACATCGAGGCGCTGGTCAAGGCCGCGCGCGGCTTTTCCGGGCTCGAGGGGCTCGACCTCGCCAAGGACGTCACCTGCGCGCAGTCCTACCGCTGGGACGAGATGCGGTGGGCCTGGCCCGAGGGCTATGCGAAGCGTGATGTGTCGATCCCGGCGCCCAAGGTCGTGGCGATCGACTACGGCGCCAAGCGCAACATCCTGCGCTGCCTCGCCTCGGCGGGCTGCGACGTGACGGTGATGCCCGCCACCACCACCGCCGAGGAAGTTCTGGCCCTCGAGCCCGATGGCGTCTTCCTGTCCAACGGGCCCGGCGACCCGGCAGCGACCGGCGTCTATGCCGTGCCGATGATCCGGGGCGTGCTGGAGCGCGATCTGCCCGTCTTCGGCATCTGCCTCGGCCACCAGATGCTGGCGCTCGCGCTCGGGGCGAAAACGATCAAGATGAACCACGGGCACCACGGCGCGAACCACCCGGTAAAGGACCTCGAGACCGGCAAGGTCGAGATCACCTCGATGAACCACGGCTTCACCGTGGACAGCCAGACCCTGCCCGCGGGCGTGAAGGAAACGCATGTGAGCCTGTTCGACGGCTCGAACTGCGGTATCCGGATGCAGGACCGCCCGGTCTTTTCCGTGCAATACCACCCCGAGGCGAGCCCCGGCCCGCAGGACAGTTTCTACCTGTTCGAACGCTTCGCCGCCGCCCTGCAGGCCCGCGCGGGCGCTTGAGGCATCACCGGCGCGATCACGGCTCGAACGGGACGCTGACCCATTCGGTGCGCCGTCGCAGCAGGCCCGGCAGGATCAAACCGGCCTGTCGCCCTTCGTAGACCAGGCGCAGCAAATCCTGGCGCCAGCGTTTGTCGAGGTTCCGCCTTGTGCTGATGTCCGAGTCCAAAGCCGGGTCCTGCATCGCGATCGCGGGATCGACGACGCCGTAAGGGCCGCCCCAGAAGCCGGACCTTCGGATCGGGTAGAACAGGAAATGGTCGATCGGAGCAGAAATCGAGTCGCGAAACCCGACCAGATGTGCCGCACATGGTCGGCTGATCATGTAGGCCGCGGAAGCGGCGAGGAACTGATGGGCACGTCGCAGCGCGTAGCCGTCGCGCGTCTGCTCGCGATGCCCCAGAAAGGCGCCCTTTCTCATGGCCCCGCCCTGTTCGAGCTTGACCAACGGATATCCCCAGAGCCGGTTCTGCCCGAGGTCCTCGACCACGCGCAGGGTGCGCCGCGACAGGATCACGTCATCCTCGAGGATGACCGCGTGCTCGCCCGCGCCGGGATCGGCAAGGAAGGTCTCCCACGCCTTGAAATGGCTGAGCGTGCAGGCAAGCGTGTTGTCCGACATGAGACCGGTCGGCCCGTCGCGGTGCAGGGTCGCGGCCAGGGCGGTGAACCCCTCGGCCTTCGCATCGACGGCGGGGACCCGCTCGAACGCAATGCCGAGCGCGGTCGCGATAGCCTGCGTGCGCTCAAGGCGATCCGGACGACGATCAAGGTTGATGACATAGATCTTCATGGGCTGCACAAGCCTCCATCGCACTGGCTGCTGGCCTCCGACTAACCCGAACGGCCCCTCGCGGACAGTCGAACTGTGACCCGACCGGGCAGCTCGCGGGGTTAACCGGGCGTTAACCCGGATGTCCGAGGGTGACACCGACCGCAACGGGTCGGTCGCTGCGGTACAGGGTGCGTGCGGGACATGGGAAGCTTGGACGCCACGACGACACACCAGACTGCACTCCCGCTCCGGGACGCAACGCGGGGACAGCCCGGTCAGAGTTCGCGTGACGATCACGGCGCCACCGCGCGTGACATGGCGCGGGCCGCGGATGCGGTCACCGCGCGGGCGCGTCGGCGCACCCTGGCGCTCGACGCGCACCAGATG
>CBFIFZ010000234.1:0-3558 GCA_965661995.1 Roseicyclus sp.
CCCCTGATCCTGGTGCCGCGAATGCGCGCCCTGGTGCCTGCCTGAGCCATTCGGGGAGTGGACGGCCCGACCGCGCGCGTCTATCAGGCGCGGGCAATCAAAAGGGAGACGACGCGCATGTCCGGCCATGGTGACCCCGTTCCGATGACCGCCCGCAAGGGCGTGGCGCTCAAGGGCGTGGCCGAGGTGCCGGGCGACAAGTCGATCTCGCACCGCTCGCTGATCCTGGGCGCCATGGCCGTGGGCGAGACGGTGATCACCGGTCTTCTGGAAGGGCAGGACGTGCTGGACACGGCCAAGGCGATGCAGGCCTTCGGGGCCGAGGTCACCCGGGACGAGGATGGGACGTGGCATGTGCATGGCGTGGGCGTCGGTGGGTTCGGGGAACCCGAGGACGTGATCGACTGCGGCAACTCCGGTACCGGCGTCCGGCTCATCATGGGGGCGATGGCCACGACGCCGATCGTGGCGACCTTCACCGGCGATGCCTCGCTGCGCTCGCGGCCCATGGCGCGGGTGACGGACCCCCTCGCGCTCTTCGGGACGGTGTCGGTGGGGCGCGCTGGCGGGCGCCTGCCGATGACGATCACGGGCGCGGCCGAGCCCTTGCCGGTGCGCTACGCGACGCCCGTGCCCTCGGCGCAGGTGAAATCCGCGGTGCTGCTGGCGGGGCTGAACGCGCCGGGCCAGACCGTGGTGATCGAGGCGGAAGCCACGCGCGACCACACCGAGCGGATGCTCGCGGGCTTCGGCGCCGAGATCACCACCGAGGTGACCGACGAGGGCCGCGTCATCACCCTGACCGGCCAGCCCGAGCTGAACCCCCAGACCATCACCGTGCCGCGCGACCCGTCCTCGGCGGCCTTCCCGGTCTGTGCGGCCCTGATCGTCGAGGGCTCGGACGTGCTGGTGCCGAACATCGGGTTGAACCCGACGCGCGCGGGCCTTTTCGAGACGCTGCGCGAGATGGGCGCGGACCTGACCTACGATAACCTGCGCGAAGAGGGCGGTGAGCCCGTCGCGGACCTGCGTTCGCGCTACTCGCCCGACATGACCGGTATCGAGGTGCCGCCCGAGCGCGCGGCGAGCATGATCGACGAATACCCGATCCTGTCGGTGGTCGCCGCCAATGCCGCGGGCCCGACGGTGATGCGGGGCGTCAAGGACTTGCGCGTCAAGGACAGTGACCGGATCGACGCCATGGCCGTTGGCCTGCGCGCCGCGGGCGTCGAGGTCGAGGAGGGCCCCGACTGGTGGATCGTCCATGGCCGGGGCGCGGGCGGTGTGCAGGGGGGCGTGACTGTGGCCACCCATCTCGACCATCGCATCGCGATGTCCTTCCTTTGTGCGGGCATGGCCTCGGCCCAGCCCATCACCGTGGATGACGCGGGGCCCATCGCCACCTCTTTCCCCGTGTTCGAGCCCCTGATGCGCGGTCTTGGCGCGCGGCTCGACCGGGCGAACACGGTCTGACACCTGACCAAAGGGCGCACCTGCGGTGCATTTCGTAGAGGTCGCTTCGCGACTCTCCCGGGATATCTGGGAAACGGAGAAGGGAGGATTGCGGCTTGTGGCGCTCGCTCGGCTCTGTTTGAACATCGGGCCATGAGTTTCACGGTCGCCATCGATGGACCCGCTGCGGCGGGCAAGGGAACGATCGGCCGCGCGGTCGCCGCGCGGTTCGGTTTCGCGCATCTCGACACCGGGCTGCTTTACCGGGCCGTTGGGCGGCGGATGTTGCAGGGCGTGGCGCCGATCGCTGCTGCCGTGGCGTTGATACCCGAGGACCTCTCCACGCCGGATGACTTGCGCACCGCCGCGGTGGCCGACGCGGCCAGCAAGGTGGCCGTCATCCCCGAGGTGCGGGCGGCGCTTCTGGATTTCCAGCGCGCCTTTGCCCGGCGCGCAGGCGGCGCGGTGCTGGACGGGCGCGACATCGGCACGGTGATCTGCCCCGAGGCCGAGGTGAAGCTGTTTGTCACCGCGAGCGCCGAAGTGCGCGCCGAGCGGCGTTTGAAGGAATTGCTGGCCGCGGGGTTCGAGACGGATCTCGAGACGGTGCTCGCCGATGTGCGGCAGCGCGACGCCCGCGATGCCGAGCGTGCGACTGCGCCGATGCTGGCTGCCGGAGACGCGTTGACGCTCGACACGAGCGAGATGAGCGTGGAGCAGGCTGTGGCGGCGGCCTTCGCAGCGGTCGAGGCGCGGCGGGGCGCGTAACGCAACCGTGCATCGGTCGTGTGCGGCAAACACGCTAGGCTGGCCGGGCCATCACGAGGACCCATGCCATGCCCCGCCTGTTCCTGTCGCTCGCCCTTGCGCTTTCCCTTGTTTCCGTGCCGGTTGCTGCCCAGACCCCCGGTGCAGAGCCCCCCGCGGTGGCCGGGGCCGGGCCGATGACGCCCGATCGGCTGTTGGCCATCCTGTTGCGCCTCGATCCAGAGGCCGGGCCGCGCGCCGGTGGGATCGGGCTGACCATCTCGGATGTGCCGGTGATCGTCTTCATGGACCCCACGGCGAACCGGATGCGGGCTGTCGTGCCCGTCGCCTCGGCCGAGGGACTGGGCGAGGATGACATGCGCCGTGTGCTGCAGGCGAATTTCGATACCGCCCTCGATGCGCGCTACGCCATCGCGGATGGCCGGCTCTGGTCGACCTACATCCATCCGCTGGCTGAACTGCAGCCGCCCCAGCTGATCTCGGGCCTCGTGCAGACCGTGATCCTGGCGCAGACCTACGGCACGGCCTATGCCTCGGGCTCGGTGGCCTTCGGTGCAGGCGACAGCCCCGAGCGCTTCCGCGAGTTGATGGAGGAGCTGCTGGAGCGGGGGGAGGAGCTGTAGCACCGGCCCTTGCGTTGCGGGGGCGGTGGGGCTATACGCGCCCCCGTCAACACGGCGATCAACGCCGGAAGCAGAGAGATCGAGCAGGGTCGGGTTCACCGGCCCTCTTTGTTTTCCGGAACGCCCGACCAACGATCACCCCAAGACCGGCGGAGACAACCGCGCGGCCGGAAAAATCGAACGCCCGCACCTTCATCGAGAGAAGGGGCAGGGTACATAAAGGAACCGATACGCATATGTGCGCCAAAGCAACCATGGAGGAGTTCGAAGCCCTCCTGAACGAAAGCTTCGAAATGGACACGCCCGATGAGGGCAGCGTCGTCAAGGGCAAGGTCATCGCCATCGAGGCGGGCCAGGCCATCATCGATGTCGGCTACAAGATGGAAGGCCGCATCGACCTCAAGGAATTCGCGAACCCCGGTGAGGCCCCCGAAATCGCCGTCGGCGACGAGGTCGAGGTCTACCTGCGCAACGTCGAGAACGCCCGCGGCGAAGCCGTGATCAGCCGCGAGATGGCACGCCGCGAGGCCGCCTGGGATCGCCTCGAGAAGGCCTATGCCGCGGAAGAGCGCGTCGATGGCGCCATCTTCGGTCGCGTCAAGGGTGGCTTTACCGTCGATCTGGGCGGTGCCGTGGCCTTCCTGCCCGGCGCCCAGGTCGATGTGCGCCCCGTGCGTCACGCGGGCCCGCTGATGGGTCTCAAGCAGCCGTTCCC
>CBFIFZ010000235.1:0-3535 GCA_965661995.1 Roseicyclus sp.
CCTCTGGGGGCCCAATTACGAGGGCGTCCAGATCCTGCAGGCCTACGGCATCGTCATCCTGTGCTTCATGGCCGGCGTGATCTGGGGCTTCGCGGCCCGGACCGAGGGGCGGGCCGCCACGTTCTACTACGCGCTCTCGGTCATCCCCGCGATCTTCGTGTTTCTCACCGCCTTCAGCGCGCCTCGGCCCAGCCTGATCATGCTGATCCTCGGGTTCGTGGCGCTGCTGGCCATCGACGTCAGCGCCGCCCGGCAGGGGCTTGCGCCGCCATGGTGGATGTCCTTGCGCCTGTTGCTCACGACGGTCGTCGTGATCTGCCTCGGCATCGGGGTGCTGGCATGAGCGCCGATGCCCGGACCCTTGGCGTCTATGCCGCCGAGGCCGCGCGCTACGCGGGCCTGACCCCCACGCGCCGCGAAAAAGACAGCCTCGACAGCTTTCTCGCCCGCCTGCCCGAGGGCGCGCATGTTCTCGACCTGGGCTGCGGGCCGGGCCATCAGGCCGCGCGCATGCAGGCTGCGGGCTTTCGCGTCACGGCATGGGATGCCTGTGCCGAGTTCGTCGCCGCCACCCGCAAGAAGGGCCTTCCGGCCGAGCAGCGCAGCTTCGACGACCTTCAGGCGACGGCCCTGTTCGAGGCCGTCTGGGCCAGCTTCAGCCTGCTGCACGCGCCTCGTGCCGATCTTGGCAGGCATCTCGCGGCGATTGCGCGGGCGGTGCGGCCGGGCGGCTGGCTGTTTCTCGGCATGAAACTCGGCGAGGGCGAGGGCCGCGACGGCCTCGGACGCTTCTACACCTACGTGACGGCGGAGGAACTCGACAACCTGGTCCGCGCAGCCGGGTTCACGCCCGTCGAAACCGCCGAAGACAAGGCCCGCGGCCTTGCGGGCACGGTCGATCCCTTCATCCTGATGACCTGCCGCCGCGATGCCTGATCTTTTCGCCTATACCGACGGAGCCTGCTCCGGCAATCCCGGCCCGGGCGGCTGGGGCGCCCTGCTGCAGGCCAGGGACGGTGAGACCGTCGTGAAGGAACGCGAGCTGAACGGGGGCGAGCGGGACACAACGAACAACCGGATGGAGTTGCTTGCCGCCATCGCGGCGCTGGAGGCATTGGAGCGGCCAAGCACCATCACCATCGTGACCGACAGCGCCTATGTGAAGAACGGGGTCACCGGCTGGATCCACGGCTGGAAACGCAACGGCTGGAAGACCTCGACCCGCAAGCCGGTGAAGAACGAAGACCTGTGGCGCCGCCTTGACGAGGCGCAGGCGCGCCACCGCGTGACCTGGGAATGGGTCAAGGGTCACGCAGGCCACCCCGAGAACGAACGCGCCGACGAGTTGGCGCGGGCGGGCATGAAGCCCTTCAAATGAGCATCCTGACCGCGCTCGATTATGCCGCCGTGCTGGTTTTCGCCCTGTCCGGCGCGCTGGCGGCCTCGCGCGCGCAGCTCGACATCGTCGGTTTCGCATTTCTCGCCAGCCTCACCGCCATGGGCGGCGGCACGGTGCGCGACCTGCTTCTCGACCGGAACCCGGTGTTCTGGATCGCCGACCCCATGCCGCTGGCCATCGCCTGCGGGGCGGCCGTGTTGGTCTTCTTCACCGCGCATCTGCTGGAAAGCCGCCAGGCGGTCATCACCTGGCTCGACGCGCTGGCCCTGCCGATCGCGGTCGCCGCCGGTGTGCGTGCGGCCAGCGAGATGGGGCAGAGCGTGCCGATCATCCTGATCATGGGGATCGCCACGGGGTGTTTCGGGGGCCTCTTGCGCGACATCGTCGCCAACGAGGTGCCGCTGCTGATCCGCACCGGCAAGCTCTACGTCACCGCGGCCTTCGCCGGGGCGGCGGCCTACCTGCTTTCGGGTCTCCTCTGGCCGTCGGACCTGCTGTCGCTGGCGGCCTGCATCCTCGTCTGTTTCGCGCTCCGCGCAGGCTCGCTGCTGTATGGCTGGCAGATGCCGGTCTACAAGCCGCGTCCGCCCCGCAACTGACGCGCCGCTTTCCTTGACTTGGCGGCGGGGCTGGCCCAAGACGCCCGCAGGCAAGCGACGATGAGAGGCAGGGCGGATCATGGCGGCACAGGCCAAGTCGGACGGCATCTGGGAAACCGTGAAGACGGTGGTCTACGCACTGCTGATCGCGGGCGTATTCAGGACCCTCTTCTTCCAGCCCTTCTGGATCCCGTCGGGCTCGATGAAGGACACGCTGCTGATCGGTGATTTCCTCTTCGTCAACAAGATGGCCTATGGCTATTCGCGCCATTCCTGCCCCTTCTCGATGTGCCCCTTCGAGGGCCGCATCTTTGCCAGCGAACCCGAGCGCGGCGACGTGGTCGTATTCCGCCACCCGACCGAGGGGACCGATTTTATCAAGCGGGTGATCGGCCTTCCGGGCGACCGCGTGCAGGTGATCGACGGGGTGCTGCACCTGAACGGTGCGCCGGTCGGGCTGACGCCCGAGCCCGCCTTTGAAGAGGTGTTCGAGCGGCAGGGCCCGCAGCAGCTTCCGCCGCGCTGTGCGAATGCGCCGGTAGGCGAGGGTGGCGTCTGCCTCAAGGACCGCTTCACCGAGACGCTGCCCGGCGGCGTCAGCCACTCGATCCTGAACATCGCCGACGGTACCCGCGGCGACAACACGCCGGAATACGTGGTGCCGGAAGGGCATTACTTCGTGATGGGCGACAACCGCGACAACTCGGTCGATTCGCGCTTCCCGCAGTCGGTGGGCGGCGTCGGCTTCGTGCCCTTCGAGAACATCCTCGGCCGCGCAGACCGGGTCATGTTCTCCTCGGCGGGCCGTCGGATGGTCTACTTCTGGACCTGGCGCAGCGACCGGTTCTTCGAGGCGATCGAGTGAAGCTTTCGCGCGAGCTCGAGGCGTTCTGCGACAGGCTCGGCCACCGTTTCGCCGAACCCGAGCTGATCACCCGCGCGCTCACGCATGCCTCGCTGTCCTCGGCCACGCGGCCCGACAACCAGCGGCTGGAGTTCCTGGGCGACCGGGTGCTGGGCCTTGTCATGGCCGAGGCGGTGCTGGCGCAGGACAAGGCCGCCAGCGAGGGCCAGCTCGCGCCGCGGTTCAACGCGCTCGTGCGCAAGGAAGCCTGCGCCGAGGTGGCCCGCGAGATCGACCTTGGCGCCGTGCTGCGGCTGGGCAAGTCCGAGATGACCACCGGCGGGCGGCGCAAGACGGCGCTTCTGGGCGACGCCATGGAAGCGGTGATCGCCGCGGTCTATATCGACGGCGGGTTCGAGGCCGCACGCGAGGTGATCCTTCGGCTCTGGGGCAACCGGGTGTCGAGCGTGGCCGAGGATGCGCGCGACGCGAAGACCGCGCTGCAGGAATGGGCGCAGGCGCGCGGCATGGCCCCGCCGGTCTACGAGGAACTGTCGCGCGTGGGCCCGGATCACGCGCCGGTCTTCCGGGTGGCGGCACGACTGGCCGATGGCCAACTGGCCGAGGCCGAAGGCCGGGTGAAGCGTCAGGCCGAGCAGGCTGCGGCGCGCGCGCTTCTCGACCAGCTGGACC
>CBFIFZ010000236.1:0-3445 GCA_965661995.1 Roseicyclus sp.
CTCGACCGCCTCAAGGACGAGGGCGGCACGCCCACCTATGCCCGGCCCATGTGCGTGGGCGAGGTCCGCTCCAAGGGCCAGGGCGAGCTGGAAAAGGACATCGGCAATCTCAAATCCGCGATGGCGAAGCACGGGGTCGCGCGCGGCTTCATGAACGCGGCCTCGCCCGGGGTGATCTCGCTCTTCCTGCAGAACGCGCATTACCCCACGCGCGACGCCTATCTCGCGGCGCTGGCCGACGCGATGCGCGAAGAATACCGCACCATCGTCGAGGCAGGCCTCGACCTGCAGCTCGACTGCCCCGACCTTGCGCTGTCGCGGCACATGCTCTTCACCGACCTTTCGGACGCGGAATTCGTCAAGGTCGCGCAGTCCCATGTCGAGGCGCTGAACCACGCGCTCGAGGGCATCGACCCCGGCCGCGTGCGCATCCACATCTGCTGGGGCAATTACGAGGGGCCGCATGTCTGCGACATCCCCATGGCGACGATGTTCGACACGCTGATGTCGGCCCGCGCGCGCCACGTGCTCTTCGAGACGTCGAACCCCCGCCACGGCCATGAATGGGCCGTCTTCCGCGACCGCAAGGCCGACATCCCCGAGGACAAGGTGCTGGTCCCCGGCGTGATCGATTCCACGACGAATTTCGTCGAACACCCCGATCTCGTGGCCGAGCGCATCCGCCGCTTCGTGGATATCGTCGGCGAGGACCGCGTGATCGCGGGCAGCGATTGCGGCTTCGGCACCTTCGCGGGCTTCGGCGCGGTGGACCCGGCCATCGCCTACGCGAAACTCGCCGCGCTGGCCGAGGGCGCGGCCCGCGCCTGACCCCCTGCGGCATCCGCGCCCGCGCGCCGCTTTCGCTTGACCGCGGGGGCGGTGCCGCGGCACGCTTCGATCCGATGGTGACCGGGCGGCGACGCCTGTCCGGTCTGAAAAGGGAACGCGGTGAAACCCCGCGGCTGCCCCCGCAACTGTGAGCGGCGAGCGACCCCGACAGCATCCACTGGGCCAGACGGCCCGGGAAGGATCGGGCGAGCCCTGACCCGCAAGCCAGGAGACCTGCCATCATGAACGGAACCAAACCGGGCGGGGTGCCCCGGGTCGTGGTGTGGCGGGCCCTGGTGGCCCCTCCTCCCGTCCCATCGCCCTGCCCCATGCGCGGAGGGCGCCATGCTGACTGACCTGACCATCCGACAACTGCAACACTACGGCGGCCCAGATGAGGGCGCGGTCGAGATCGCCCGGCTGGGCTACCTGCAATGGCTGGGGGGCTTGCGCGGCAGCGAAAGCTACCCCGCCGCCGCCGCCCGCGCCTGCGCGCTCGCGCGCCCCTTCGAGGGCAGCGCGCCCGCGGTCGCGGCGTTTTGCGACCTGCTCAGGCGCTCGCTGGCCGAACCGCTTATGCCCCTCGATCTCGCCACCGCCCCGCGCAGGCGCGGCGGCACGCGGCGACGGCGCGCGCCGCTCTGATGCGGCGCTTCCCGCCCGAGCGCATCGTCTGCCTGACCGAGGAGACGGTGGAAACGCTCTACCTGCTGGGCGAGGAGGATCGCATCGTCGGCGTCACCGGCTACGCGGTTCGCCCGCCCCGCGTGCGGCGCGAGAAGCCGCGCGTGGGGGCGTTCACCTCGGCGGATGTGCCCAAGATCGTGGCGCTTGCGCCCGACCTTGTCCTGACCTTCTCGGACCTTCAGGCGGATATCGCGGCCAGCCTGATCCGCGAGGGGATCACGGTCATGGCCTACAACCAGCGCGACGTGGCGGGCATTCTCGCCATGATCCGCCACCTAGGCGCCACGGTGGGCTGCGCCGACAGGGCCGAGACGCTGGCAGCCGGTTACGAGGCGCGGCTGGCCGAGGTGTCGGCGCGCGCAGACCGCAGGCGCGGGCCGACACCGGTGGTCTATTTCGAGGAATGGGACGAGCCGATGATCTCGGGCCTTGGCTGGGTGTCGGAGCTGATCGGGATCGCGGGCGGGCAGGATGCCTTTCCCGAGCTTGCCCGCGCGCAGGCCGCCCCCGACCGCATCGTCACGCCCGAGGCGGTGCTGGCGCGCCGGCCCGACGTGATCCTTGCCTCCTGGTGCGGCAAGAAGGTCCGCCCCGAGCGCATCGCCGCCCGCCCCGGCTGGGAGGCCCTTCCGGCAGTGCGCGACGGGCGGATCACCGAGATCAAGTCGCCCCTCATCCTGCAACCCGGCCCCGCCGCGCTGACCGACGGGCTGGACGCGATCCTCGCCGCGCTGGCCTAGGCGTAGCGCGCGGCAAGCGCGGGGATATCCACCCGCGCGCCCAGCCGCGTCGCCAGCAGGTAAAGCCCGCCGATCTTGCGCTGCAGGAACAGCGTTTCGGCGGGCGGGATGTGCCACAGCTCGCGCTCCGATCCGATCTCCATGCCGCGGGCGCGGACGCGCTCGGCGAAATCATTGCCGCGGAAATCGAAGGACCCCGGCCCGCGCAGGATGGCAAAGCCCATCTCGGCCATGTCGAGGATCGTGGCGCGGTGGCGCTCGGGCAGGCCGGGGCGGATGAAGCCGATCCGCTCCAGCGCGGCCATCGTGGCGTCATGGTCGCCCGACAGCCCCGCGCGCAACAGCGCCCGGTAGCCCTCCGCGACCTCTTCCGAAATCTCCCGCGTCGCGCCGAAGTCGAGCAGCACGATCTGCACCGTGTCTGGCCGCCAGCGGTAATTGGCGAAGTTCGGGTCGGTCTGCATCAGGCGGAACTCGAACAACTCGCGCAGGCACAGCTCGATCAAGGCGCTGACGGCGCGGTCGCGGCTCTCGGGCGGGGCATCGGCCAGCCGCTCGATCGGCTCGGAGGCCTCGAAGCTCATGGCAAGGGCGGCGGGCCTCGTGCGGTGGGGGTCGAGGCGGGGGATGATGAAGCGCCCGTCCTCGGCCAGCAGCTCGCCGAAGCGGGCCAGCGCGCCGCCCTCGCGGGCGTAGTCCGCTTCCTCGTGCAGCTGGCGCCGCGCCTCGGCCATGAGCGGGCCGATGTCGAGTTCCGCGGGCCAGAGGCCCGACCACCGGATCAACGCCGCGGCATTGTCGAGGTCGCTGTCGATCGCCCCGGCCACGCCGGGGTATTGCAGTTTCACCGCCAGCGGAACGCCCTCGGGCGTCAGCGCGCGATGCACCTGCCCGATCGAGGCCGCGGCCAGCGGCCGCGTGTCGAAGCTGCGGAACAGGCGGCGGAAATCCGCGCCATAGGCGGTTTCCAGCACCTGCTTCAATTGCCTGGGCGGCATCACATGGGCATCGGCGCGCAGGCGGGCCAGAACCGCCTCCATCTCGGGTGGCAACAGGTCGCCCGCCTCCATCGACAAAAGCTGGCCCAGCTTCATCGCCGCGCCCCGCATCTCGGACAGGCGGTCGGCCAGCCGCGTGACGTTGCCGGGGCTGAGCACGAGGTCCGGCAGCCGCGGGCGCTGGCCCCTGAG
>CBFIFZ010000237.1:0-3437 GCA_965661995.1 Roseicyclus sp.
GGAGCTTGGTGATGGAGGCCATTTTCGTGTGCGCTGTGTGTGCAATGAGTCGTCGTAGAGGGGCAAATTCGGGGATATTGGGGCGTATTCCAGCGTAGCAGCATCCGCCGCCAACAGTTTGAAGATACACAAAAAATGCAAATAAATCAACACGCTAGATTGTCTAGTGCGCCTATGATGGACTGGACCGACCGCCATTGCCGGTATGTCCACCGGCTTATGTCGGCGCGCGCGCTGCTCTACACCGAGATGGTCACCGCCCCCGCCGTGATCCACGGCGATCGCGACCGGCTTCTGGGTTTCGACCCCGCCGAGCATCCCGTCGCCCTGCAACTCGGCGGCTCGGACCCCGCGGAGCTGGCCGAGGCCACCCGGATCGCCGCCGCCTACGGCTATGACGAGATCAACCTGAACGTGGGCTGCCCCTCGGACCGGGTTCAGTCGGGCTCATTCGGCGCCGTCCTGATGGAACGCCCCACGCTCGTGGCCGAGTGTGTCGCCGCCATGATCGCCGCAAGCCCCGTGGAGGTCACCGTGAAGTGCCGGATCGGCGTCGATGACCAAATGCCCGAGGAAGGGCTGCCGCGGTTCCTCGAAGCCGTCGCCGCAGCGGGGGTGACCCGCTTCACGATCCACGCCCGCAAGGCCTGGCTGCAGGGGCTCAGCCCCAAGGAAAACCGCGATATCCCGCCGCTCGACTACCCGCTTGTCCACGCGATGAAGCGGGCCTTCCCGCAGCTGCACCTGTCGATCAACGGCGGCATCACCACGCTGGCCGAGGCGCAGGCGCATCTCGATGCGGGCATGGACGGCGTCATGATCGGGCGCGCGGCCTATCACACGCCCGCCGAGATCCTCCTGCACGCCGACCAGGAGATTTTCGGCGAGGCGAGGCCGCCGAAATCCGCCGAAGCGGTGGCCCTCGAGATGCTGCCTTATATCGAGGCGCACCTGTCGGCCGGCGGTCGCCTCCACCAGGTTACCCGGCACATGCTGGGCCTGTTCGCCGGGCGGCCCGGCGCGCGCGGCTGGAAGCGGACCCTCAGCGAAGAGGCGCATCGCGACGGCGCAGGCCCCGAGGTGGTGGAGCGCGCGCTGGCCCATGTCATCCGGCACGCCGCCTGATCTCTGCATCTGCGCACAGTTGCTCTCGCCTATCACCCTTCCGTTCGCCGAGACCCTCGGCTAAGCGGCACGAAACCGCCCGAACGGAGACCTCCGAGACCATGCCAGACCTGTCCGAGCTTTTGCCAATGCTGGCCCTGATCCTGCTGATCGGCGGCTTCGCCGGTGTGATCGCGGGGATGCTGGGCGTCGGTGGGGGCATCGTGCTGGTGCCCGCCTTCTATTTCGCCTTCGAGGGGTTGGGCTACGGGCCGGAGGGGTTGATGCAGATCTGCCTCGCTACATCGCTTGCCACGATCGCGGTGACCTCGCTCCGCTCGCTTCTGGCGCATAACAGGAAGGGCGCGGTCGACTGGGAGATCCTCAGGGGCTGGGCGCCCGGCATAGGCATCGGCGCGGCGCTTGGCGTGGTGGCGGCAAGCGGTCTGCGCGGCGAGGTCCTGATGATCATCTTCGCCGTGCTCGGGCTGGTCGTGGGGCTTTACCTTGCCTTCGGGCGGGCAAGCTGGCGGCTGGGCGATGCGATGCCCAAAGGGCTGGGCCGCGCCGTCACCGGGCCGGTGCTGGGGTTCCTGTCGGTCCTCATGGGGATCGGCGGCGGCAGTTTCGGCGTGCCGCTCATGTCGCTCTACGGGGTGGCCATCCACCGCGCCGTGGCGACGGCGGCGGGGTTCGGGCTTGTCATCGCGGTGCCCTCGGTCATCGGCTTCCTGCTCGTGCCGGGCGTGACCGAGAACCGCCCGCCTTTCACGCTGGGGCAGGTGAACCTCGTCGGGTTCGGCGTGGTCGTGGCGATGACGCTGATCACCACGCCCTGGGGCGTGAAGCTCGCGCACAGGACCGACCCCGTCAGGCTCAAGCGCCTCTTCGCGGTCTTCATCATTCTCATGGCGCTCAACATGGCGCGCAAGGCCCTCATGGGATGAGCTGGCTGGCCCGAGGCTTCGAGGTGTTCGGCGCCGAACGCGCCACGCTGGACTGGGTGGCGGCCGCGCGCGCCCCGGCTCTGGTGGCCGTCGCGGACAGCGGGATGCGCGCGCGCTGGCTGCGCCACGGCGGAACATGGTTCGCAGGCGTCGACGTGCTGGAGAACGACGCCGAAGGCCGCGTGGGGCAGGGGCCTCGGCTGACCGGTGCCGTCCTCGCGGCGGCCGAGCGCGTGACCGGCCGCCTCGCCCTTCACCCCGCGCAGGTCTCGGTGACCTATCCGGGCTACCCCCGCCGCGACGCGGGCGAGAGCGACACGGCCCACCGCTACCGCCTGAACCGCGATGCAGCCCATCTCGACGGGCTTCTGCCCGAGGGGTCGGACCGCCGCCGCCACCTGCGCGAGCCGCATGGCTGGATCCTGGGCCTCGCCCTGACCGAGGCCGACCCGGGCGCGGCCCCGCTGGTCATCTACGAGGGCAGCCACGAGGTGATGCGCGCGGCCTTCCGAGCGGCCTTCGACGGGATCGCGCCCGAGGCGTGGGGCGACGTGGACGTCACCGAGGCCTATCAGCAGGCCCGCCGCCACTGCTTCGAGACCTGCCCCCGCACCGAGATCGCGCTGAAGCCCGGCGAGGCGGTGCTTGTCCATCGCCTGTCGCTCCACGGCATCGCGCCCTGGGCCGAGGGGGCAGGGGCCGCGCCCGAGGGGCGGGCCATCGCCTATCTCAGGCCCTGCCTCGAGCGGGTCGAAGACTGGCTCGATCTGCCCTAGCGCAAGCTCTGGATCGGGCCGCGGCCCGTCGAGTCGATGGGGCGGCGCCAGCGGTAGAAGAGGAACATCACCGTCACGCCCGCCATCTGCACCAGCAGACCGGCGTTGAAGAGCAAGTCGAACGGCGGCGGAATCGACGCCAGGATGCCCGGCGGCGGGTCCGGCATGTCCGCGCCGGCCATCACGACCTGCACGATGGTCAGGGCCACCCAGACCGCCAGCCAGACGGGCAGGGTGGCGGGTTTCGCGCCGATCACCCTGTCGCCCTGCCGCGCGATCCAGAGGCGCAGGACGAACCAGACCGGCCCGAGAAACACCACCGTCAGCAGGACACCGGGCAGCACCGCGACGAAGGGCGGTTGCGCGAAATAGGCCGGGAGCGCCTCGGCAAAGGGCAAGTCGGGGTCGGTCGCGGCGAAAAGCACGGGGAAGAAGACGATGGTCACGGCCACGCCCGCCACGATCCAGCCGAAGAACCATGCGAAAAGCCGGAGCTGGCGCAACCCGGTGACGGGACGCATCGGTCCCATCCCCACGCGGGAGTGCGGTCGCCTCACGCCTCGCCGCGCCGCTTCAGCCGGGCGGCGCGACCGCCGCGGCGCTGGCCCAG
>CBFIFZ010000238.1:0-3350 GCA_965661995.1 Roseicyclus sp.
CCGCATGGGGCCGCCCGCCAGGTTGCGTCCAGCCGCGCCCGACGACGCGGCCCTCCGCCACGATCACGCAGCCCACGGCGGGATTCGGCCAGACACGGCCCAGCCCCCGCGCGCCGAGGCCCAGCGCCAGCCGCATCCAGCGGGCGTCGGACCCGTCCGGCATCGCTCAGGCGTCGGGTTTGGGCTTGGGCGGCGCCAGTTCCGCCAGGAAATCCTCGAAATCGTCGGTCGCCTGGAAGTTCTTGTAGACCGAGGCGAAGCGGACATAGGCCACCGTGTCGATCGCGGCCAGCCGCTCCATCACGATCTCGCCGATGAGCTTCGAGGGGATATCCGTCTCGCCCATGCTCTCCAGCCGCCGCACGATGCCCGAGATCATCTGGTCGATCCGCTCCGGCTCGATCGGGCGTTTCTGCATCGAGATGCGCACCGAGCGCTCCAGCTTGTCGCGGTCGAAATCCTCGCGCTTGCCGTTCGATTTCACGACCACGAGGTCGCGCAGCTGCACCCGCTCATAGGTGGTGAACCGCCCCGCGCAGGCCGGGCAGAAGCGCCGCCGCCGGATCGCGACGTGATCCTCGGCAGGCCGCGAATCCTTCACTTGTGTATCGACATTTCCGCAAAACGGGCAGCGCATCGGCGTCCCCCTTCTCGTCCCTCGGGCGGCCCGACCGGCCCAGCCCTGCCTCATCCATGGGGTCTGACGCCCCTGTTATCCACAGCACTATAGGCGAGCGCACAAGGCTTGGGTAGATGCCATTTCACCCCCACAGAATGTGGGGCATCCGCGCCTCACCTGGTGGGTTGGAAAAGCGCCGCGACCGTCCGCCGATGCGGCGCGCGGCGATGCTCGACAAGGTAAATGCCCTGCCACGTCCCCAACCGCATCCGCCCGCCCTGAACGGGGACCTGCAGCGACACGGGCAGAAGGGCCGCCTTGATATGGGCCGGCATGTCGTCGGGGCCTTCATGGGTGTGGCGCAAGTAGGCCATCGAGGGGTCATCGGCGGGCGGCACCAGCCGCTCGAGATAAGCGACAAGATCCGTCCGCACCTCGGGATCGGCGTTCTCCTGTATCAACAGGCTGGCCGAGGTATGGCGCACCATCAGCGTCAGCAGCCCGTCGCCCGCCCCCGACAGCCAGCGCGCCACCTCGCCGGTAAACTCCGTCAGCCCCGGTCCCCGCGTCTCGATCACGAACTCGGTCTGCATGCCCCCTCCTCCAGCATCGCGCGGCCGGTCTCCGACAGGGCATAGACCCCCGTCCCGACCCTCTCGAACCAGCCGTAATGGTTGTCGCGCATGATCACCGTGGCCCGCGCGACGCCGGTGGCCGCCTTCACCGCCGCGCCCTTGCAGGGCCCGTTTGCCGCCAGCTCCACCGCACAGGCCAGCGCATCCTGCCGATACGCCGTCACCCGCTGCCCCTGCAACCCGCCGAGGTTCGGGTCCCCCCGCCGCCGCGCGAACTCGGACAGAAGCGCGCGACGGCGCGGCGCCGACTTGCGCGGGGCATAGGGCCCCGGATCGCAGGCGACCTCGACCAGCCCGGTTTCCAGCCGCACCGTCATCAGGCCAAGGCCCAACCGCCGGGCAAGGGCCGTGTTCTCCTTCAAAGCCTTCAGGAATCGCCGCCCCGCCCCCCGCGGCACCGCGAGATAGACCGTGTCACTGACCGCCAGCCGCGCGACCCCCTGGTGAAACAGCGCCAGCGAAAACCCCGTCTTCAGCTCCACGATCAGCGGCTCTGCCTCGCCGGGGCGCAGGGCGACGACATCCGCAGGGCCGATCTCGGCCTTCACCTCGTAGCCCGCATCCTCCAGAAAGGCCTTGATGGCCGGGTAAAGCTCGGTTTCCTGCATGCCTCTGTCCCGTCCCGGCCGATCCGCCGCCGGGTTGGCCCCATCCTGCCGCGCGCGGGGCAGCGCGACAAGGCAAAGCCCGGATTCTCGGCTTGACACCACCCCGGCCCGCCCTTATCCCCCGCTCAGATTTCCGGGCGTGGGCAAGCCCCCCACGCCCTTTCCGTTTCTGAGCTGTCGAGGATACCCCCATGTCGCGTGTCTGCGAACTGACCGGCAAAGGCCCGATGACTGGCAACAATGTCAGCCACGCCAACAACAAGACCCGCCGCCGCTTCCTGCCCAACCTGACCGAGGTCACGCTGGGCTCGGACGTGCTGGATCGCCGCTTCAAGCTGCGCATCTCGAACGCCGCGCTGCGCACCGTCGACCACCGCGGTGGCCTCGATGCCTTCATGGCGAAAGCCAAGGATGACGAGCTGTCGCCCAAGGCGCTGAAGATCAAGAAAGAGATCGCGAAGGCCCGGGCCGCCACGGCCTGAACCCCTCCGCATCGCCGGACTACAAAACGCCCCGCCGGATCGCCCCGGCGGGGCGTTTGGCGTTTCATGAAGGGGCTATCGGCCCGTGGCATGTCCTTCGGGGAACGGCCCCGCGTCCGCAACGGAAGCGCCGCGCCCTCGGGGCGCGCGGCGTCCTGGACGGTCGAAACGGGTCCTGTATCAGAAGCGGAAAGTCGCGGCGATCCGGACCGAGTCGGCCGTGAGTTCGCCGCCCGCGATCAGGTAGTCGTCATATTCGGTGCGCGAAAATTCGATGCTCAGGATGAGACTCTCCGTGGCTTCGAACATGACGCCTGCCCCGTAGCTGACCCCGTTCTCCGTGGTGCCGAGAGAGCCCGTGTCCAGCCGCGTGACGCCCAGATGCGCATAGGGCAGAAGACGGCCCATGTCATAGCCGACCAGCACCGAGGCACCGAGCCGGTTCATGCCGGTGACGACATCGTCCTCGACGTGGATTTCCTCGTACATCAACTGGCCGCCGACCACGATATCGCCCATGTCGTGGAGGTAGCGCGCGATCACGCCGTAGCGGTTCGAGTCGAGATCGAACGAGAAATTCGGCGGAAACGTCGTGTTGGTCTGGGCGGCGCCCAGAACGACACCGGCCTGGAAGCCGGTCCAGTCCCTCTGGGGGGGCGTCGGCACGACTGGAAGCACCTCGGGGCCCGGTGCCGGGTCCGACAGGCCACCGGCAAAAGCCGGGGCAGATGCGATCATGGCAGCGGCGGCAACCCATGCAAAACTCTTCATCTGACTTGTCCTTTCGCGACACTTGTTACTCGTCGGTCCCCTTCAACCGTATCAAAGAGCCGCATTCGACACGAGGGAACCGCTGGGGAACCGGCGGCGCATGGCGCAACCTGATGCATCGGGACCACATCCTTTGCGCGATCGCTCCGCCCCGGACAAGCCCGGTGGCGCGACTTGCCCTCCCCCCACCCGTCATGTTGTCGCGTTCCCCCGACGCCCGCGATTTCCCACATAT
>CBFIFZ010000239.1:0-3291 GCA_965661995.1 Roseicyclus sp.
CAGGTGCAGGTCCAGGGCGAGCCCGAGATGGGCATGGCCCAGACCGGCGAGAACATCCTGGGCGGCGAGCGGACCAAGAAGGCCGGGTTTTCGACCCTGATCGGCTGGTTGGGCAATGCACAGCTCGGTCCGATCTACCTCGGCTGGGCGGGGCTGATCAGCCTTGCCACCGGCACGCTCTGGTTCAACATCGTGGGCCTGAACATGCTGGCCCAGGTCGACTGGTCGATCCCGGAATTCATCCGTCAGCTCTTCTGGCTGGCGCTGGAGCCTCCGGGGCCGGAGCATGGCCTGTCCATGCCGCCGCTCAATGACGGCGGCTGGTACATCATCTCGAGCTTCTTCCTGCTCATCTCGGTGATGGCATGGTGGCTCAGGACCTACCTGCTCGCGGTGCAGCACCAGATGGGCAAGCACATCGCCTGGGCCTTCCTGGCGGCGATCTGGCTCTTCCTCGTGCTCGGCCTGTTCCGTCCCATCCTGATGGGATCCTGGTCCGAGGCGGTGCCCTACGGCATCTTCCCGCACCTCGATTGGACCACGGCCTTCTCGATCCGCTACGGGAACCTCTACTACAACCCGTTCCACGCGCTTTCGATCGTGTTCCTCTATGGCTCCGTCCTGCTCTTTGCGATGCACGGCGCGACCATCCTTGCCGTCTCCCGCTACGGCGGCGACCGCGAGCTGGAGCAGATCTATGACCGCGGCACGGCATCCGAACGCGCCGGCCTGTTCTGGCGCTGGACGATGGGCTTCAACGCCACGATGGAGGGGATTCACCGCTGGGCCTGGTGGTTCGCGGTCCTGACACCCATCACCGGCGGGATCGGCATCCTTCTCACCGGCACAGTCGTGGACAACTGGTTCATCTGGGCCATCGAACACAACTTCGCACCCGAATACCTCGGCGCTTACGGCTACGAAGCCTACGGCACCTACGGTGACTTCGGCGGCGTCCCGGCGGGAGGTAACTGAGCCATGTTTCCCAAGTGGTTTGACAACTGGAACAGGGACAACCCCACCAACATCTTCGGCCCCGCCATCGCGGTCGGGGTCGCGGGATCGGCGATCTTCGTTGCGGCGATGATCGTGGCCTGGGGGCAGCCCTTCGCGACGGAAAGCCAGCAGACCGGCCCACGCGGCACCGGCATGCATGTGCAGGAGTTCGTCTCGAGCCTGTCCGAATACCCGGATGTGGATGGCTATGTCACCTCCGAGCCGGTGGTCCCGACCGCCGACTCGCAGCTGGCCATCGACGTGCTCGAGGGGGTTCCCCCCGCGCTCGCCAATGTCACGGTCGAGAATTACGAGCGCCTGCTGGAGGCGATGCGGTCCTGGACCGGCATCCCCGACCTGCTGGAGCCGGGTAACGACAGCTACCAGACGGCGCTCGCCTACTCGATGATCGAGATGACGCAGAACATCAACCAGAACTGGATCGGACACGTCCAGGCCAACGCGGAGGTGGGGGTGACCTGTTACACCTGCCACCGCGGCCAGCCCGTGCCGAACAACATCTGGTTCCGCGTCGGAAACGTGAATGCGAACGTGGCCGGCTGGCCGGCGATCCAGAACCGGGTGACGATGACCTCGAACTTCACCTCGCTGCCCTCGACCTACCTGGAGCATTTCCTGCTTCAGGACGAGAACGGGCAGTATGGTGTCGCGCAGGTCCATGACCTTGTCAGCCGGGCCGAGAACCCGCCGGGCAGCCCGCTCATCCAGCAGACGGAAATGACCTATGCCTGGATGAACTACTTTGCCAACTCGCTGGGCGTGAACTGCGTGTTCTGCCACAACTCCCGCGCCTTCTACGACGCAGGGCAGGTGACCCCGCAATGGGCCACCGCCAGCCTCGGCATCGCGATGGTGCAGGAAACGCTTGAGCAATACATCCTGCCGCTCGAGTTCGTGCTGCCCGAAGAGCGCCTCGGCCCTGTCTTCGCCGACGTGCCGAAGCTGGCCTGCCGCACCTGTCACCAGGGCGAGCAGCAGCCGCTCAACGGGTTGAACGTGATCCGCAACTGGCCCGAGCTTGCCGTCCTCGACGATGAGCCGGACTACTCGGCCTTCGAGTAACGAAGTGCGGGTCGCGGCCCAAATCCAACACGATCGGGGGCGGCCAGCGTCGCCCCCATCAAGACGGACCCTTACGTCCCTTCGTGAGGTTTCCTGAACCGCGGGCGGGTCAGACCCTGCCCGCGGTCTTTTCGTCTCTGCACCACAGGTTCGGGAGGACCTGAAGAATGACCGACAGACCCCACACCCCCGTTCTCGACCGCGTCACCTACCCCGCGGACCTGCGCCGCCTAAGTGACGCCGAGCTGAAACAATGCGCCGACGAGCTGCGCGCCGAGACGATCTCGGCGGTGAGCGAAACCGGCGGGCATCTTGGATCCTCGCTTGGCGTGGTCGAGCTGACCGTCGCGATCCACGCGGTCTTCAACACGCCCTATGACAAGCTCGTCTGGGATGTCGGCCACCAGTGCTATCCGCACAAGATCGTCACCGGTCGCCGCGACCGCATCCGCACGCTGCGGCAGAAGGGGGGCCTGAGCGGGTTCACCAAGCGGGCCGAAAGCGACTACGATCCGTTCGGCGCCGCGCATTCCTCGACCTCGATCTCGGCCGCGCTGGGCTTTGCCATGGCGCGCGAGATGGGGCAGGCGACGGGCGACGCGATCGCCGTGATCGGCGACGGATCGATCAGCGCGGGCATGGCCTACGAGGCGCTGAACAACGCGGGCCATATCGGCCGCCGCCTGTTTGTCATCCTGAACGACAACGACATGTCCATCGCGCCCCCCACGGGCGCCATGTCGAGCTACCTTGCCGGATTGTCGAAAAACTCGCCGCTGGCAGCACTCAAGGATATCGCCGATGGCGTGGCCGCCCATCTGCCCGAGCCGCTCCGGCAGGGTGCCGAGCGCGCGAAGGAGCTGGTGACCGGCGCGCCGCCCTCTGCGACGCTCTTCGAGCATCTGGGTTTCACCTATATCGGCCCGGTCGACGGGCATGACATGGGCCAGCTTCTGAACGTGCTGCGCAGCGCCAAGGCGCGGGCGACCGGCCCCGTCCTGATCCATGCCGTCACCGTGAAGGGCAAGGGGTACTCCCCGGCCGAGCTGTCGGATGACTGCTACCACGGCGTGGCCAAGTTCGACGTGGCGACCGGCGTGCAGCAGAAATCCGCGCCCAACGCGCCGGCCTATACCAAGGTCTTTGGTGAGTGCCTGAAACGCCATGCAGAGACGGATTCTGCCGTGGTCGGCGTCACCGCCGCGATGCCGG
>CBFIFZ010000240.1:0-3280 GCA_965661995.1 Roseicyclus sp.
GCGGCCGCGACCATCGCCTCGGCATCCTCCAGCGAAGCGCCCAGCGGTTTTTCGCAAAACACCGGTTTTCCGGCCGCAAAGGCCGCCTCGGCAATCGCGCGATGCGTGGCTTGCGGGGCGGCGATGACCACCGCCTCGACGCGGGGATCGGCCACCACCTCCTGCCAGTCGCGGCCCGCG
Source organism: Roseicyclus sp. (assembly GCA_965661995.1). Taxonomy (GTDB): domain Bacteria; phylum Pseudomonadota; class Alphaproteobacteria; order Rhodobacterales; family Rhodobacteraceae; genus Roseicyclus. The sequence goes on from CBFIFZ010000240.1 coordinate 181, forward strand.
CGGGCAAAGCCGTAGGCGGCGCGGTAGCGCTCCGACGAGGCGGGCGAGGAGGCCGCGATCATCTCCAGCCGCGGGCGCAGCGCCGTATCGAAGACCGCACCCACCGCGGCCATCGCCACGGCATGCGCCTTGCCCATGTAGCCGCCGCCGATCAGGCCGATGCCGATCTCGGTCATGCGCTCCCCTCCCCTTTGCACGTGGCCGGTTGCAACCGGTTGCAAAATTCGTATCCTGAGTCGGCGCGGCACGCAACGGGCAAACCGGCGAGGCCCGGCGCAAGGGAGGGACAGGATGAGCGACGCGGGCACCACCATAAGGCTCACGACGGCGCAGGCCATCGTGCGGTATCTCATGAACCAGTTCATCGAGATCAACGGCGTCGAGACGCGGATCTGCGGCGGGGGGGTCGGCATTTTCGGCCATGGCAACGTGCCCTGCCTGGGCGAGGCGCTTTACCCGGTGCAGGACGCCCTGCCGCTTTACCGCGGACAGAACGAGCAGAGCATGGGGCTGGCCGCCGCGGCCTACGCGAAATACCACCTGCGGCGGCGCTTCATGTTCTGCACGGCCTCTGCCGGGCCGGGCACCGCCAACCTGCTGACGGCGTCCGCGCTGGCCCATGCCAACCGCCTGCCGATGCTGATGCTCTGCGGCGACACCTTCCTGACCCGCCTGCCCGACCCGGTGCTGCAACAGCTGGAGCATTTCGGCAATCCGACGCTGGGCGTGAACGACGCGTTCAAATCCGTCACCCGCTACTGGGACCGCATCACGCACCCCGCGCAGGTGATCCAGTCGCTGCCAGCGGCACTCGCCACCCTGCTCGACCCCGCCGATTGCGGCCCGGCCTTCCTCGGGCTTCCGCAGGACGTGCAGGGTTGGGCCTATGATTACCCGGTGGAGTTCTTCGCCCGCCGGGTCCATCGCATAAGGCGGCAGGCCCCTGATGCGGCAGAGATCGCGGATGCGGCGGCGGCCCTCAAGGCCGCGAAACGGCCCATGATCATCGCGGGCGGCGGCGTGCAGTATTCCGGCGCAGTGGCCGAACTGACGGCACTGGCCGAGGCGCATGGCATCCCAGTGGTCGAGACCATCGCGGGGCGCGCGAACCTGCTGGCGACGCATCCGCTCAACATCGGCCCGATCGGGGTCACGGGGTCGGACAGCGCCAATGCCATCGCGGAACAGGCCGACGTGATCCTTGCCGTGGGCACGCGGCTGCAGGATTTCACGACGGGGTCATGGACGGCCTTTGCCCGCGACGCGTGGCTGATCGGGCTGAACGTGGGCCGACACGACGCGATGAAACACCTGTCGCTGCCGGTGGTGGGGGACGCGAAACTTGCGCTGTCGGCGCTTGGCGCGGCGATGGGCGGCTACAGCGCACCGGCGGGTTGGACGGCCAAGGCGCAGGCCGAGCGCAAGGCGTGGGACGCCTATGTCGCGGAGAACGTAGCACACGGCAACCGCCCGAACTCCTACGCGCAGGCCATTGGCGTGGTGAACGCACTCTGTGATGCGCGCGACCGGGTGGTGACGGCGGCAGGCGGCCTTCCGGCCGAGGTGACGGCGAACTGGCGCACGCTCGATATCGGGACGGTGGACGTCGAGTTCGGCTTTTCGTGCATGGGCTACGAGATCGCGGGCGGCTGGGGCGCGCGCATCGCGCAGGCCGAGGTGGAGCCGGAGCGCGACACCATCGTCTTCGTGGGCGACGGCAGCTACCTGATGATGAACTCCGACCTCTATTCCTCTGTTCTCACGCAGAAAAAGCTGATCGTCCTGGTGCTGGACAACGGCGGCTTCGCGGTCATCAACAAGCTGCAGAACAACACCGGTCAGGAGAGTTTCAACAACCTCATCAAGGATTGCCCGACCGTGCCCGAACCCTTCGCGGTGGATTTCGAGGCGCATGCGCGCTCCATGGGCTGCGATGCCGTCACCGTCTCGAACCCTGCCGAGCTGGGCGAGGCCTTCACCCGCGCCAAAGCGTCGGACAAGACCAGCGTGATCGTGATGCAGGTCGACCCCTACGAGGGCTGGACGACGGAAGGTCACGCCTGGTGGGAGGTCGGCACGGCGCAGGTCTCGGAAAGCGAAAGCGTGCGCGAGAAACACGCCGAGATCGAGGCCACCCGCGCCCGCCAGCGGCAGGGGGTGTAAGATGCGTCTGAGCGGCAATCGTTTCGTCATCATCGGGCGCGCGGGGATGGATTTCTACCCCGACCCGCCCGGCACCAAGACCGAGCACGCGACGCGGTTCTTCGCCTGCCTCGGGGGCTCCTCGGCCAATATCGGCGTGGCCATCGTGAAGCTGGGCGGCAGCGCGGACCTTGTGACCTGCGTGTCCGACGACGCCATCGGGCGCTTCGCGCTGAACGAGCTGGACCGCTACGGCATCGGCCGCGCCCATGTCCGCAGCGTGGGCGGGGAGGCGCGCAATTCTCTGGCCGTGGTCGAGACGACGATCGAGGATCACCAGTCGGTCATCTACCGCAACGGGGCGGCCGATTTCGAGATGACGGCGGCGGATGTCGAGGGCGTGGACTACGCCGCCTATGATGCGCTGATCACGACCGGGACGGTCTTTGCCGCCGAACCGTCGCGCAGCGCGGCCTTTCGCGGCTTCGAGCTGGCCCGCGCGGCGGGGTTGCCGCTGATCTTCGACATCGACTACCGCCCCTATTCCTGGCCCTCGGCCGAGGTCGCGGCCGAGGTCTATTCCCGCGCAGGCGCCATGTGCGACGTGATCGTCGGCAATGACGTGGAATTCGGCTTCATGGCGGGCGATTACGACCGCGGCCTCGACAAGGCGCGCGAACTGGTGGCCAAGGGCGCGAAGCTTGCCGTCTACAAGATGGGCGAAAAGGGCGCCGTGACGATCACGCCAGAGGGCGAAATCACGACCGGAATCTACCGGACCGAGGCCCTGAAACCCACAGGCGCGGGCGACAGTTTCATGGGCGGTTTCGTCGCGGGCCTCGCCGCCGGGCTGCCGGTGCGCGACGCGGTCCTGCAAGGCTCCGCCGCCGCCGCGATGGTCGTAGCGCGGGTGGGCTGTGCGCCCGCCATGCCGACGCGAGCCGAGCTTGACCACTTC
>CBFIFZ010000241.1:0-3272 GCA_965661995.1 Roseicyclus sp.
TGATCGGCCCGGGTGTCGAATTACCATCCGTCACATGCGCGTCAAAACCGCGCATATTGCGCAAGGGAGGAAACAGCGTGATGAAGACAAATTTTGGCGGGACCCTGTCCCGCGCAGGGGCTATTGGCGTGGCCGCCATGGTCGTTGGAACCATGGCAAGCGCGAACACGAACGCCACATCTATGCGGGCCGAAACGGTCCTGACGGGGCTGCAAAGCCCCTGGGACATGGCGATCCATGAGACCGGCACCATGTTCTACACCGAGAAATGCCACGGCCTGTCCGTGCGCCTGCCGACCGGCGAGATCAACCACCTGCTCGGCATGACCGGAACAGAAGGCTATGCCAGCACCGCCGACGATCTTTTCTGCGAAGGTCAGGCCGGCATGCAGGGCGTCGCGCTCGACCCGAACTTCGACGAGAACCGGCTGATCTACGTCTACTCGACCTCTAACTTGACCGCGCCCGGCACGAACCGCGTGTTGCGTCTGGTTGTGAACGAGGATTTCACCGGCGTCTCCGATCGCACCGATATCGTGACCGACATCTCCTACAAGCCCGAGGCCAGCGACCAGCCCTTCGGCGGGCCGGGCGCCCATAATGGCGGGCGCATCCGCTTCGGACCCGAGGGCTTCCTCTGGGTGACGACCGGTGACACCCATGGCGGAACCGTGCCGCAGAGCGGGACCGCACTGGGCGGCAAGGTGCTGCGCATCGACACCGACGGCAACGCCCACCCCGAGAACGCCCCGCCCGAGGGCTTCGACAGCCGCATCTACACCTACGGCCACCGCAACGTGCAGGGCATCGCCTTCGACCCCGACACCGGCGCGGCGGTCATCGCCGAGCACGGGCCCTGGCATTCGGACGAGATCACGGTGCTGGTCAACGGCGGCAACGGCGGCTGGGACCCGGCGCCGAACACGGCCGGTCGCGGCGATTGCCCCTCCAACTATTGCGGCTACGAGCCGCTGCAGTTCGAGGGCATGGACCGCTACGAGCGCCGCGCCTACATGCCCATGACCGACACACGCTTCGAAGACGTGATGATGCCGGTCTGGGACAACAACGGCTGGTCGCAGGGCACCGGTTCGGCGGCCTTCCTGCACGGCTCGAACTGGGGCTCCTGGGATGGCGCGATGGTCGTCGGCATCATGGGCATCGGCTTCGGCGGCACGCCGATCGGCCAGCGTATCGACGTGATCGAGTTCAACGACGACCTGTCGGCCGTTGTCGATGTCACCGAGATGACCCTGCCGATCCCCTCCGGCCGCTTCCGCTCGGTGGTCAGCGGCCCCGACGGCTCGCTCTACGTCGCGCAGGACGCGGGCACGATCCACAGGCTGCACCCCTGACCTGATACCGGGCTGCGCCGCTCCCAGGAGCGGCGCAGCCTTTACGGCCACACCGCGGCCCCGGGCGCGAGGGACGACGCGGGCAGAAACTGCTGCCGCCTCCCTTCACAACCGCTTTCCCATCGCAACGACGCGCCACGCAAACCACCGGCACACCGGTCGGGCCGTCACGACGCCTGCACCCTATACAAAGGCCTCCAACAGGATTATGGCCGGGGCTTTCTTCCGTCCAGGTGATACATGCAGGATTTCTCGGGCCTCCCCGAAACGTTGTCGCGGGCGCTGACCGCCAAGGGCTACAGCGCCCCCACGCCGGTCCAACATGCCGTGACCGCGCCCGAACTCGCGGGGCTCGACCTCCTGGTCTCGGCGCAGACCGGCTCGGGCAAGACGGTCGGCTTCGGGCTGGCACTGGCCCCTGACCTGCTCGACGCCGAGGGGCGCTTCGACCGCCCCGCCACCCCGCTCGCCCTGATCATCGCGCCCACGCGCGAGCTGGCCATGCAGGTGCAACGCGAGTTCGACTGGCTGTTCGCCGAGGCGGGCATCGTGACCGCCTCCGCCGTGGGTGGCATGGACGCCCGCAGCGAACGCCGCGCGATCGAACGCGGCGCCCATGTCATCGTCGCCACGCCCGGCCGCCTGCGCGATCATGTCGGGCGCGGGGTGATCGACCTCTCCGATCTCAAGGCCGTTGTCCTCGACGAGGCCGACGAGATGCTCGACATGGGCTTTTCCGAGGACCTCGAGTTCATCCTCGACCACACGCCCGCAACCCGCCGCACGCTGCTCTTCTCGGCCACCGTGCCGCGCGGCATCGCCAAGCTCGCCCAGACCTACCAGAAGCCCGACACCCGCCGGATCGAGGTAGGCGACAAGGACGCGCAGCACAGCGACATCGCCTATCTGGCGCTGACCGTCGCCCCCTCGGACATCGAGAAGGCGATCATCAACCTGCTGCGCTACCACGACCCGCAGACCGCGATCATCTTCGCCAACACCCGCGCGATGGTGGCCCGCCTCGTGGCCAAGTTCTCGAACCGGAACTTCTCGGTCGTGGCGCTTTCGGGCGAGCTGAGCCAGTCCGAGCGCACCCATGCGCTGCAGGCGCTCCGCGACGGGCGGGCAAAGGTCTGCATCGCCACCGACGTGGCCGCGCGCGGCATCGACCTTCCGGGGCTGGAGCTGGTGATCCATGCCGATCTGCCGACCAACTCGGAATCCCTCCTCCACCGCTCGGGCCGCACGGGCCGCGCGGGTCGCAAGGGGACCTCGGTCCTCATCGTGCCCGTCCGCCAGCGGTCCAAGGCGCAGCGCCTGCTGAAATTCGCCAAGCTCGAAGCCGAATGGGGCACGCCCCCCTCCGCCGAGGCGGTGCTGGCCCGCGACGAAGAGCGGCTGATGGCCGATCCCGCATGGGACCAGCCGCTCGCCCCCGAGGAACGGGATTTCGCCGACCGCCTGATGCAGGCGCAGCCCCCCGAAAAGATCGCCGCCGCCTACCTGCGCCTCTACCGCGAGCGCAACTCGGCCCCCGAGATCCTCGGCGAGGCGCCCGAGCCCGGCGCGCGCAAACCGCGCGAGGCGGCAAGCTTCGGGCCGAGCACCTGGTTCTCGCTGTCGCTCGGGCGCAAGGACCGCGCCGAACCGCGCTGGCTTCTGCCGATGCTCTGCCGCAACGCGGGCCTCTCGAAGGACGCGATCGGCGCGATCCGCGTGCAGTACCAGGAAACCTTCATCGAGCTGCTGTCCGAGGCCGTTCCCGCGATGAAGGCGGAACTGGGCGACGCGCTGGAACTGGAACAGGGCGCGCGCCTGACCGAGCTGCCGGGCGCACCCGATCTCGACGCCTCGCCCAAGGGTCCGCCCCCGGCCCCGCGCGCACCGCGCGCCCCCGTCCCGCAGGAGGCAACAGCC
>CBFIFZ010000242.1:0-3269 GCA_965661995.1 Roseicyclus sp.
CAAGATCCTGGCGCCCACGATCTTCATCATCGGCATCCTTGCCGTCTGGGAATGGGTTGTCTGGTATAATGATCTGCCCGATTTCCGCATGGCCAGCCCCTCGGACCTGATCCCGCGCTACATCCGCTTCTGGGATCTGTTCCTGATCAAATCCTGGGAAACGCTGTGGCGCACGGTGGCGGGCCTTGGCCTTGCGGTGGTCTTCGGCACGCTGATCGGCATGGTCATGGGCTTCTCGCGTTTTGCACGCGAAGGGCTTTATCCCATCCTCGTGGGCTTCAACGCCATCCCCAAGGCAACCGTCGTTCCCATCGTCGCGCTGATGTTCGTGGGCCAGCACGATTTCAACACGGTGCTCGTGGCCTTCATGATCAGCTTCTTCCCCATCGCCGTCTCCGTCTCAATCGGCCTTTCGACGCTGGAACCAGAATATCGCGACATCCTGCGCTCGCTAGGCGCTTCGAATTTCACGATCTTCTGGAAGATCGCGTTACCCAAAACCCTCCCCGAATTCTTCGGCGCCCTAAAGGTCGCCGTCACGCTCGCCTTCATCGGGACCAACCTGATGGAGATCGTCAGCCCCCATGGCCGCGGCCTTGGCGACCTGTTCGACAGCGGGCGGATCAGCGCGGATTACCCGCTGATGTTCGCGGTCCTCTTCGCGCTGGCCGCTCTGGGCATCCTGCTTTTCTACGTGGTGGTGTTCCTCGAACGCATCTTCGCCGGATGGGCGGAACGGTCGCCCGGCTGACACCGGCCGGACGACCGATGCCTCAGCGCGACAGCACGCGGATGCGGCTCAGCACCTCGCCGCGGTCGACGTAGCAGCCCTGCAGGTGGCGATGCCCGGTCGAGGGGTCGAAGGCATCGCGCCCGTGCAGCACGCGGCGGTTGTCGAAGACGACCATCTCGCCCGCCTTGAGCTTCAGCCGCACCTGGAAGCTTGGGTCGCGCGTCAGCGCCATGAAGGCGCGATAGGCGCGGTAATAGGCGGGCATCACGGACGCCTCCATGTCGAACACACCGGCGAGATGCGCGTTCCACTTGATCTCATGCACATGGCCGTCATGGGTCAGGTTGATCACAGGGCGATGCACCCGGATATCGACCTCGCCGTCATGGAAGCGAAAGGGGATCGGCACCCGCGCCAGCAGGTCGAAGGCTTCGGGGTCTTCGGCACGCAAGGCTTCGGCCATCGCCACGCCATCGGCAAAGACCGACCCGCCGCCCAAAGCCTCGTTGGCGATGCAATGCAGGAACTGGTAGCCCGGCGGTAGCTCCTGGTTGGCGAGATCGGTGTGCAGCGGCAGAGCCAGCGCCGTGTAGGCGAGGTTGTTGGGGTTGGGCTTGCTGATGACCTCGAAGGCCTGGCCAAAATTCGTCTGCCGCAGGAAGCCGATCCGCTCGGCCAGCTTCAGGCCGGCACCGGGTTCCTGCGCCACGCCCTCCACGATGCTCAGACCGCAGGCGACGGTGTCGCGCAGCCAGTCGAGAAGCGCGCCGTCATCCTCGGCGATGCGTGCGCCGTCATGGCGGGGCACGGTGAAATCGCCGCGCCATGTGACATGTGCAAGATCGGCGGGGTCCTCAACCGGCGTGCCCGGACCGTGGCGCTCCAGCCAGTCGAGCGGGAAGAAGCTGCTGCCGCCATCCGACCAGCGCAGCAGCAGCCCGCCCTCGCCAAGTTCGGCGGCGGTCGCCTCGGGGTCGGGGTCGATGGACAGAAGGTCGGTCACCCGCTCCTGCGTGTCGGGGTGAAGGCCCGCGGGGTCGTTGTCGCGCAGCCAGATCAGCGGATAGTCGCGGCTTGTGCCATCCGGCCAACGCAGCCCGATGGCGTCGCGCCGAAGCGCGATCTCGAAAGTCGATGTCATGTTCGATGTCCTGTGGTGGAGTCGTGGTCGGCGTGGATCACGACCGCCCAGGCGGCGGCCACCATTGCTGCGTCTTGCCATAAGGCAGGCCCGTGGGCCGCTGCGTGCAGGGCCGCCGAAAACGCCGAGCCCGCCCGACGCTTCCCGCAGGAAGCCGGGCCGGAGCGGGAAGACATGTCGGGGTGCGACTCATCCGGGGCCTTTCGGAACTGGGCCGAGGCTAGCACGGCTTTGCCCGCACCGAAGCGGGTTTGAGCAGGGGTTGCGACTCTTTCCGCGATTTACTATCTCCCATCCCGAGAGGTTGGCGCGGGCAGGCACCTCGCCAACCCGGTCAGGTCCGGAAGGAAGCAGCCGTAACGAGCCCCGCTTGGGTCGTTGTCCAGCCTCTCACCCTTGCAAAGCGCACCGCCCCGGCGGTGCGTTTCGCGTTTTGCCCTCAGCGTGCCACGCTGCGCATGGCGGGGCCGAGGACATCTCCCATCGCCGAAACCAGCAGGTAGTTCAAGAAGACGCCCAGCAGGACGGCGAGCGCGAAATAGAGCGTCGCCGCCTCCAGCAGAACGCGGCGGCGCGGCGACAGCCCGGCCCTCGTCCATTGCCAAAGCAGGATGCCGATGATCGCGGCGGGGATGTGCAGCGTCACCAGCGTGGCGACCGCCCCCGGACCAAGTGCGGCCATCAGCCCCGAAAGGCCGCCCGGCCAAAGCAGCCCGCCCAGCCAGAACAGCAAGGACGCGGCGGCCACGGCCCAGAAGACCCCGGCCATCGCCACGAGAAGGGCGGCGGGTGGTTGGTGTTCGGACATCGTTCCTCCGTCTCTCCCCCGCAAAGCTAGCACGCCGCCGCCGCTTCACCATGGACCTTGGCGTGCGGCTTCACTAGGTTTGTCGCTGCACCCCGCACCCGAGGCGACATGAGCGACACCCCCGATACCGGCTACCAGGTTCTCGCGCGGAAATACCGCCCGGCGACATTCGCCGATCTGATCGGTCAGGACGCGATGGTCCGCACGCTGAAAAACGCGTTCGAGGCCGACCGCATCGCGCAGGCCTTCATGCTGACGGGCATCCGCGGCACCGGCAAGACGACGACCGCGCGGATCATCGCCAAGGGGCTGAACTGCATCGGGGCGGACGGGCAGGGGGGGCCGACGACCGACCCTTGCGGGGTCTGCGAGAATTGCGTGGCCATCGCCGAGGGGCGGCATGTCGACGTGATGGAGATGGACGCGGCGTCGAACACCGGCGTGCAGAACATCCGCGACGCGATCATCGAGACGGTCAGCTACCGCGCGGCACAGGCGCGCTACAAGATCTTCATCATCGACGAGGTTCACATGCTGTCCACGAGCGCGTTCAACGCGCTTCTGAAGACGCTGGAAGAACCGCCGCC
>CBFIFZ010000243.1:0-3259 GCA_965661995.1 Roseicyclus sp.
AGGCGCATCGGGTCGCCTTCGTAGCCGAAGGTGGGCTGCACGCCGACGAAGACATTGCCGAACTGCTGGCCCAGGATGAAGACCCCGCGCCCGTCCGACTGGATCTTGCCCGGCGCAGGGCCCCAGACGCTTTCGATCACCTTCAGCGGCGGCGTGTTGCGCACGATGGTGTCGGCATCGACATGGGCGGCGACATTCGCCTCCTGCCCGTATTGCTTGGCGTTGCCATGCAGGATCGCCGCGCGCAGGTCATCGACCGTCTCGGGCACTTCGACGTCATAGCCGTCGGCCTTCATCCGCGTGAGCGTGTTGAACAGGCTTTCGAAGACGCTCAGGTAAGCCGCCGTCCCGATCGCGCCCGCGTTGGGCGGGAAGCCGAAGAGGACGATACCGACCTTTTTCTCGGCATTCGCCTTGCGCCGCAGCAGCGCCATGCGCTTCGTCTTTTCGACCAGGCTGTCGATCCGTTCGAGGCAGGGGGCCATCGCCTTGCTGTCCGACGCACGCGGGCAGTTGTAGGAGCAGCCGTTGCACCCCTCGGGCCCATGCCTCCCGCCGAAGACGGTGGGGTTCGTCGCGCCGTCGATCTCGGGCAGCGCCACGAGCATCGTGGTTTCGACAGGACCGAGGCCGCCGGCGGAGGAGGCCCATTGGCCGAGCGTCTGGAACTCGATCGGGTGCGCCGCGATATAGGGCAGGTCGAGGCCCTTGAGCACCTCCACCGCCGCCGCGCTATCGTTGTAGGCCGGGCCGCCGATCAGGCTGAACCCGGTCAGCGAGACCATGGCGTCGATGCGGCCCCCGGTGAAATACTCGGCAATCGCGGGCCGCCCGTCGAGGCCACCGGCAAAGGCGGGCACCACGGCCAGCCCCGCGGCCTGCATCTTGCGGATGACGCCGTCGTAATGCCCGGTGTCCGAGGCCAGCACGTAGCTGCGCATCATCAAGAGGCCCACGGTCGCGACCGGGTTTTCCGGGTTCGGCAGAAGGGCCGCATCGGTGACGATCCGGTGACCAGGCAGGTCGGGGTGATACAGCCCCACCTCGGGGTAATCGATGGGGGCGGCGGCCTTGGCGCCCTTGAACGCCCGGTCGGTCGCGTAGCTGCCGATCAGGAAGCGGATCATCTGCTCGACATTGTCGTCCGAGCCGCCCAGCCAGTATTGCATGGTAAGGAACCACGCGCGCAGGTCCTGCGCCTTGCCGGGGATGAACTTGAGGATCTTGGGCAAGCGGCGCAGCATCTTCATCTGCTTTTCGCCGGACTTGGCCGAGGGGTCCTTGGACCCGCGCAGCTTCTTGAGCAGCTTCATCGGCCCGGTCGCGGGCTTCATCATGTCCAGCTCGCCCATGCGGGTCAGCTGGACGACTTCCTTGGCCGAGATCATGTTGACCATCGCGTCGCAGGCATCACGTCGCGCCTGCAGCTCGGGCAGGATCGCGGTGATGTGTTCCTCGATGAACAGAAGGTTGGCGACGATGATGTCGCCATGCCGCACGGCGATCTTCGCCTCTTCAAGTGCTGTGGGGTTCTCGGCCCATTCGGCGCTGGCGTGGACAGACACGTTCAGGCCGGGGAACTCGCCCGCCAGCCGCTCCGAGACGCGCGCCGCCGGACCAGCCGCGTGGCTGTCCAGCGTGACGATCACGACCCGGTAACCGGGGATATGATCCCCGTCACCGCGCATAATGGGCCTTGGCCTCGTAAAGGGTATCGACGCTGATCTCGGTCACACCGCGCTCGGCGGCGAATTTCTCGGTGTTGCGCTTGGCCTTGCCGCGCACGAAGAAAGGGATCTTCTTCAGCTCTTTCTCGGCATCGGCCAGCCAGACCATGACATCGCTGCCGGTCTCGGCCGGGGTCGGTTCCGGGGCAGTCTCGGCGGCGGGGGCTTCGGGCGTGGCCTTGCGGGCGTGGCCGCCATGATGGCTGGCGCCGGCCTCGTCGTGGAACTCGAAATCCTCGCGGAACATCGCCAGAAGATGCTCTTCCAGCCCCATCACCAGCGGGTGAATCCAGGTGTCGAAGATCACGTTGGCGCCTTCCCAGCCCATCTGGGGGGAGTAGCGCGCAGGGAAATCCTGCACATGGACGGGGGCCGAGATCACGGCGCAAGGGATGCCGAGGCGCTTGCCGATATGCCGCTCCATCTGGGTGCCGAGGATCATCTCGGGCGCGGCATCCTCGATGGCCTTCTCGACCTCGAGGTAATCGTCGGTGATCAGCGGTGTGATCCCAAACTCCTGCCCCAGCTTGCGAATATCGCGGGCGAACTCGCGGTTGTAGCAGCCAAGGCCGACCACCTCGAAGCCCATCTCGTCGCGCGCGATGCGGGCGGCGGTTTTCACATGGGTCGCGTCGCCGAACAGGAACACGCGCTTGCCGGTGAGGTAGGTCGAGTCCACCGACTTCGACCACCAGGGCTGGCGCAGGCGGGACAGGTCTTTTTTCGGCTCTACACCGCAGATTCGAGCCACTTCGGCAACGAAATCATGGGTCGCACCGACGCCGATGGGAACCGTCTTGGTATAGGGGATGCCCAGCGTCCGCTCCATGTGGCGGGCGGCGGTCTCGGCATGTTCGGGATACATCAGGATGTTGATGTGGGCCGCACCCAGCCGGGTCAGGTCATGGGGTGTCGCATCGAAGGGGGCCACGACATTGATGCCGATGCCCATCTCGTAAAGCAGGCCCTTCACCTCTTCGATATCGTCGCGGTGGCGGAAGCCCAGCGCGAGCGGGCCGATCAGGTTGGCGGTGATCTCGGGCGTCTTCTCGACCGGACCGGCCAGCGCCTTGACCAGCTGGTAAAAGGTCTCGTCGCTGCCGAAATTCTCTTTCCGCTGGTAACTGGGCAGTTCCAGCGCCACGACGGGCACCGGAAGGTCCATCGTCTCGGCCAGCCCGCCGGGGTCGTCCTGGATCAGCTCGGCGGTGCAGGAGGCGCCGACGATGATCGCCTGCGGCTTGAAGCGGTCATAGGCGTCCTGGCAGGTCTGCTTGAAGATACCGGCGGTATCCTCGCCCAGGTCGCGGCCTTCGAAGGTCGTGTAGGTCACCGGCGGGCGGTGATTGCGCCGCTCGATCATGGTGAACAGAAGGTCGGCATAGGTGTCGCCCTGCGGGGCGTGCAGCACGTAATGCAGACCCTTCATCGCGGTGGCGACGCGCATCGCGCCGACATGCGGGGGGCCTTCGTAGGTCCAGACCGTCAGCTTCATTCCGCGGCCTCCAGCTTCAGGAGGTCACGGCGGCGGA
>CBFIFZ010000244.1:0-3254 GCA_965661995.1 Roseicyclus sp.
CCCCCACCCGCCGCCGCCGCGCCGGGGGCCGTGCCGGCCACAGCGCGCGGGCTGGCGGTCATGCCATCGAACAGATGCCGTGGCGCCTGCCGAAGAACATCGACCGCCCGACCGAGCCGCTCCCGGAGGAGGGGGTGCAGGCGATCCACGACGGTGCGATGCGGGTGTTGAACGAGATCGGCATCGAGTTCCTGAACGAGGAGGCGCGCGCCCATCTCAAGGCCGCGGGCTGTCGGGTCGAGGGCGAGAACGTCCGCTTCGACCGCGCTTTCGTCGAAGAGATGGTGGCGCGCGCGCCCGCCTCCTTCACGCTGACGCCGCGCAACCCCGAGAAGCGGCTGATCGTGGGCGAGGGGCATATCCTCTTCGGCAACGTCTCGTCGCCGCCGAACGCCTGGGACCTCGAGCGCGGCAAGCGGCCGGGCGATTTCGAGACCTACAAGGAGTTCATGAAGCTCACGCAGTATTTCAACTGCATCCATTTCGCCGGCGGCTACCCGGTGGAGCCGATCGACATCCACGCGGGCATCCGGCACCTCGATTGCCTGTATGAAAAGCTGACGCTGACCGACAAGGTCGCCCACACCTATTCGCTGGGCGCCGAACGCGTCGAGGACGCGATGGAGATGGTTCGCATCGCGGGCGGGCTGACGCACGAGGAGTTCGAGGCGAGTCCGCGGTTGTATACCAACATCAATTCCGTCTCGCCGCTGAAGCACGACTGGCCGATGCTGGACGGTGCCATGCGGCTGGCGCGCCGCGGGCAGCCGACGGTCGTGACCCCCTTCACGCTGGCGGGCGCCATGGCGCCGGTGACCCTGTCGGGCGCGGTGATGCTGAGCCTGGCCGAGGCGCTGTCGGCCATAGCGCTTCTGCAATGGATCGCGCCGGGCAGCCCGGTGGCGATCGGCACCTTCACCTCGAACGTCGACATGAAGTCGGGCGCGCCCGCCTTCGGCACGCCGGAATACATCCGCGCGACCCAGATCACCGGCCAGATGGCGCGGTTCTACGGGCTGCCGCTGCGCTCTTCGGGCGTCTGCGCGGCCAACGTCCCCGACGGGCAGGCGATGTGGGAGACGATGAATTCGCTCTGGGCGGCGGTGCAGTCGGGGACCAACATGGTCTATCACGCGGCGGGCTGGCTCGAGGGCGGGCTGATCGCGTCCCCTGAGAAATTCGTCATGGATTGCGAAGTGATCCAGCAGTTCCAGCGTTACATGGAGCCGCAGATGCTGGGCACCTCCGAGGCCGATCTTGCCATCGACGCCATCGCCGAGGTGGGCGCGGGTGGGCATTTCTTCGGCTGCCAGCACACGCAGGACCGCTACCAGGAGGCCTTCTACGGCCCCTTCCTGTCGGATTGGCGCAACTACGAGGCCTGGCAATCGGCGGGCGGGGTCTGGACCGCCGAGCGCGCGCACGGGATCTACAAGAAGATCCTGGCCGAGTTCGAACCGCCGCCCATGGATGAAGGCATCCGCGAAGAGTTGGCTGCCTTCGTTGCCCGCCGCAAGGAAGAGGGCGGCGCTCCGACCGATTTCTGAGCGCCTGCGAATGCCTTGATATCGCCCTGTTTGAGAAAGGGTTCCTTTACGGCTGGCGCCTAGACCAAGGCCTGCCGGGTGCATGGGGCGCCCAGGGGACAGGCTTGGGCTGATGCGATGCATGGCATGGTGAACCGCGCCCTTCAGGGCTTCGTCACGGCGACCTACGGTGCCGAGATCTGGGCCGAGGTGCGCAGCCAGGCCTGCCTGCCCTTCGATGATTTCGAGGCGATGCTCGACTATCCCGACGCGATGACGTTGGCCTGTTTCCAGGCCACGGCGCATGTGCTGCACAAGCATCCCAACGCCGTGCTGGAAGACATCGGCACATGGCTTGTCACCGATGAACAGCTCGAGCCGCTGCGCCGCCTGATGCGCTTCTCAGGCCCCGGTTTCCTCGATTTCCTCTACGCGCTCGAGGAGCTGGGCGAGCGGGGGCATGTGGCCCTTCCGGGTCTCGACATGCCGCAGATCACGCTGGAGCGTCTCGACGCGCTGACTTTCCGTGTCGGGGTGCGCTGGTCCCTGCCGGGCATGGGGCCCATCGTCATGGGCTGCCTGCGCGCGATGGCCGACGACTACGGCGCGCTCGCGCTGCTCGAGCTTGACGGCATCGCCCCCGACGGGGCCGAGGCGGTGCGCGTCACGTTGCTTGACGCCACCTATTCCGAGGGGCGCAGCTTCGATCTCGGGCGGGTGCGGGCATGACGGGCCTGCCGCCCCAGCTCGACCGGGTGATCGGCATGTCGGGGGGCATGCTGGATGCGCTGATGCCGATGCATATCTGGATCGGTCCCGATGGGCGCATCGTGCAGGCCGGGCCGACGCTGGCCAAGATGGCAGACGGGGGCGCGCTGGCCGGGCGCGACCTGTTCGAGGTGATCACGCTGCGCCGCCCCGCGGGGGTGCAGGGCTGCGATGCGCTCGGGCGGCTTGCGGGGCAACGGCTGGGCCTTGTCCTGACCGCGGTGCCCGACCTGCCGCTCAGGGGGGCGCTCGCCGCGTTGCCGGGCGATGCGGGGATGATCCTCGACATTTCGCTGGGCCTGTCCTTCGCGCGCGCCGTGGCGCGGTTCGGCCTGACGCTCACCGATTTCTCGCCCTGCGACCAGACGGTCGAGCTTCTCTACCTGCACGAGGCGAACGCCTCGACCATGGCGCTGTCGCGCCACCTGACCGAGCGGTTGCAGGCCGCCCGCGCCGAGGCCGAGGTGCAGGCGCTGACCGATCCGCTGACGGGGCTGGCCAACCGCCGCGCGATGGACGCGCAGCTGACCCGCGCGCTGGGCGACCATTCGCAGGAGTTCGGGCTGCTGCATGTCGACCTCGACCTCTTCAAGGAGGTGAACGACACCCACGGCCATGCCGCGGGCGATGCCGTTCTGGCCCGCGTGGGTGAGATCATGCGCCACGAGATCCGCGAAAGCGATGTCGCGGGCCGCGTGGGCGGGGACGAGTTCCTGGTCCTCCTGCCCGGCTGCACGGAGGAGGAGGAGCTGGCCGCCGTCGCCACCCGGCTGATCGCCCTCCTCGAGCGGCCCGTGCTGTTCGAGCGGCGGCTCTGCATGATCTCGGCCTCGATCGGGATCACCACGAGCCCCGCCTACGCGCGGCGCCCGTCCCTCGACGCGCTGCTCGCCGATGCCGACGCGGCGCTGTACGCGGCCAAGCGCGCCGGTCGTGCCCGGTTCGTGCTGCACCGCGCCG
>CBFIFZ010000245.1:0-3221 GCA_965661995.1 Roseicyclus sp.
CGATCGCCCATTTCGTCGTCAGCCCCTCGGCCTCGAGCGGGTTGGCAAGGCCAAGACCGCAGACCGTCAGGTCGGGCCTTGCCGCGCGCACACGGTCGAGTTGCTTGTCGACATCCTGCCCCTCGGAAATCGTGGGCCCCGCCGGGATCAGGTCGAGGTCGGGGCCGACAAGGCCCTTGTGGATAAAGGGCTGGCCGATCTCGACCGCCTCCATCCCGCATTCGCGGGTGAGGAAACGGGCCAGCGGAATTTCCAGCTGGCTGTCGGGCATGAAGAAGATGGTCTTGCCGCGCAGATGCGCGGAGGCGTTGGCGATGGCCGTCCGCGCACGCGCGCGGGGGGCGGCGGTGACCTCCTCGAAGGTCGCGTCATCGACGCCGAACTCGTCGGCGATGGCCTTGAGCCAAAGGGTCGTGCCCTCTTCGCCGAAGGGGAAAGGCGCCTGGATCATCCGCGCGCCGCGCCGTTCCAGTGCCGCGGCGGTATCGCCGAGAAACGGCTGGAGGCAGGCAAAGACGGTGTTCGGCCCGACGCCGGGCGCATCCGCGCTGCGCGGCGCAGGCAGAACGCGGATAGGGCCGATGCCCATTTTCGACAGCAGGCCGACGGCCTGGTCTTCGACAACATCCGGCAGGGCACCCACAAGCAGCAGCTCGCGCGCCTCGGTCCGGGGGAGGACCGGGACCATCGAGGCCAGACAGGCATCTTCACCCTGGGTGAAGGTCGTCTCGATGCCGCTGCCGGAATAGTTGAGCACCCGCACATGGGGGGCGTGGATCTGCGTCAGACGCTCCGCAGCGCGCGCGAGGTCGAGCTTGATCACCTCGGACGGGCAGGAGCCGACGAGGAACAGTTGCTTGATGTCGGGGCGGCGGCTGAGCAGACGGGCGACCTCGCGGTCGAGCTCGTCATTGGCGTCGGCCATGCCGGCAAGGTCGGTTTCCTCGAGGATGGCGGTGCCGAAGCGCGGTTCGGCAAAGATCATCACACCCGCCGCCGATTGCAGCAGGTGCGCACAGGTGCGCGAGCCCACGACAAGGAAGAACGCATCCTGCATCTTGCGATGCAGCCAGATGATGCCGGTCAGGCCGCAGAACACCTCGCGCTGGCCGCGTTCCTTGAGGACGGGCGCGTCGCGGCAGGTGCTGGCGGGAATGTTGGCTGGGCGGTTCACAGGCGGCCCTCCGCATCGAGGCGCGCCATGCGCAGTTTCCAGACGAATTGGCCTGCGTTGATGACGTAGGCCGCGTAGGCGGCCAGCGCGATCCACATCTGGTCGGCGTGGGGCCAACCGGCGAGCAGCGCCCAGACATAGGTCAGGTGCAGCGCGATCACCGCGAAGCTGACGACATCTTCCCAGAAGAAGGCATGCGCGAAGAGGTACTGGCCGAAGACGACCTTCTCCCAGATCGCGCCGGTCACCATGATGGTGAGCAGCACCGCGGTCTTGATCACGATCGAGATCGTGGCGGCCTCGTAGCCCGCCCCGGTGATCATGAAACGGATCACCAACCCCAGCGAAACAAGGAACACGAGGAATTGTACGGGGGCCAGGACACCCTGGACGGTTGTCCAGATCGTGGCATCCCGACGGGCGCGTTCCTCGGCGGTGTAAAGCTGGCGTGACGGCGTGGATGTAAGTGTGTCGCTTGGCATGCGAACGTCGATTCCTTTGGGCGATAGAGAAAATCTAGCCCCGTGCAGGACAGAGTGTCAATTAAAACTTACACATTGAGCGTCCAGTTTCAAATGCGTCCCGGCGTCCGGAAACCTTGGGGTTTTCCGCTATTCACCAAGAAAAAAAGGCGCGCTCGTGCACCGGGAAGCCGGGGGCAGCCCTTGAAAGTGAAAGTATGTCAATTTACTTTGACAGACGGACATGGATCAGCGACACTCAAGGCGAACATTTGCTGACCGACCGACGCGAGACGACAAAATGACGTTAGGCGGCGGCGCAAGTGGTGAAATCACATGAAAGACGACTCGCATATGCGGCCGATGACCGGTTCGGTCATGGAAGCCGAGGAGGTCTCGCGGTTGGCACGGCGTGCCATCGCGGTGCTTGCCGCGCATGGCCCCGGTCGCAGCGACGGCATGGCCCGTCGTCTGATCCAGATGAGCGACGCGTTCATTTCTCCGGACGAGACCCTTCGCCACGAGATGCTGCTTCGCCTGCGTCAGGACGGCGTGACGAACGAAGATCTCGTCGATCACGTGATCCCGGCCGTCGCCCGCCTGATGGGCGAGCGCTGGTTCGCGGACGACATCAGTTTCGCCCATGTCACCATCGGTGCCGCACGCCTGCAGGAAACGGTGCGCGCGATCGGGCGGCGCAACGACGCCGAGAATGCCAAGGCGGTCCTGATCGTGGTTCCAAGGTCCGAGCATCATACGCTGGGCGCGTTCGTGCTGGCCGACCAGCTGCGCCGCAGGGGGGTCGCCGTGGACATCGCCGTCGACCGGCATCCGCAGCAGTTGATCGAGGTCCTGCGCAAGCGGCGCTATCACATGGTCGGGATCACAGCCTCGGGGCGCAGAACGCTTGCATCGGTAAAGGATTTGGTGGACATAATTCGTCTCACTGTCACGCGAGTGACACCTGTCATCATCGGCGGCCCGGTCCTCGAAAAGGACCTGGACGTGCTGGCGTTGACCGGGGCGGATCATACCGCACGGGATGCCGTCTCGGCATTGATGAAGTGCGGACTCGAGCGAGCAGGGAAGAAGGCCCTGTCCATGGCTAATTCAAACCACGCCGGCGACGGGGTGACCGGTGGTGAGGGCTAGGGTTTCATGAACACGCGCGGATCGGAATTCCTGGATCAGCCTCAGGCGCCGCCTATCGGCCCCGAGCAGTTCAACGAGATCGTCACGACGGCGGCGGATCTCGCCATCGTGCTCGACACGCGGGGCACGGTGAAATCCGTCATCACCAACCCGCTCAACCCGACGCTCGGGCGGCTCGACCATTGGAAAGACCGCGACATTCGCGAGTTCATGGCCGAGGACAGCCTGTCCAAGCTGGAAACCCAGCTCGAAGCCTATCGCGAGGGCAACAAGAAGACCGTCGATGCGATCGAGGTGAACCATTTCGACAATGCGAATTGGGAATTCCCGATCCGCTACACGATCCACAAGACCAGCAATCCCGACATCATCCTGATGCTGGGCCGCGACCTGCGCCCCATCGCCGAGTTGCAGCACCGCCTCGTCAAGGCGCA
>CBFIFZ010000246.1:0-3188 GCA_965661995.1 Roseicyclus sp.
GTTTTGTAGTCAGCTAGCGGGCTGTTCTGGCTCCGCAATCGGTCAAATAGCTCGGACGGAGACCGCGCTCCTTGAAGCGCACCCTTTTTTGCCAGCCTATCAAATTCCTGAAGGATCGTTTTTGAACGAGGATTGGTGCGTTCGATTGCCTCTCGGGCAGTCCCATCAACGAGGCTTTCGATCTTTTCTCCGACCCAACGGGCCTCTTCATCGCCGTCCCAGTGCCCAATCAGGCGTACTTTGTGGCCGTCGTCACCAACGCTTCGAAGCGATTTACCAAGGCGCTCCTTGTTCTTTGCGATGATGCCGTTTGCAGCTTCCAAGATATGTGAGGTGGACCGATAGTTCTGTTCCAGCCGCACCACATGCGCGCCCGGGAAATCCTTCTCAAACCGCAGGATGTTGCCCACCTCGGCCCCGCGCCAGCCGTAGATCGACTGGTCGTCGTCGCCCACGACGCAGATGTTGTTGTGCCCGCCCGCAAGCAGCCGCAGCCACAGGTATTGGGCAACGTTGGTGTCCTGGTATTCGTCGACGAGAATGTAGCGGAACCAGCGGCGGTATTGCTCGAGCAGGTCGTCATGGGTCTGGAAGATGGTGACCATGTGCAACAGGAGATCGCCGAAATCGACGGCGTTCAGCTCTTTCAGGCGCTGCTGGTAGTGCGCGTAAAGCTCGGGGCCGCGCCGGTTGAAGGCGCTCGCGTCGGCGGCCGGAACCTTGTCGGGGGTGACCGCGCGGTTCTTCCAGCCGTCGATGACCCCCGCGAGCATGCGGGCGGGCCAGCGTTTTTCGTCGATCTCGCTGGCGACGATCAGCTGTTTCATCAGGCGGACCTGGTCGTCGGTGTCGAGGATGGTGAAGTTCGACTTCAGCCCGACGAGTTCGGCATGACGGCGCAGGAGTTTCACGCAGATCGCGTGAAAGGTGCCGAGCCAGGGCATCCCCTCGACCGGCTGGCCCAGCAGATTGGCCACCCGCATCTTCATCTCGCGCGCGGCCTTGTTGGTGAAGGTGACGGCAAGGATTTCATTGGGCCGCGCGGTGCCCGTCAGCAGGAGATGCGCGATCCGCGCGGTCAGCGCCTTGGTCTTGCCGGTGCCCGCGCCCGCGAGCATCAGCACCGGCCCCTCAAGCGCCTCGACCGCCGCGCGCTGTTCGGGGTTCAGCCCATCGAGATAAGGGCGCGGCGCGGCCGCCATGGCGCGCTGCGAGAGGGAGACCGAGGATGCCGCCTCGAACGCGTCTGAATCATCGAAACTGCTCATGTCGAAAGGATAGTGCGATTTGCGCCCCTGTTAAAGCTTTGTTCGCAGAATGTTCCAATCGCGCCCCTGCATTCGGTCAGCATGCATATTTGGGGAAAGGTGAAGGAGGGGCGCGCGCGTTAACCTTGACGGAGTGTGAACGGCGGGGCTGGACAAGGGCACGCGGGCAAGTTTCCTTGCGCCCATGGACCTGCATTCAAGATATCCCGCCCTCTCAGACCTGAAGGCCCGTGCCAGGGCGCGCATTCCGCATTTCGTGTGGGAGTATCTCGACAGCGCCACCGGGGCCGAGACGATCACGGCGCGCAACCGCGCGGCGCTCGACGCGGTGCTGTTCCGGCCCGCGGCGCTGCGGGGCGAGATCAAGCCGGATCTCTCCTGCAGCCTGATGGGGCGGGAGTACCCGGTGCCCTTCGGCATCGCGCCGCTCGGCATGTCGGGGCTGATCTGGCCCGAGGCGGAGCGGTTGCTCGCGCGGCACGCCGCGAAGGCGGGCATCCCCTACACGCTCTCGACCGTGGCGACGCGGACGCCCGAGGATCTGGCGGGGCAGATCGGGGACCAGGGGTGGTTCCAGATGTATCCGCCGCGCGATGCGGGAATGCGCGACGACATGCTGGCGCGCGCGAAGAGCGCGGGGTTTCACACGCTGGTGCTGACCGTGGATGTCCCCGCGGCCTCGCGGCGCGAGCGGCAGACGCGCGGCGGGCTGGTGCAGCCGCCGCGGCTGACACCACGGCTGCTTGCGCAGGTGGCGCTGTGCCCGGCCTGGGCCATCGGCATCCAGTCGACCGGCATGCCTCGGATGCGGCTGATGGACAGCTATGCCGACCAGACCAAGACCGGCCCCCTGCCCTCGACCGCGCATGTGGGCTACCTGCTGCGCGCCGCCCCCGATTGGGACTATGTCCGCGCGCTGCGCGAGCGCTGGGAGGGCAAGCTGGTCATCAAGGGCGTGATGGAGGCCGAAGTCGCCGCCCGGGCCGAGGCTGAGGGGGTCGATGCCGTCTGGGTGTCGAACCACGCAGGTCGGCAGTTCGACGGCGCCATCGCCAGCCTCGACGCGTTGCGCGACGTGCGGGGAGCGACGGGCCTGCCGCTGATCTTCGACAGCGGGGTGACCGGGGGGCTCGACGTGATGCGGGCCTTGGCGCTCGGGGCGAGCTTCGTGATGATGGGCCGGCCCTGGCATTACGCGCTGGGGGCGCTTGGCGCGCGGGGGCCTGGGCACTGGCATGACGTGCTGATCAAGGACATGGAAAGCAACATGGCCCAGATCGGCGCGGCGTGGCTGTCGGAGCTTGCGGGCAGATTGGCCATACCCGTTTGACCGGCTGACCCTGCATGCGATGGGCCGCGCAACCGGTCTACCGTTGCATACGAAACGGCTTGATTTTCAAGGCCTCCCGCGACGTCTGGGCAGTTGCGGGCCGGTGTCACGCGGCCTACACATGCCGCACCTGCGAGACGGAGCCGCCTGCCATGACCGAGTTCAAGAAGATCCTCATCGCCAACCGCGGCGAGATCGCAATCCGCGTGATGCGCGCGGCCAACGAGTTGGGCAAGCGGACGGTCGCCGTCTACGCCGAAGAGGACAAGCTGAGCCTGCACCGCTTCAAGGCCGACGAGGCCTACAAGATTGGCGAGGGGCTGGGGCCTGTGGCGGCCTACCTGTCGATCGACGAGATCATCCGGGTCGCCAAGGCGAGCGGGGCGGATGCGATCCATCCGGGCTATGGCCTGTTGTCGGAGAACCCCGATTTCGTCGACGCTTGCGCGAAAAACGGCATCACCTTCATCGGCCCCAAGGCCGAGACGATGCGCGCGCTGGGCGACAAGGCGAGCGCGCGGCGCGTGGCGATCGAGGCGGGCGTGCCCGTCATCCCCGCGACCGAGGTCCTGGGCGAGGACATGGACGCG
>CBFIFZ010000247.1:0-3172 GCA_965661995.1 Roseicyclus sp.
CTTCTCGCTGAACCTGGTGGAAGCCAACTCGCATACCGACAAGCCGCTCATCTACAAGATCACGGCCGACTGGGGGAACCACGAGGGCTCCTTGCTTCTTTGGGTGCTGATCCTGACGCTCTTCGGGGCCTCGGCCGCGTGGTTCGGGGGCAACCTCCCGCCGACACTCAAGGCGCGCGTTCTGGCGGTGCAAAGCTCGGTGGCGGTGGCGTTCTTCGCCTTCATCCTCTTCACCTCGAACCCGTTCCTGCGGCTCGAGTTTCCGCCCTTCAACGGGCAGGATCTGAACCCGCTTCTGCAAGACCCGGGTTTGGCCTTCCACCCGCCGTTCCTGTACCTCGGCTATGTGGGCCTTTCGATGGCCTTCTCCTTCGCCGTCGCCGCCCTGATCGAGGGGCGCGTCGATGCCGCATGGGGCCGCTGGGTGCGCCCGTGGACGCTGGCGGCCTGGCTTTTCCTGACGGTCGGCATCGGGCTTGGCTCGTGGTGGGCCTATTACGAGCTGGGCTGGGGTGGCTTCTGGTTCTGGGATCCGGTCGAGAACGCCAGCTTCATGCCATGGCTCATCGCCGCAGCGCTGCTGCATTCCGCGATCGTGGTGGAAAAGCGCGAGTCGATGAAGAGCTGGACGATCCTTCTGGCGATCCTCGCTTTCGGCTTCTCGCTGATCGGGACGTTCATCGTGCGCTCGGGCGTGCTGACGAGCGTGCACGCCTTCGCCAACGACCCGGAACGGGGGGTCTACATCCTCGGCATCCTGTGTTTCTTCATGGGGGGCGCACTGCTTCTGTTCGCCTTCCGGGCGGGCGCGATGGAGGCCAAGGGCGTCTTCTCGACCGTCAGCCGCGAAAGCGGGCTGGTCGTGAACAACCTTCTGCTGGCGGTGTCGACCTTCGTGGTCTTCATCGGGACGATCTGGCCGCTCATCGCCGAGATGTTCTGGGGCCGAACCGTCTCGGTCGGGCCGCCCTTCTTCAACATGGCCTTTACGCCCTTCGTCTTCGCGCTGGCCGTGGCGCTGCCCATCGGCGCGATGCTGCCCTGGAAGCGGGCGAAGATCGGCCGCGCGGTCCGCGCGCTGATCCCGGCGATGGTGCTGGCGGTCGCGCTGGGGCTTCTGGCCTGGGCGGTCTTCACCGGCCATTCGGCGCTGGCGCCGATCGGCGTGGCGCTGTCGGTCTGGCTTGTGGCGGGCGCGTTGACCGACCTGTGGTCGCGCACGGGCCGCGGGGACATCGCGGGCCGCTTCGGGCGTTTGTGGCGGCTGCCGCGGGCGGACTGGGGCAAGACCGTCGCCCATGCGGGCGTCGGCATCACCATGTTCGGCGTCGTGGCCCTGACCGGCTACCAGGTCGAGGATATCCGCGTTGCTCAGGAGGGGGAGCCCTACCGCGTCGGCGCCTACGAGATCGAGCTGATCACGGTCGACGAGAACGTGCAGGGGCCGAACTTCATCTCGACCATGGGCCATATCGCCGTGCGCGAGGCCGACGGGCGCGAGATCGCGCTTCTGCACCCCGAGCGGCGGATCTACCCGGTGGCCGGCATGCCCACGACCGAGGCCGGGATCGACAACGGCTTCACCCGTGATGTCTATGTCACTCTGGGCGATCCGCAGACGGGCGGCGGATGGGCCGTGCGGACCTGGATCAAGCCCTTCGCCAACTGGATCTGGGGCGGCACGATCATCATGGCGCTTGGCGGATTGCTCAGCCTGAGCGACCGTCGCTACCGCGTGGCCGCAGGCGCTGCCAAGGCCCGGGTCGAGCCGCAGGGGGTGCCCGCGGAATGATGTGCCTCTCCGGTTGGCTGGCCCGGCTCTGGCATGGGCTGCGGGCGCTGCCGCGTGCAGGGCTGGCCGTGGTGCTGCTTCTGGGCGCGTTGGCGGCGGGTCCGGCCTATGCCGTGCAGCCCGACGAGGTGCTGGACGACCCCGTGCTCGAAGAGCGGGCGCGCGACATCTCGGCCGGTCTGCGCTGCGTCGTCTGCCGCAACGAGTCGATCGACGAATCGAACGCGACGCTGGCGCGCGACCTGCGCCTTCTCGTGCGCGAGCGTCTGGTTCAGGGCGACAGCGACGCCGAGGTCGTGAGCTTCGTCGTCGACCGTTACGGCGAATACGTGCTGCTGCGCCCGACCATGTCCGGCTCGAACATCGCGCTCTGGCTGGCGCCCGCGATCATCCTGCTGATCGGGGGTGGCCTTGCGCTGGTCTATATCCGCCGCCGCGCGGTCAGCCCGGCGCCGACCGAGGCCGCGTTGAGCGCCGAGGAAGAGGCGCGGCTGAAGGATCTTCTCAAGGACTGACGCCGCGTTTCGGCTTTCGCGCCTGCCCGGCATTGCCTAGTCTCCGCCGCAACAGCGAGCGGAGGTTATCCATGCAGTACGAGACGATCACGCGCGAGGACCAGGACGGCATGGTGGTGATCACGCTGCGCCGGCCCGAGGTCATGAACGCGCTCAACACCCAGATGCGGGCCGAGATCACCCATGCGGTCGAGGCGGCAGGCCGCGAAGCCCGGGTCGTCGTGCTGACGGGCGAGGGGCGGGCCTTCTGCTCGGGTCAGGACCTGGGGGATCGCGCGAATGCGGCGAACCTGAACCTCGAGCGCACGCTGCGCGACGAATACATCCCCATGCTGATGGCCATCGTGGATTGCCCGGTGCCTGTCATCGCGGCGGTCAATGGCACGGCGGCAGGCGCGGGGGCGAATCTTGCGCTGGTGGCCGACATCACCATCGCCACCGAGAGCGCGGCCTTCATCCAGGCCTTCAGCCGGATCGGCCTGATCCCCGACGCGGGCGGCACATGGGTGCTGCCGCGGACGGTGGGCCTTCAGAAGGCGATGGGCGCGGCGCTTTTCGCCGACAAGATCACCGCGCGGCAGGCGGCCGACTGGGGCATGATCTGGGAAGCGGTCGAGGATGACGCCTTCGAGGCGACATGGCGCGCGCGGGCGATGCACCTCGCCAGCGGGCCGACCGAGGCCTTCAAGCGGGTGAAGCAGGCGATGCAGGCGAGCTTCGGCAATGGCCTGTCCGAGCAGCTGCTGCTCGAAGGGCAATTGCAGGGGCAATGCGGCAAGACCCGCGATTTCAAGGAAGGGGTGGTGGCCTTCCTCGAGAAAAGACCCCCCGTGTTCGAGGGACGGTAAGCGGTGTGAAAAAGGGG
>CBFIFZ010000248.1:0-3139 GCA_965661995.1 Roseicyclus sp.
CCGAACACGACGATCAGGCGGCCCAGGACATGGGGCCGAAGCGCCTTGAGCGCGGTTTCCAGCGCGTTGGGCGTGTGGGCATAGTCGACATAGACCGGCGCACCATTGGCGCGGCGGCCCGCCAGCTGCATCCGCCCGCGCACGCCGGTCAGACGCGGCAGCACTGCGAAGACCGCCTCGGGCTCGTCCCCGGAAGCGATGGCAAGCCCCGCAGCGGTCAGCACGTTCATCGCCTGGAACCCGCCGATCAGCTCGAGCCGGGTCTGCATCTGTCGCCCCTGCCAGCGGAACAGCACGTCCTGCCCGGTCTCGTCCAGCCTGCGCCCGGTGATCTTGATCGCGGCACCCTCGGCGTATTGGGCAATGCCCATCACCTCGATCTGCCGCGCGGCACAGGCCTCGGCCACGCGCGGGCCGTAGGCGTCGTCGAGGTTCACGACCGCAACGCCATCCTCGGAGAGGAGCTCGTTGAAAAGCCGCAGCTTGGCGTGGAAATAGGTTTCCATGTCACCGTGATAATCGAGGTGATCCTGGGTCAGGTTGGTGAAGCCCGCCGCGGCGAGATGCACCGCCTCCATCCGCCGCTGGTCGAGGCCGTGGGAGGAGGCCTCCATCGCCACGTGCGTGACGCCCGCTTGCGTCATCTCGGCCAGAACGCGATGCAGCGTCAGCGGTTCGGGCGTGGTGTGGACACCCGGCGCGGCAAAGGCGCCCTCGACACCGGTGGTGCCCACGTTCACCGCCTCGTGGCCAAGCGCGGCCCAGATCTGGCGGGTGAAGCTGGCGACGCTGGTCTTGCCGTTGGTGCCGGTAACGGCGACGACCGTGTCGGGCTGTGCCCCGAACCACAGCGCCGCGGCATGGGCGAGGGCTGCGCGCGCATCCTCGACCACGACAAGCGCGGCGTCGGCGTTGGCCAGTTCGGCCGCTGCGATCTCGGCGCCCTCGCGGTCCGTCAGGATCGCGCCCGCGCCCATGCGCAAGGCGTATTGGATGAACTCGCCGCCGTGAACGCGGCTGCCGGGAAGGGCTGCGAACAGCCCGCCGCGCGTCACCTTGCGGCTGTCGAGCGCAAGGCCCGTCACCGCGACGTCACCGCCCCCCCGGGGCGTCAAGCCAAGCTCAGACAGCTGTCTCGTCCGAGGCGCCATGCCCCCACCCCCGCGCGATCATCTCGAGGTGCTGGATAGCGCATCCATGGCAAGGGGTTCAATCTCGGGTCTCAGCCCAAGCAGCGGCGCGGTGCGGCGGATGATCTCGGCGGCAACGGGAACGGCGGTCCAGCCCGCCGTTCGGCGCGGCTCGGGCCCCGAGGTCTCGACCGGTTCCTGCAGCATGGTGATCAGAACGTAGGCCGGATCATGCATCGGAAAGGCCGAGGCGAAGGTCGTCAGGTTGCGGTCCTCGTAATAGCCGCCCGTGGCGCGCGGCAGGTCGGCGGTGCCGGTCTTGCCGCCAACGGCATAACCCTCGACCTCGCCGAAGCTGGCGGTACCCTCGGTCACGACGGCGCGCATGAGGCCGCGCATGGACTGACTCGTGGCTTCCGAGATGACGCGCGGGCCCATCTGGGGCCCGTCCTGGCGCAGAAGCGTGGGCGCGATCCGGGTGCCGCCGTTCACCATGGTGGCATAGGCGCCCGCCAGCTGCACGAGCGATGTCGAAACGCCGTGCCCATAGGAAATCGTCATCGTCGACAACTCGCCCCAGCGGGCCGGCAGGAGCGGGCGGGCGTTGACGGCCTCGACGATCTCGACCGGTGCGGGTTCCAGAAGGCCCAACTGTTCGAGGAAATCGCGCTGGCGCTCGCCGCCGATCACCTGCGCGATGCGGGCCGTGCCGATGTTCGAGGAATGGGTGAAGACGTCATGCACCGATTGTGACGGCCCGTAGCTGCGGAAATCGCGGATCGAGAAACCCGCCATGCGCAAGGGTCCGCGTGTGTCGATCATGTCACCGGTGTTGTAGAGGCCCAACTCGAGCGCCTGCGCGATGGTGAAGGCCTTGAAGACGCTTCCCAGTTCATAAACGCCCTGCACCGCCCGGTTGAACAGCGGGCTGTCGGCGGGGTCGCCCTCCAGCAGGGGGCGGGGGCGCGCGTTGGGGTCGAAATCGGGCAGGCTCGCCATCGCGACGATCTCGCCGGTGTGCACGTCCATCAGGACGGCTGCGGCGCCGCGCGCGTTCATCAGCATCATGCCCCCGGCCAGCACCTCTTCGATGGCGGCCTGCACCGTCAGGTCGATCGACAGCGCCAGCGGTGCCTCGCGCGCGGGGTCGCGCAACTCTTCGTCGAACATCGCCTCGATACCCGCGACGCCGATCACCTCGGCGGCGTTCACCGCCTCCTGCCCGAAGCCCGCACCGCCCAGGATGTGGCTTGCGATGGACCCGTTGGGGTAGAGCCGCATCTCGCGCGGGCCGAAGAGCAGGCCGGGCTCGCCGAGGTCATGGACCATCTGCTCCTGCTCGGGGCTGAGGTAGCGGCGCAGCCAGAGGAAGCGCCGCTCGGAGGTGAAACGCGCATGCAGCGCCTCGGCATCCATCTCGGGGAAGATCTCGGCCAGGCCGTCGGCGGCGGCGCGAGGGTCCACGATCTCGTGCGGGTGGGCGTAGAGCGCATTGGTGGCGAAGTTGGTCGCCAGCACCCGGCCTTGCCGGTCGGTGATGTCGGCGCGGGTGGTGTGGATCGCGGCGGAGATGGCAGTGACGCTCGGCTCGGCCGCATCGGTCGTGGCCAGCGCGGCCATGCGGACCCCGACGGAGCCGAAGGCCATCAGGAACACCAGCGACAACAGCACGAGCCGCCCCTCGGCCCGCTGGCGCAGCCGGTCGCGCTGCGCCTCGTGGCGCAGGCGCAGGTTCTCTCGCGCGATCGCATCCGGGTTCTCACCCTTCGAGCGGGCGTCGAGGACGCGGGCGAGCGGGCGAAGAGGGGTGCGCAGCGTCATGGGAGCATCTCCCCCTCGGCGGTCGAGGCGCTGTCGAAAAGCTCCTCGGGTGGCAGCGGATAGGGGATCTGCACGGCGCGGCCGAACTGCTCGGGCGCGAGCGGCAGAAGGCCCAGCCGCTCGAAATTCAGGTCGACCAGCTCGCGCAGGCGGTCGGGGCGGTTCAGATAGGCCCATTCGGCGCGCAG
>CBFIFZ010000249.1:0-3126 GCA_965661995.1 Roseicyclus sp.
TCCGAGGTCAAACCACTGACGTCGGCCTGGATCGATGCCTATGCGAAACGTCGCAGGGCGCGGCCGATGCCCGAGTTCACTGCCCGCGTCGTCGCCGAGGAAGGCCCGCCGCCAGAGCCGCACACGATCCAGCAGGAGGCGCTGGCAGCGCTCGCGCAGAGCCGGTCGAACGGCCACCGCGCTGGGCTTGTCGTGCTGGCCACCGGGCTGGGAAAGACCTGGCTGGCCGCTTTCGACACGATCCGTGCCAGGGCGGGCCGCATCCTGTTCGTTGCTCACCGGGACGAAATCCTGACCCAAGCGATGGCAGCCTTTCGCAAGGTCCGCCCTGAAGCCAAGCTCGGCCGCTACACGGGCACCGAGAAAGAAGCTGACGCGGAAATCCTCTTCGCCTCGGTCCAGACACTGGGCCGCATCGGTCACTTGCGCCAGTTCGACCGAGACCATTTCGACTACATCGTGGTCGATGAATTCCACCACGCCGCCGCCCGCACCTATCAGACGCTGATTGCCCATTTCACACCCGGTTTTCTGTTGGGCCTGACCGCGACGCCCGACCGGACCGATGGCGCGGACCTCCTCGGCCTTTGCGGTGAAAACCTCGTCTACGAATGCGACCTGTTTCGCGGGATCGACGCGGGGCACCTGTCACCATTCCACTATTTCGGCGTGCCGGATGACGTGGATTACGCACAGATCCCCTGGCGCTCCGGCCAGTTCGACCCCACCGCGCTGGACGCCGCACTTGCCACCGAGGCGCGAGCCTTAAACGCGCTGGATCAGTACCGCAAACGCGCAACCGGCCCCGCGATCGGCTTTTGCTGTTCCATGCGCCACGCTGACTACATGGCGGATTACTTCCGCGCCGCCGGGTTGAACGCAGTCGCCGTCCATTCGGGCCAAAGCTCCGCGCCTCGAGCAAGTTCCCTGGCAGCGCTTGGTCGCGGCGAGATCGACATTCTCTTCGCGGTCGACATGTTCAACGAGGGCGTGGACGTGCCCGAGATCGGCACCGTGCTGATGCTGCGCCCCACAGAAAGCGCGATCATCTGGCTGCAGCAGCTTGGCCGTGGCTTGCGTCGCGTCGAGGGCAAGGTGCTTCAGGTGATCGACTATATCGGCAACCACCGCAGCTTCCTGGCCAAGATCGCGACCCTTTTGCAGGCCGGCGCAGGGGATCGCTCGATCTCGACCAAGCTGGAGGCGCTTCAGGCCGGTGAGTTCCAGATGCCGAAGGGCTGCGAGATCACTTATGAGCTCGAGGTCATCGACATCCTGTGGAATCTTCTCCGCCCGAAGGAAGGCGCGGCGGAGCTCGAAGCCTTCTACATCGACTTCCGGGACCGGAACGGCATTCGGCCTACGGCCGTCGAAGTCTTCCGCAACGGCTTCGATCCCCGTGCATCGGGCCACGGCGGCTGGTTCGACTTTGTCCGGGATATGGGCGATGCCTTGCCCGAACGTCCTTTCGCCACTCACGGTCGTCTCTTGGGGGAATTGGAACGGCCCAGGGGTTTGTCCCGATCCGCCTTGACCGGCTTGCGCGACGTCGTATCCGGGCGGCAACCGAGCGATGGCGCGTCAGAGCTCGCCTTCAACCCGCACCTGGCTCAGGGCAGGGGGATGTCCCGATGAATGTTGAAATCGGGTCTGGGCAGCGTTGCCTGGGTCATGGTTAGGCGGCCTCTGCGGTCTGGTCAACGCCGTCGGCATCCGGCTCGCGGTGCTTCAGAAGCGCTTCCTTGAGGACGGGCAGCTGCTTGTGAGCCTTGAGACGCCGGAAGCCTTTTGCGGCCTCGAGCATGCCGGATGCGGTCCAGCGCAGGGCCATCTTCGCGTCCCGCCACCGCTTCACGTTCCGGCAGACCTGCCGGATCACCGCGTTCATCGACTCGATGATGTTGGTGCTGGCGAGCGAGCGGCGCAGTTCGAGTGGCAGCCCGAGACGGATCACGGTGAGGATTTCATCGAGACCCTCGAGAATGCTCCTCGAGACCCCGGGGGCCTCCAATTCCATCCGCCGCGCCAGATTGCGCAGAAGCCGTTCCGCCTTGTCGGCATCGTTCAGTTCCCATGCCTGCCGAAGGGCGCGGCGGACAGCGGCGTGAAGCTTGGGGTCGAGCCGTTCGGTGATGTTGCGCGCCTTGTGGATCTGACAGCGCTGGATCGGGATATCCGCCCCGAAGGTGCGGCGGATGGCCTTCGTCAGCGCCTTGGCGCCGTCCACGATGAACAGCCGACACACTGCCGGGTCGAGGCCGCGGTCGATCAGATTGTCGAGCAGCGCCTGCACGGTCGCCGCATTCTCCGTCGCGCCCTCGACCACGCCCAGAGGGTGCTTGCGGCCATCGGAATCGACCCCGACTGCGCCGAGCATCAGAAGGTTGTCGTCCATGTGAAGCCCGTCGATCTGGATCACCAGCAGATCCAGCGCCGACAGGTCCGAGGCCATCCACTCCTCCAGGCGCGCCTGGGTCAGGGCCTTGAAGCGCCGCGAGACCGCCGACTTCGACAGGCCGGAGCCCGCCTCTGCAGGGACCCCGGCCTCGGGCAGGCGCACCGCACGCCCAACCTTGCGCGTGGCCACGTTCATCAACATCAGGTTCATCGCCCATTGCTCCAGCCAGCCCGCCTCTGCAGCCTCCTTCCAGCTGGGCAGCGGCAACTCCTTGCCGGTGGCCTTCGAGCGCACCCGCGGGCGCTCCATCTCCACCTTGCCGCCGTGAAAGCCAACAGGCCCTCTGGTGCGGCCCCAGCGATATCCCGGCTTGTCAGCCGCGCGCGCATGCGGGGCCCCGGCCAGCGCCGTCGCATCTTCCTCCAGCATCTGCGTCAGACTTGCCAAGCCGGCGATCAGGCAGAAGCGCTCGAAGCTCGCTCCGACCTCGTCGCGGGCCTCCTCAACCGCTGCCGTCAGCTCGGCCGTGCTGGCCAGTGCCAGCGGGGACGTGATAGATCTCTTCATGGTGTTGCTCTCCGTTTGGATTAGACACCCCGAGCCTACGGCTCAGGGAGAGCAACGCCACCCTTCACTCCGAAAAGTTCAACATCGACCGGGACATTCCCCTCGCTTCAACCCCGCCCCGGATCGGCGTCGCGGAAAAGGGAATCGCGAAGGCGCATGGG
>CBFIFZ010000250.1:0-3123 GCA_965661995.1 Roseicyclus sp.
CCCCACCGCCTCCGCCGCTTCGGCGCGCTGATGGGCCGCGAGGCCGAAGCCCAGACCCTGATCCGCCAGTTCGAGACGGATCTGGCGGCCCTCGCCGCCCCCGACAGCAACGGCCCCCGCGCCATCGTCTACTTCCCCAACGGCTACAGCCTCGGCGAAGGCTCCATGGCGCATGAGCTGCTGACCCGCGCCGGTTTCCGCAACATCGCCACGGAAATCGCGCCCAGCGCGACCGGGCAGATCGCCATGGAACTGCTCGTCATGGCCGCCCCCGACCTCATCATCCGCGACCGCCCCTATCCGGGCGCGTCCCAGGCCGAGGCGATGCTCGACCACCCCGCGCTACAAGCGCTGATCGCCGCGGGCGCAGGCCATGAAAGCGGCCCCGACTGGGCCTGCGGCACGCCGCGCGTCGTGGCCGCCCTGCGTCGGCTCGTCGAGATGCGGCAGCGGATCGAGGGCGCAGAATGACCCGCGCCCTCTTCCCCGCGCTCGCCACTTTCACCCTCGCCCTCGCGCTCCTGTCGCTGCTCACCGGCCCGGCGGGATTCGGCATCGGCGAAAGCCTCCGCGCATTGGTCTCGGGCGAAGGCGAGGCCGTCACCCTCGTGATGCGCGAGATCCGGCTGCCGCGCGTCATCCTCGCCATCATGGTCGGCGCCAGCCTCGGCCTGTCGGGCGCGGCGCTTCAGGGCTACCTGCGCATTCCGCTGGCCGAACCGGGCCTGATCGGCGTGTCAGGATCTGCCGCGCTGGGCGCGGTCATCGCCCTTCAAACCGGCGCGGCGGCGGCCTTCGCTCTTGCCCTGCCGCTGGCAGCCCTCACCGGCGCCACCATCGCCGTCCTGCTGATCCTTCTGCTCGCGGGCCCCCGCGGCGGGTCGCTGACGCTGATCCTTGCAGGCATCGCCATCTCGGCGCTGGCGGGGGCGCTGACCTCGCTGGCGCTGAACCTCTCGCCCAACCCCTTCGCCACGGCGGAAACCGTGTTCTGGATGATGGGCTCGCTCGCCGACCGGTCCTTTTCCCACGTCTGGATCGCGCTGCCCTTCATGGCGCTCGGCTGGGCGCTGCTGCTGCCGCTCGGCCGCGGCCTCGACGCGCTGACCCTGGGCGAAGACGCCGCCGGTGCCCTCGGTATCCGGCTCGACCGGCTGCGCCTGCAACTGGTCCTCGGCGTCGCCGCCTGCGTGGGTGCCGCCACCGCGGTCGCAGGGGCCATCGGCTTCGTCGGCCTCGTCGTGCCGCACCTGCTTCGCCCGCTCGTCGGCGCGCGCCCCTCGGTGCTCCTGCCCGCCTCGGCGCTGGGCGGCGCGGCCATGGTGCTGCTCGCCGACATCGCCGTGCGCCTCGTCCTGCCGGAACGCGACCTGAAGCTCGGCGTGCTCATGGCCATCGTCGGCGCGCCGCTCTTCCTCCACCTGATCTACAAGACGCGGAGGGCGGGCGCATGACCCTCACCCTCGACACCCTCACCGTCCACCGCGGCGATTGCCCCGTGGTCGACCACGCGACGCTCTCGGTCGAAGCAGGCGAGTTCGTGGGCCTGATCGGCCCGAACGGCGCCGGGAAAACCACGCTGATGCGCGGCGCGCTCGGCCTTCTGCCGCACAGTGGCCGCTCCTCGCTGACCGAGATGCCGCCACAGCCCCGTGCCCGCCACGCCGCATGGCTCCCGCAAGCGCGCGAAATCGCCTGGCCCGTCAGCGTCGAAACCCTCGTCACGCTGGGCCGCACCCCGCACCTGTCGGCGGGCCAGCGCCCCGGCGAACGGGACCTCCAGACCATCGCGCGGGCCATCGCCACCATGGGCCTTGCAGGCTTCGAACACCGCCCCGCGACCGAGCTGTCCGGCGGCGAACAGGCCCGCGTCCTGATCGCCCGCGCGCTGGCGCAGGACACCCCCCTTATCCTCGCGGACGAGCCTATCGCGGGCCTCGACCCCGGCCACCAGATCGCCACGATGACCGCCTTCGCGTCCCTCGCGCAGCAGGGCAAGGCGCTGATCGTCTCGCTTCACGACCTCGGGCTTGCGGCGCGGCACTGCACCCGGCTGGTGCTGATGCACAAGGGCCGCATCCACGCCGACGGCCCGCCCGCGGACGTGCTGACCGACGCCAACCTGCGCGATGTCTTCGGCATCACCGCACATTTGACGCACACGCCCGATGGCGTCATCTTCCAGCCGCTCGAGGTGCTGCCATGACCGACCTGCCCGACCTGCTGACGCGCGGCGGCCCGGTGATCTGGGCCATCGGCCTGTTGTCGGTCATCACGCTGGCGCTGATCCTGTGGAAGCTCTTTCGCCTCTCCGCCCTCGGCGCATGGTCCGGCGGGCGCGTCACGGGTCAGGCCATCGCCGATTGGCAGACCGGCAACCCCGAGGGCGCGCTGTCGCGCCTCGCCCCCCGTCGATCCGTCCGCGCGCGCCTCGCCCATGCCGCCATGAGTGCCCGCCGCGACGCGACCCTGACGGCGGATACCGCGCGCGAGGAAACCACCCGTATTGCCCGCGCCCTTCTGGCCGAGCTGCGCAGCGGCCTGCGCCCCCTCGACCTGATCGTGACCATCGCGCCGCTTCTGGGCCTGCTCGGCACCGTGCTGGGCATGATCTCCGCCTTCCAGGCCCTGCAAGAGGCCGGCGCGCAGGCCGATCCGGCCACGCTGGCCGGCGGCATATGGGAGGCGCTCTTGACCACCGCGATGGGCATGGCCGTCGCCATCCCCGCCTCCATGGCGCTGACATGGTTCGACTCCATCGCCGACCGCCTGCAAGCCGAGATGGAAGATGACGCCACCCGCATCTTCACCCGCGGGGGGCCGCGGTGAGCTTCCGTTTCGCAGATGCCCGGCCCCGCAGGCGGCCCAGCCTCACGCCGATGATCGACGTGGTCTTCCTGTTGCTCGTCTTCTTCATGCTCGCCGCCCGCTTCGGGCAGGAGGGCGCGCTCGACCTGTCGCTTGCAGGCGGCGGTACGGGCACATGGGAGGGGCCGCCGCGACTGGTGCAGGTGGACGAAGAGGGGCTGCGCCTGAACGGCGTGGTGCGGGATGGCGAGAGCCTGATTCAGGCTCTGAACAGCCTGATAGAGTCTGAATCAGACCTCATCCTGATCCAACCGG
>CBFIFZ010000251.1:0-3047 GCA_965661995.1 Roseicyclus sp.
ATCGTGTCGGGCACGAAGTCGAGCGAGGCGGCAAGGCCATCCGCATGCGCGGCGATCCGGCGCGCGGTCTCGGCGGGCGCCGAGGTGCTGTCGGCGTAATCCACCCGCAAGGCGTTCAGACCCGCACGCGCCACGAAAGCCTCGAGCGCGGCGTTCTCCTGCCCCAGCTTGTTGATTCGTCTTAGGATGCGCGAGGGGCGCAGCGCCGGGATCGCCTCGGCATGGGTCATCCGCGGCGGCGGCTCGATCCGCTCCAGCCTGTGCACCGATCCCTGCGGCGCCTCGGCATGCATCCTCACCCGCACCCCGTCGACGAGATGGGTCACCCGCGTCTTCTCCGAGAAGATCTGCGAGATCGCCTGGTCCAGGGGGTCGCGCGTCAGGTGAAAGACCACCACACGGTCGAAGCGCGGCCGGAAGACCTCCCAGAATTCCAGCCAATGGCCCACGTCAAAGCGGCGCTTCGGCTCCATCCGGCCAAGACAGGCCCCGGCGAGGAGGCCGAAGTAATTCGCCATCACCGTCATGCCGACGCGCGCGTCGGCCTCCGTCCGGCCTAGCGCCAGCCGCTCTTCGAACAGCGCGTGCATCGCGTCCGGGTCACGCATTGCGGCAAGCTCACCCGTCACGCGCGAAAATACCTCGAAGGGCCGGCCCATCCCGCCCATGTGCTGCAAGCCGCGCTCGAAATAGGTGCTGCCGACGCGTTGCGTGGCAAGGATCAGGACAAGATCCGTCAAAGACACCTCCCCGCGCCGCAGGGCGCCCTGTCACCAGTCGCATATCCCATACCCGGCGTCGCGCCAACCGGGGCGCGACGCGCGACCTTGCGTCACTTGTATACGGTTGCATACCGGGTATCGACATCGACACCGATGCACTATACGGCCCCCGACTCATCACGCCCTGACCGGAGCCTGCACCATGTCCAAGATCAAGGTCGAGAACCCCATCGTCGAGATGGACGGTGACGAGATGACCCGCATCATGTGGGATTTCATCAAGCAAAAGCTCATCCTGCCGTATCTCGATGTCGATCTGCTGTACTACGACCTCGGGATCGAGGAGCGCGACCGGACCGAGGACCAGGTCACCATCGACGCCGCCGAGAAGACGAAGGAGGTGGGCGTCGCCGTCAAATGCGCGACGATCACGCCGGACGAGGCCCGCGTCGAGGAGTTCGGCCTCAAGAAGATGTGGCGCAGCCCCAACGGCACGATCCGCAACATCCTGGGCGGTGTGGTCTTCCGCGCGCCGATCATCTGCCGCAACGTGCCGCGGCTTGTGCCGGGCTGGACCAAGCCCATCGTCATCGGGCGCCACGCCTTCGGCGACCAGTATCGCGCGACGGACATGAAGTTTCCCGGCCCCGGCAAGCTGAGCATGAAGTTCGTGGGCGAGGACGGCACCGTCATCGAGCACGAGGTCTATGACGCCCCCGCCTCGGGCGTCTTCATGGGGATGTACAACCTCGACGCATCGATCCGCGATTTCGCGCGGGCTTCGATGAACTACGCGCTGGGGCTGAAATGGCCGCTTTACCTCTCGACCAAGAACACGATCCTCAAGCAATATGACGGCCAGTTCCTGCAGATATTCGCCGAGGTCTACGAGACGGAATTCGCCGACCGCTTCAAGGAGGCCGGCATCTGGTACGAGCACCGGCTGATCGACGACATGGTCGCCTGCGCAATGAAGTGGAACGGCGGTTTCGTCTGGGCCTGCAAGAACTACGACGGCGACGTGCAGTCCGACACCGTCGCGCAGGGCTTCGGCTCGCTCGGGCTGATGACCAGCCAGCTGATGACGCCCGACGGCAAGATCGTCGAGGCCGAGGCCGCCCATGGCACCGTCACCCGCCACTACCGCCAGCACCAGAAGGGCGAGGCAACCTCGACCAACTCCATCGCCTCGATCTACGCCTGGACCGGGGGCCTCAAGCATCGCGCCAAGCTCGACGGGAACGAGCCGCTGAAGCATTTCGCGGAAACGCTGGAACGCGTGGTGGTCGAAACCGTCGAGGCGGGCTTCATGACCAAGGACCTCGCGCTCCTGGTCGGCCCCGAGCAGAAATGGCTGACGACGATGGGCTTTCTCGAGAAGCTCGACGAACGGCTGAACAGGGCGCTGTCCGGCTGATCCTCAGTCCAGCGCCTCGACCAGCACCAGGTCGCGCTCCGAGGCGCCCTGCGCATGGCTCAGCGCCTCCTGGTAGGTGGCGCTTTCATAGCAGGCGTTGGCGGCCTCGAGGCTGGGGAAGCGCGCCACCACGTTGCGCGGATGGGCGCGCCCCTCCTTCTGGATGGCGCGGCCCCCGCGGGCGAGAAACGCGCCGCCGTGCTCGGCGATGGCCTTGGTCGCAAGGGCCGCGTATTTCGCGTAGGCCTCGTCATCGCTGACGGTGACATGGGCGATCCAGAATGCTCCGGGCATGGCTTATGCTCCTTTCAGGACATCTTGCGCGGCCGCGATGGCCGCCTCGGCATTGGCGGCATCCTTGCCGCCGCCCTGCGCGAAATCGGGGCGGCCGCCGCCGCCCTTGCCGCCCAGCTGTTCCACCGCCGCGCGCACGAGATCGACCGCCGAGAGACGCCCGGTCAGGTCATCCGTGACACCGGCCGCAACGGCCGCCTTGTCGCCCGTGTCGGCAATGAGCAACACCGCGCCCGAGCCGATCCGCGCCTTGTGCTCGTCGATCAGCCCGGCAAGGTCCTTGCCCGTGACGCCGGTCAGGGCCTGCCCGTGGAAGGCGATACCGTTGATGCTCTGCGCCTCGGGCGCGGCCTGACCCGCGCCGCCGGCCATGGCGAGCTGGCGGCGCAGCTGCGCCACCTCGTTCTCAAGCTTCCGGCGCTCGTCCTTGAGGCTTTTCACCCGATCCAGCAACTCGCCCGGCGTCGCGTTCATCTCGGCGCTCAACGCGGCGACGCGGTTGTCCTGTTCGGAGAGGTAGTCAAACGCCGCGGGTCCGGTCAGCGCCTCGATCCGGCGCACGCCTGCGCTGGACGCACTGTCGCCAAGCGCCACGAAGACACCGATATCGCCGG
>CBFIFZ010000252.1:0-3037 GCA_965661995.1 Roseicyclus sp.
CAAGGACGTCTATAACGGCGACATCGGCATGATCGAGGATGTCGATCTGGATGAGGGCGAGGTCGCGGTAAATTTTGATGGGCGGACCGTCACCTTCGTCTTCGGCGAGCTTGATACCCTTGTCCCGGCCTACGCCGCCACGATTCACAAGAGCCAGGGATCGGAATACCCGGCCGTGGTCATTCCCGTGATGACCCAGCATTACGCCATGTTACAGCGCAACTTGATCTACACCGGCGTCACGCGTGGCAAGAAGCTGGTGGTCCTGGTCGGCCAGAAGAAGGCCATGGCGATCGCGGTGAAGAACGTCTCCGGGCGGCGGCGCTGGTCGAAGCTGGATGAGTGGCTCGCATCAGGCATCGCGTAATCCTGACTTATTCGTCGAAATCGGCGGGATCGGTTGAGCGCGCCTGAACGTGTTGCCGCTTCGAAATGTAATACACCAGCGCCCATCAACACCGGATCTATGCAAGGCCGAAACGTGACAGCCTGTTGCTCCGCGGTTCAACAGGTCCCTGCGGGTCGAGAGAAGCGATCATCCAACTCAGGCAGAGTGCAGAAACGCCACCCCAGTGGCATCGATTGACCGGTCTTGTCTGCTTCCTCCCCAACACGATGCTCACCCAATCTGTGGATTAGATTAACCTGTCAGATCTTCAGAATGCATACTCATGGTCGGTGAATGTCCGCCCATCAGTAGCAGCATTGGATACCATCAGCTATGCGCCAAAAGCCCAGTGCGGCGCGTGTTCCAACGCGGCCAACCCATTAGCTCCGACACAGTAACGAACTCGTAACCCCGCGTCAGCAGACCGTCGATGGCCACGGGCATCGCCCGGATGGTCTGAGCAACGATGTCATGGGCCAGGATCACTCCTCCTGGCCGGCTCTGGCTCAAAATACGATTTACCATGACATCCTCGCCCGAGCGCCGCCAGTCTTCGGTATCGACAGACCACAGCACGCTCTGCAGCCCCCGCGATGCGTAAAGCATTCTGGTCTGGCGAGGGGACAGGTTGCCGTACGGCGGCCGCATCGTCACAGGCGGGCGCCCGACCGCCTCGACGATTGCCGCTGAGGTCCGGTCGATCTGTGACAGGATGGCGGCGTCCGACAGGCCACCAAGACTTGGGTGCGACCAACTGTGGTTGCCGATCTCGTGCCCCTCGTCTGCAATTCGCCCCATGATGCCCTGGTGATGGGAGATCCGGTTGCCCACGACATAGAAAGTGGCCCTGACATTCCGTTCGGCGAGGAGATCGAGCAATTGAGGGGTGAGCGTGGCGTGTGGTCCGTCATCGAAAGTCAGGGCAAGGAGCGGGCGGGCGCTCCGAACTCGAGTGATGGGGACCGCACTGCCAAAGTCCGAAGCCGACACGCCGGCTTCAACCGGCTGTGCGGAGGCAGGTCGGACAAGACCCGGGGTAGCTAGGGTAAGGCCGGCTGCCTGAAGCAGATTGCGACGACTGATACGGGCAGGTGATGACATTTTCATGCGGTGATCCCTCCGCCTTATTCCTTCGGAACGGCGGAAAAGGCTGCGTGGGCCTGATAGTTATTTATATCCAATGCCCTAGACAAAACCCTTCGGCAGAATCGGACACTCACGGTCGTGAAGTGCTACAGCCTGTAATGCCCCGGTTCAACAAGTCGATACGTGTCGGGGGCCACCGGCTGATATTCAGGGATCGCGATTTTGGAAAATTCGTCATCGCCGTTTTTCGCGTATTGCCGCCTGCAGCGCTGCGCCGAGTGCGCCCTCGCCAGTCGTCGCGGCCCTGGCCGTACCCGAAGCTTTCCCGCCGGTCTTGCCGCCAGTTCCCGTCTGTCGCCCCGGTTTGCCAGCGCCCCGTGCGTCCGGCAGTTCTCGTCGCATGGACAGAGCTATTCGTTCGCGCGCGATGTCCACCTCGACTACCCGTACCTTCACTACGTCACCGGCCTTAACGACTTCGTGGGGGTCCTTGACGAAACGGTCGGCCAGCTGGCTCACATGCACCAGCCCGTCCTGGTGGACCCCGATGTCGACGAAGGCGCCGAAGGCCGCGACATTGGTCACCGTGCCTTCCAGAAGCATGCCGGGTTTGAGGTCGCGGATGTCCTCGACCCCATCTGCAAAGGACGCGGTGCGGAAACTAGGGCGCGGGTCGCGACCGGGTTTCTCGAGCTCGGCCAGGATGTCGCACACCGTGGGCAGGCCGAAGCGATCATCGACGAAATCCTCGGGCGCGAGCCCCTTCAGGGCGGCGGCGTTGCCCATGATCGCGCGCAGGTCGCGTCCGCAGGCGGCGACGATGCGGCGCGCAAGCCCGTAGGCCTCGGGGTGGACAGAGGAGGCGTCGAGCGGCTCGGCCCCGTCGCGGATGCGCAGGAAGCCCGCTGCCTGTTCGAAGGCGCGCGGCCCAAGGCCTGGCACCGTCAGAAGCGCCTCGCGGGTGGCAAAGGCGCCGTGAGCGTCGCGGTGCGCGACCACCGCCTCGGCCAGCCGCGCGCCGAGGCCCGAAACATGCGCCAGCAGCGGCGCGGAGGCGGTGTTGAGATCCACGCCCACCGCGTTTACCGCATCCTCGACCACGCCCTCCAGCGCCTGCGCAAGGCGGCGCTGGTCGACGTCATGCTGATACTGTCCCACACCGATGGATTTCGGTTCCAGTTTTACCAGTTCCGCGAGGGGATCCTGTAATCGCCTTCCTATGGAAATTGCCCCGCGAACGGTTAGATCCTGGTCCGGAAACTCACGGCGGGCAACCTCAGAGGCTGAATATATGGACGCTCCGTCCTCATTGACCAGGGTCACAATGATCTCAGCCCCCAGGTTGAGATCACGGATAAAAGATTCTGTCTCTCTTCCGGCAGTGCCGTTGCCGACAGCAATTGCCTCTATCTTATATTTCCTGCACAGATCCCTAATAATCCTGGCCGCATCATCTTTTTTGCCGCCCGTGGCTGGGTAGATTGTCGTCGAGTACTGAAGCGTCCCCTGTTCATCCAGGCAGACCAGCTTGGCTCCAGTCCGAAAACCAGGGTCCAGGGCCAT
>CBFIFZ010000253.1:0-235 GCA_965661995.1 Roseicyclus sp.
GCCTTGCCTCGGCGCTGGCCGCGCGCGGGGTGCAACCCGGCGACGTGGTGGCCGCCGTCATGCCCAACACCGCCCCCCATGTCGAGGCGCATTGGGGCGTGCCGGCCTGCGGCGCGGTGCTGAACTCGATCAACATCCGCCTCGATATCGGGACGATCTCCTACATTCTCGATCATGGCGAGGCAAAGGTGGTGCTGGTCGACACCCAGTTCCTCGGCGTCGTCGAAGAAGCGAT
>CBFIFZ010000253.1:245-3033 GCA_965661995.1 Roseicyclus sp.
GGAAGTGCCCGACGAGGAAGCGGGCTATCACGCCTCGGGCCGTCACCTGACCTACCAACAACTTCTGGCCGAGGGCGATCCGGCCTTCGACTGGATCATGCCCGTCGACGAATGGGAAAGCCTTGCGCTGAACTACACCAGCGGCACCACCGGGCGGCCCAAGGGCGTGGTCTACCACCACCGCGGGGCCTATCTCATCACCATGGGCACGCCGATCAGCTGGCGGATGACGCTCTACCCGACCTACCTGACCATCGTGCCGCTCTTTCATTGCAACAACTGGTGCCATGTCTGGACCATGCCCGCCGTGGGCGGCACCACCGTCTGTTGCCGCGACATCACGGCCAAGGCGATCTACGACGCCATCGCCGACGAGGGGGTCACCCATTTCGGCGGCGCGCCCATCGTGTTGAACATGATCGTCAACGCCAAGGATGCCGACCGCCGTGCCTTCGACCATGTGGTCGAGGTCTTCACCGCCGGCGCCCCCCCTGCCCCCGCGACGCTGGCGGCCATCGAGACGATGGGCTTCAACATCACGCAGGTCTACGGCCTGACCGAGACCTACGGGCCCGCGACCGAATGCACCTTCAAGGACGAGGAATGGGCCGGGCTGCAAGGCGAGGACCGCGCCGCGGTCAAGGCGCGGCAGGGCGTGCCGATGCCCAACATGGACCATATCACGGTGATGGATGCCGAGAACATGGAGCAGATCCCCATGGACGGCGCCGCGCTGGGTGAAATCATGATGCGCGGCAACTCGGTGATGAAGGGGTATTACAAGAACCCCCGCGCCACGAACGAGGCGTTCCGCGGCGGCTATTTCCACTCGGGCGACATCGCCAAACAGCACCCCGACACCTACGTCCAGATCGCCGACCGCGCGAAGGACATCATCATCTCGGGCGGCGAGAACGTATCTTCGGTCGAGGTCGAGGGCATCTTGATGCATCACCCCGCCGTGCTTCTGTCGGCGGTCGTGGCAAAGCCGGACGAGAAATGGGGCGAGGTGCCCTGCGCCTTCCTCGAGCTGAAGGAGGGCGCGAGCGCCACCGAGGAAGAAATCATCGCCTTCGCCCGCCAGCGCCTTGCCGGGTTCAAGACGCCCAAGCATGTCGTCTTCACCGAGCTGCCCAAGACCTCGACCGGAAAGATCCAGAAATTCGAACTGCGCAAGCACGCAGCCGAGCTGTGACACCGGCAGCGCGCGAGCGTTGAGAAACGGCCCCGCGCGGGATATGCTCGCGCATAACGTGGTACCGAGCAGTGCGCCCGCATGACAGCGCTTGAGCAATATAGCCGTCTCGAGGCGACCGGCCTCTGGCGCGAGGCGCCGGATGCGCAGCGCCGCGACGTGCTGGTGGCGCTTGGCGACGCGACGCTGATGATCTCGACCCCCGCCGAGGTGGCCCTCACCCATTGGTCGTTGCCGGCCGTCGCGCGGCTGAACCCGGGCCGCCGCCCGGCGCTCTATGCGCCCGGCGCGGATGCGGAGGAACGGCTCGAGATCGACGATCCCGACATGATCGAGGCGATCGAGACGGTGCGCGCCGCCATCTACAAGCGCCGCCCGCATCCCGGGCGCGTCAGGCTCTGGATCGGCGGGGGCGTCGCGGTTTTGGTCCTGGGGCTCGGCATCTTCTGGCTGCCCGATGCGCTGACCCGGCAGACCGTCGCGCTCCTGCCCGAGGCGAGCCGCGAGGAAATCGGCAACCGCCTGCTGCTTGAGATCGGGCGGCTTGCCGGGCCGATCTGCACCAACCCGCGCGGCTCGACCGCGCTCAACCGGCTGGCGCGGCGCAGCTTCGGCGAGGATGCGCCGCGCGTGGCGCTTCTTCCCTCCTCGATCCCCGAGACGCTGTCGCTGCCGGGCGACATCCTCGTGGCCAACGCCGCCCTTGCCGAGGATTACGAGACGCCCGAGGTCCTGGCCGGCTACCTGCTGGCCGAGGACGTGCGCCGGGCCGAAACGGACCCGATGCTCACCCTCCTGACCGAGGCGGGCCTCGGCGCCACCCTGCGACTTCTGACGACCGGGCAGATCGAAGAGGACCCGCTCCATGCCCATGCCGCGAGCCTGCTCTCGCGCGAGGGGGCACCGGTGGCCGAGGCCCCCCTGCTGGCGCGGTTCGAGGCCGCCGGGATCTCGTCGCAGGCCTATGCCTTCGCGCGCGACGTGTCGGGCGAAACGGTCCTCGGCCTGATCGAGGCCGACCCGATGCGCGGACAGCAGACGGCGCCGCTTCTCAGCGACGCCGACTGGGTCAGTCTTCAGGATATCTGCGGGCGCTGACGCGCCTCAGGGCCGGATCACGGTCAGCTGCGCCGGCACCACCTCGGCCGGGCGGTTCGCCCGCGTGAAGATCGCCCGGAAGCCGCGCGGCGGCGGGTCGCTGACAAGGCGGCGCGGCAGCGTGTTGGTCCAGACCTGTTCCATCTGCCGCTGGCCGCCCGCGAAGGCAAGGCCGCGGTAGGGGTTCAGGCGGTCATCCTCCCAGGCCGCGCGATAGCCCGCGGGCGGGTTGACCTCGTAGCGCACGACCTGCCGGATCGTGTCGCCCTGCAGCGCGCTGGTGCGGTCGAGGCCGCGCGCGGCATCGCCCGGATGCACGGCCTGCGGGCCGCAGCGCGGGTTGGGTCCGGTGAAATAGGGCCGGATGTCGGCGGGCAGGTTGGGACAGGCCCGGTCGCCGCGGGCGCGGGCGTCGGCATCGGACGCGGCGTGGTCGCCACGCTGCGCGGCTGGCTCGAC
Source organism: Roseicyclus sp. (assembly GCA_965661995.1). GTDB lineage: Bacteria > Pseudomonadota > Alphaproteobacteria > Rhodobacterales > Rhodobacteraceae > Roseicyclus. The sequence continues at coordinate 2,998 of CBFIFZ010000253.1, forward strand.
ATGGTGCGCGGCGTGGTGGCGACGGTGCGCACGGCG
>CBFIFZ010000254.1:0-3016 GCA_965661995.1 Roseicyclus sp.
CGAGGCCGCAGCGGCAGAAGCCGCGGAAGCGATGGCGCAAGCCGAGGCGGAGGCCGCCGCCGCCGTCGCGCAGGCCGAGGCCGCGATGGCCCAGGCGGAAGCCGAGGCCGCGCTGAACGCGATCCGCACCGCCTTCGAGACGGGCGCGCCCTTTGCCGAGGCGCTTGGCACCGTCGTTGCCGCCACCGAAGTGCCCGAGGCGCTTGGCGCCGTGGCCGACAGTGGCGTGCCGACGATGGAGGGGCTTCAGGCCGCCTTCCCGCCGCTGGCGCGCGAGGCGCTGCCGCTTGCCCTGCAGGAAACCGCGGGCGACGGCATGGGCGACCGGCTGGGCGCCTTCGTCATGGGCCAGATCGGCGGCCGTTCGGTCGAGCCGCGCGAGGGCGACGACCCCGACGCGGTTCTCAGCCGGGTCGAAGCCGCCGTGCGCTCGGGCGACCTGCAGGCCGCGCTGACGGAGATTACCGCGCTGCCCGAGGGCGCGCAGGGCGTGCTGGCCCCCTGGGTGGCCGATGTGGAGGCCCGCGCCGCGGCCGAGGAGGGGCTTGCCGCCCTGACCGCCGCGCTGACGGGCAACGTGAACTGAGGGGGACGCGCCGATGCTTTGGTCTTTGCTGAAGGTCCTGATCTTCATCGCGCTGGTCGCGGGCCTCACCTGGGGAACGGGCCTGCTGATCGAGATGGGCGAGCTTGCGACGCTCACCGTGATGGGCCGCGAATTCGTGCTGACGCCGCTGCTGGCGGTGCTGGGCGCGATCGTGCTGCTGCTGGCCGTCTGGCTGCTGTTCAAGGCCGTGGGCCTGCTGGTGGCGACGCTGCGCTTCCTGAACGGCGACGAGACGGCGATCAGCCGCTATTTCAACCGCCGCGCCGAGCGGAGGGGCTACGAGGCGCTGGCCGAGGGCATGATGGCGCTGGCCGCCGGTGAGGGCCGCCTGGCCATTCGCAAGGCGGAGCGGGCCGAGAAATACCTCGGGCGGCCGGAACTGACCAAGCTTGTCGTGGCGCAGGGCGCCGAGATGGTGGGCGACCGCGCGCTGGCGACCGAAACCTTCAAGGCGCTGGTCGCCGACGACCGCACCCGGTTCGTGGGCGTGCGCGGGCTGATGAAGCAGAAGCTGACGGATGGCGACACCGAGACGGCGATGAAGCTGGCCGAAAAGGCGCTGGCGATCCGGCCCAAGAACGAGGAGGTGCAGACGACGCTCCTCCAGCTGCAGGCGCGGCACGAGGATTGGGCGGGCGCGCGCGCCACGCTGGCCGCGGCGCTGAAGGCGGGCAACCTGCCGCGCGACGTGCACAAGCGGCGCGACGCGGTGCTTGCGCTGGCGCATGCGCGCGACGCCATGGCCGAGGGCAAGATCGCCGAGGCAACCCGCGACGCGGACGCGGCGCAGCGCATGGCGCCGGGGCTTGTGCCCGCGGCGGTGATGTCGGCGCGGCTGGCCATCGCGTCGGACAAGCCCAAGGTGGCGACGAAGATCCTGAAATCCGCCTGGGACACCGACCCGCACCCGGATATCGCGGCGGCCTTCGCCGAGATCGAGCCGAAGGAAACCCCGGCGGCACGGCTCAAGCGCTTCCGCCCGCTGATCGCCAAGCACCCGGGCCACCCCGAGGGGAAGATGCTGGAAGCCGAATTGCAGATCGCGGCCGAGGATTTCCCTGCCGCGCGCCGCGCTTTGGGCGACCTGGCCGAAACCGCGCCCACGGCGCGCTCGCTGACAATCATGGCGGCGATCGAGCGCGGCGAGGGGTCCGAGGACCGCATCGTGCGCGCGTGGCTGGCCAAGGCGGTGACCGCGCCGAGGGGCATGCAGTGGGTCTGCGACAATTGCGGGCATGTCCATGCCGAGTGGCGCCCGGTCTGTTCGCATTGCAACAGCTTCGACAGCCTCAGCTGGCAGGAAGTGGAGCAGAGCGAGGCGGCCCTGATGGGCCCCGCGCAGATGCTGCCGCTGATCGTCGGCGCGCTGGAGGACAAGCGCGAGCCCGAGGCCGAGGAGGCCGAGGTTGTCGATGCGGAGGCGGGCGAGGAGACCGCCGCGCCGGACGCGACCGGTGCTGCACCGGCAGAGCCGGCAGAGGCCCGAAATTAGGGCTGGCAACACCCCGCGCGGCTTGCTAAGAGGCCGCGCGGTGCGCCGGGCCGGATGATCCATAGCGATCCATCGGGCCGGGACACGCCGCCGGGGCAAGACCCCTGGCAGAGAAGAATGCCGCTGTAGCTCAGCTGGTAGAGCACGTCATTCGTAATGATGGGGTCGGGGGTTCGAGTCCCTTCAGCGGCACCATTCTTCTCTCCGCAACCCTCCGACGACATCCTGAACGCCCCCGGTCCACGGGACACGGGCACCGGGCAAAGGCGCGCGTTTGGCGACCGGTGCCGGTCGGGGCGTGGCGTACGGACGACAGGCGGGGATGCGGCGCCGGGGTGGCTGGGCAAGGCCCGATGCCTGCGCTACGCTTGGGCCGGTATTGGTGAACCAAGTGCATGGTATGAGTGGGCGTTACGATCATCACACGCGCGATCAGCTGATCGAGTTGCTGGAAAAACGCGACCGGACGAAGAAGCTGGGCCTGGTCTGGGAACGCGACGAGATCGAGGCCGACCGCGCCATCGACGAGAATTTCGTCGTCGCCCGGATCGAGGGCGCCCTGTCGGACAAGCCCGCGCCCTGGCCCAACATGGTGATCGAGGGCGACAACTTCGACGCGCTGCGCTGGTTGCGGATGACGCTGGCGGGGCGGGTGAAGTGCATCTACATCGACCCGCCCTACAACACCGGCAACAAGGACTGGGTCTACAACGACCGCTACATGGACCCCGAGGACCGGTTCACCCAATCCACCTGGCTGGAGTTCCTCTATCGCCGCGTCACGCTGGCCCGCGACCTGCTGGCCGAGGACGGGGTGATGCTGGTCTCGATCAACGACGAACAGCGGGCGCTGCTGGAGCTGATGCTGGAAGAGGCGATGCCGGGGATGCGGGTGGGGTCGCTGGTTTGGCGGACGC
>CBFIFZ010000255.1:0-2995 GCA_965661995.1 Roseicyclus sp.
TGCGGAGGTGGTCAGGGGCGCGCGCCGCTCGATGCCCTGCGCCGAGCATATCGCCTCGACCCCGAGGATGGTCGTAAGGTTCGCCGTCATCCGCGCCAGCCGGCGCGCGCCATGGGCGGCCATGCTCACATGGTCCTCCTGGTTGGCGGAAGTCGGCGTGCTGTCGGTGGAACAAGGGTTCGCGAGGTGCTTGTTCTCGCTCATCAACGCGGCGGTGGTGACTTCGGCGATCATCAGGCCGGAATTCAGGCCCGGTTCCGGCGTCAGGAAGGGCGGCAGGTCGAAGGACAGGGTCGGGTCGACCATCAGTGCGACCCGACGCTGCGCGATTGCCCCGATCTCGGCCACGGCCAGCGCGATCTGGTCGGCGGCGAAGGCCACGGGCTCGGCGTGGAAATTGCCGCCCGACAGGATTTCTCCCGTTTCGGTAATCACCAGCGGGTTGTCGGTCACGGCGTTCGCCTCGATTTCCAGCGTGCGCCCGGCAAAGCGCAGAAGGTCGATGGCCGCGCCCGTGACCTGCGGCTGGCAGCGGATGCAATAGGGGTCCTGCACGCGCGTGTCGCCGTCCCGGTGGCTATCGCGGATCGCGCTGCCGTCCAGCAGTGTGGCCATGGCGGTGGACACGTCGATCTGCCCTTGATGGCCGCGCAGGGCGTGGATGGCGGGGTTGAGCGGCGCGGTCGACCCCATGATCGCATCGGTGGAGAGCGCCGAGGTGACGACCGCAGCCCGTGCCGCGCGCCACGCCCCGAAAAGGCCGACAAGCGCGCAGGCCGTGGAGAATTGCGTGCCGTTGATCAGCGCCAGACCTTCCTTGGGGCCAAGCACCACCGGAGTCAGTCCAGCGGCTCTCAGCGCGGCGCCTCCGGCCATTGTCTGGCCCAGGTACGCCGCCTCTCCTTCGCCGATCATCACGGCGGCCATGTGGGCCAGCGGGGCAAGGTCGCCCGAGGCACCGACCGAGCCCTGCACCGGGATCACCGGCAGGACGCCCCGGTCCAGCATCGCCTCGTTCAACGCGCAGATATCCCACCGGACGCCGGACGCGCCGCGCCCCAACGACAGCAGCTTGAGCGCCATCATCAGTCGCACCGTCGACGCCTCCAACGGCTCGCCGACGCCGCAGCAATGCGACAGGATAAGGTTGCGCTGCAGGGTCTCGGTGTCTTCGGGTGCGATCCGGACGGAGGCCAGCTTGCCGAAGCCGGTGTTCACGCCATAGACGGGCGTGTCGCCCTGTGCCGCCTTGTGAATGACCACCGCCGACGCCTCTACCGCCGGGCGGGCCGCTGGGTCCAGCCGCACAGGGGTGTCCGAGCGCCAAAGCGCCTCTAGCTCGACGAGGGAGGTCGCGCCCGGTGTCAGCATGTGGGTCATGCGATCCCTCCGAAGATGCGGGCATGCAGGGGCGTGATGCCGATGCCATAGGACAGCTCCGCGGGATCGGTGATGTCCCAGATCGCAAGGTCGGCGCGCATCCCGGGTGCGATCACGCCTCGATCGGTCAGGCCAAGCGCGCGGGCGGCGTTGCGGGTGGTGCCGGCCAGCGCTTCGGCCGGGGTCAGGCGGAACAGCGTGCAAGCCATGTTCATCGCCAGCAAGAGCGAGCCCAGGGGCGAGGAGCCGGGGTTCCAGTCGGTTGCCACGGCCATCGGCACGCCATGGTCGCGGAACGCCTGCACCGGCGGGGCCTGCGTTTCGTGGATCGTGTAGAACGCGCCCGGCAGCAGGACGGCGACGGTTCCCGCTGCGGCAAGGGCGGCGGCATCTTGCGCCGTGGCGTATTCTACGTGGTCAGCGGACAAGGCGCCGTAGCGGGCCGCCAGCGCCGTGCCGCCGATATGGCTGAGCTGTTCGGCGTGCAATTTCACCGGCAACCCGAGCGCGCGCGCCCGATCGAAGACGCGGGCGATCTGGTCGGTGTCGAAGGCGATCCCTTCGCAGAACCCGTCCACCGCGTCGACAAGCCCTTCGGCATGGGCGGCCTCGAGAGCAGGCAGGCAGAAGGTATCGATATAGTCGTCGGCATCGTCACCTGCAGGCACCGCATGGGCGCCGAGGAAGCTGGTCACCACATTGATCGGGCGGTCCCGCCCAAGCGTGCGGGCGACGCGCAGCATCTTCAATTCGGTCTCGACATCTAGGCCGTAGCCCGACTTGATCTCGACCGTACCGACGCCCTGGGCGATCAGCGCGTCGATGCGGGGCAGGGCACTCGCCCGCAACTCGGCCTCGCTCGCGCCGCGCGTTGCCGCGACGGTCGAGACGATGCCGCCACCCGCGCGTGCGATCTCCTCGTAGCTGGCGCCAGTCAGGCGCATCTCGAACTCGCGCGCGCGGTTGCCGCCGTGGACGATGTGGGTGTGACAATCGATCAGCGCGGGCGTGATCAAGCAACCCGCGTGGTTGTGGCGCGGCAGCCCTGCGTGCTCGGAGGGCAGATCGGCAGCAGGGCCGACCCAAGCGATGCGGTCGCCGTCCACCACGATGGCCGCCTTTTCGACTACGCCATAGCCCTCGGCGCTTTTCGCCAGAGTGGCGACCTTTGCCCCGGATATGACATAGCGCTGCGCCATCGGTTGCCCTTGAAATATATCCTAGTTAAAATTAATATGTCGCTACATAAAAATGTCAATGGAGTTGTTGGCGTGCAGGTAATTCATGCAAAACAAGCCCTTACACCGGGCGGCTGGCAATCCGATCTCGAGGTGGCGATTGGCCCGGATGGTCGAATCGAGCAGGTCGGCCCGCTCTCGCGCGAGGCGACCCACCGGGCCGCGCTGCTGTTGCCTGCGCCGCTCAACCTGCACAGCCATGCCTTTCAGCGGGCCATGGCGGGCCTGACCGAAGCCCGCGGCCCCGATCCGCGCGACAGCTTCTGGAGCTGGCGGCGCCTGATGTACAGGTTTCTCGATCAGCTGACGCCCGATGACGTCGAGGCCATCGCCGGGCTGGTCTTCATGGAGATGCTCGAGGCGGGGTACGGGGCGGT
>CBFIFZ010000256.1:0-2995 GCA_965661995.1 Roseicyclus sp.
GAGCGCTTCGGCCTCGGCCTCGGCGGCCGCGCGCGCCTCGCGCTCGGCCGCCAGGTCACGCGCGACCGCGTCGGCCACCAGCGGCGCCTCGGGCCAGAAGTTGCCCAGAACGGCGGAGACCCGCGTGAACACGGGCGCCGATGTCAGCGTCAGGACCAGAAGCCCCAGCGCAAGCGCGAACATCATCAGGAAGAAGGACCGCCACAGCCGACGCCCGAGCCAGCGGATCAGCGACGCCGAGGCGAGAACAGACGTGTTGCGGCGGTCACGCGCGGCCATCGGAGGACCTCCGGTCTACAGCTTGGAGGAAATGATGCCGGTGGCGAAGCCGCCCATCCTCAGCTCACCGAACAGGCGCTGGTACTCGATCTTGGGGCAGCGGTTCTGGATCACGGTCAGACCCGCCTCCTCGGCCTTCGCGGCGGCCTCGGCATGGGTCACGCCGATCTGCATCCAGATCACCGATGGCAGCGGATCCATCGCCAGCGCCTCGTCCACGATGCCGGGGACGGCTTCGGGACGGCGGAAGATGTCGACGACGTCGACCGGCTCGGTCACGTCGGACAGGCCCGCCTTCACCTCGGCACCCCAGAGCGTGTTGCCCGCCTGGCCCGGGTTCACCGGGATGACACGGTAGCCCTTGAGCGTGAGGTAGCGGCCCACGTAGTGACTCGGGCGCACCGGGTTGGGAGACACGCCGATACAGGCGAACACCTTGGAACGCCTCAGGATATCGCGCAGCAGATCGTCAGAGGGTGTTTCGGTCATGCGCCCGGTGTAGCACACAGAAAAAGCGCCCGCAGCTTGAATAGCGCGGGCGCAAGTGACGGAACGAGGGACAGTAATGGACGTGCGATGTTCCGAACCGCAGCGTCATGAGTGACAAATGGGGCGCAGTCGCGGGAGTTAAAGATATCCTACGAAATCGTGATCACGCACCACCACCCGCCCTGCCTCAGCCGAGTATCGCCGGCCAGTTCGCTTCGCCCTGCGCGATCACGTTCGGCAACTCGGCCGTCCAAAGCTCGCGGGCGCGCAAGTTGGCGTTGAGGAACAAGCGATCGTCATAGATCGACCAGGCCTCGGGGATCGTGGGCGCAAGGTAGCCGCGCGACGCGGCAAAGGCACAGTAGCCGCCGAAGACCGGGGCGAAGCGCTGGGGCTCGGCCGCGAAGGCGTCGCGGTGGGCTTCGCTCGCGAAGAGCCATGTAGCCCCGTCCCACTCGTGGGTGATGCCGGGGTTGCCCGCGACCGGACCGTTACCGTCGAAATAGGCGACCGGATCGATGCCGTTGATGGTGCCGCGACGGCTCTGGAACACGCGGGGTTCGGCAGCGAGCGCGGTCCGTGGCAAGGCGAGGGCGAGGGCGAGGGGCGCCAGCGCGGCGGAAGCGAGAATTTGACGGCGACGGATCATGGCGAAGACCTCCGGTGTTGACCTGGCTGCAACATGACGGCTGCCGGGTGATCCGAAAAGACCCGGCACGCAACCGTGATCCGTGGTGAGAGATGTGTCAGTCGAAGATATCCTCGATCAGGTCGAAGGCCTCTTCCATCGCCTTCTTCCAGAGCGGCTTGCGCCGCTTGACCTTTTTCCGGCTGCGCGGATCGGCGTGACCGTGCCACTCCGGGCCACCCTGCCACCCGTCGCGCGGGAGCGGCCCGCCATGCGGCGCGGGCGCGCGCGGACTGCGCTTGACCGGGCGGTCGGGCTGCGGCGGCTTCAACCACTTCATCTCGTGCAGCGGCGCACCACAGGCCCCGCAGGCCAGCTCGTGCCCGCCCCGCGCGGTCGGTTGCAGTGTCTGGCGGCGGCCGCAATAGGAACAGGTCGCGATCTTGGTCTGGTCTGGCATCGGCACTCTCTCAGGGGCGTGTGACCGCATATAGGGACACTGCCGCCGCATTCGAGACGTTGAGCGACCCGAATTCCCCCGCCGCGTCGATCCGCACCAGGTGGTCGCACAGATCGCGCGTGCGCTCGCGCAGGCCCGGCCCCTCGGCCCCCAACACAAGAGCCACGGGCCGGTCGGTGAGCGTGGCGGCCAGCGTGCCGATCTCGGCCTCGCCCTCACCGTCGAGGCCCAGCACGATGTAGCCCATGTCCTTCAGCGTCTCGATCGCGTTCCCGAGATTCGGCACCCGCAGGTAGGGCTGGCGTTCGAGCGCACCCGAGGCGGTCTTGGCCAGCGCGCCGGTTTCGGGCGCGGAATGGCGCGCGGGCGCGATGACGGCGGCGGCACCGAAGACCTCGGCCGAGCGCAGGATGGCACCCACGTTATGCGGGTCGCTGACCCGGTCGAGCAGAACGAGGCGCGGTGCGCCCGTCCCGTTCGACAGCGCGATATCCTCAAGCCGCCCCCAGTCGAGCGGCTTGACCTCGAGCGCCGCGCCCTGGTGGACGGAGCCCGGATCGAGCGGCACGGGGAACTTGCGCGGATCGGCGATCTCGGGCTCGAGCCCGCCCGCGGCGATGGCCTCGGCGAGCTTGTCGGCGGCGTTGCGCGTGACGACAAGGCGCAGCCGCTCGCGCGCGGGGTTCATCAGCGCATCGCGCACCGCGTGAAGCCCGAAGAGCCACAGCGTCTCGGCCGCGGCGGCGCGCTTGGCGCGTTCCTTGTCGATCACCCAGGTCGGTTTCTTGGCCACGCGCCGCTTCCCTTGCTCACTGTCTCCGGGTTACGCGCAGCCCTTCGACTTGCCAAGGCCACGCGGCCCCGTTTTTCGGTTGACGCCCCCCTGCCCCCCGATTATCCAGCCCAACGCGTCGGGCGACGTGCTGCAAGGTGCGGCAGCGGACTGTAACTCCGCCGGGGAGACCCATGCCTGGTTCGATTCCAGGGTCGCCCACCATTATCTCCCTCATGGACTTGGTGGTTTGATTTAGGCCTCACAGGCCAAAATTGCCTGAATTTGCGCGACCATATCGCGGTGATGGCTGAAGGTTGCAGCGCGCTCCATCTCGGCCAAGCGGCCATGATTATAGCCCTCCGTG
>CBFIFZ010000257.1:0-2988 GCA_965661995.1 Roseicyclus sp.
GTGACCAGCGGCGCCCGGTCGATCAGCCGGGCGCGCGGCACGGCCGGCTGCCCCGGCGCGGCGCGCTCGCCCGTGACCGCGTCACGCGGGATCGCCCGCCACGCGGCAAGGCCGAGGTCCACCATGGCCAGCCTGCCGCAGACGGCCGGGCCGTCGGCGAGGAAATGCCCGAGCTTCGGCACCTCGAAACTGACGGTGAGCGAGGCAAGCGGCACGCTCGACACGCCCGGCGCGGGCCGGCCACCGCCCAGCATCTGCCCGCTGTCCAGGCAGAGGCCCGAGGGCGCATCCACGGCGACCAGCCTGCCGCCCGCCGCCGCGCCGAGATGGCGCAGAAGGCCCGCGAGGTCCCCCTCGGGCGCGCGCGTGAGCCCCGTGCCGAAGATCGCGTCGACGACGATGTCGGCGTCCGGACCGTCGCGAAAGCGCCGTTCCGTCAGGGCGTCGACCGCACCGCCCATGGCGGTCCACCTGTCGTGATTGGCGCGCGCATCGGGCGGCAGCCGCGCGGGATCGCCGAGGAGATGAACGGCAACGCTCCAGCCCTGCCGGGCCAGATGCCGCGCGATCACGAAACCGTCGCCGCCGTTGTTGCCCGGTCCGCACAGCACCCTGGCCCTCGCGCCGCTCCGCGCATGCACGGGCCAATGCGCGAGCATCGCCTCGACCACGCCCTGACCCGCGCGTTCCATGAGGTCGAGGCCGGTCACCTGCCCGCTTTCGATGGCGTCCCGCTCGATCCCGCGCATGTCGGCGGCCGTCACCAGCCCGGTCATCGCAACCGACCCGGACGATTCATGGTTGATGAATTTTTGTGCGCCATGCTCAATTCTTGATCGGCCTATTCGGAATCGCCCGCCCCCGGCTTGTATCGCAACGCTACCGCATGGACGCCCTTCGCTGAAAGTGGTGTCACGGGCCGCGTGTACCGGCGAGGAGGCATGGAGCCGAGATGAAGAAGATCGAAGCGATCATCAAACCCTTCAAACTCGACGAGGTGAAGGAAGCCCTGCAGGAGATCGGGATTCAGGGCCTCAGCGTCACCGAGGTCAAGGGTTTCGGCCGCCAGAAGGGGCATACCGAGCTCTATCGCGGTGCGGAATACGTCGTTGATTTCCTGCCGAAGGTGAAGATCGAGGTGGTTCTGTCGGATGACCTCGCCGAGGCCGCCATCGAGGCGATCATCGACGCGGCCAAGACCGACAAGATCGGCGATGGCAAGATCTTCGTCTCGGATATCAGCCAGGCGATCCGCATCCGCACCGGGGAGTCGGGCGAAGAAGCGCTCTGAGCAGGGCAAGTTGTAACCGGGCCACGCGCTGCGCGCGGTTCGGACCATAGGACCACTACGTCAAGGGAAGGTCACGATGAGCAAAGAATCATTCCTGAAACTTATGAAGGACGAAGGCGCGGAATACGTCGACATCCGTTTCACCGATCCGCGCGGCAAGCTGCAGCACGTGACGGTGATGGCGGACCTCGTCGACGAGGATTTCCTTGACGAAGGCTTCATGTTCGACGGATCGTCGATTGCCGGCTGGAAAGGCATCGAAGCCTCCGACATGAAACTGATGATGGATCCCGATAGCGCCTATATCGATCCGTTCTACGCCGAAAAGACGCTGTGTCTGCACTGCTCCATCGTCGAGCCGGACACTGGCGAGCCCTACAACCGCGACCCGCGCGGCACCGCGCAGCTGGCCGAGGCCTACCTGAAGTCGTCGGGCATCGGTGACGCGTTCTACTGCGGCCCCGAGGCGGAATTCTTCGTCTTCGACGACGTGCGCTATGCCGTCAGCATGAACAAGGTGGCCTTCGAGGTCGACGCGGTCGACGGCGCATGGAACACCGACACCGAGTACGAGATGGGCAACATGGGCCACCGTCCGGGCATCAAGGGCGGCTACTTCCCCGTGAACCCGATCGACCCCGGCCAGGACCTGCGCTCGGAAATGCTGTCCACGATGAAGCGGATGGGCATGAAGGTCGACAAGCACCACCACGAGGTGGCGTCGAACCAGCACGAGCTGGGCCTGATCTTCGACAGCCTGACCAAGCAGGCCGACGAGCTGCAGAAGTACAAGTACGTCATCCACAACGTGGCGCATGCCTACGGCAAGTCGGCGACCTTCATGCCCAAGCCGATGGCCGGCGACAACGGCACCGGCATGCACGTCAACATGTCGATCTGGAAGGACGGCAAGCCGCTGTTCGCGGGCGACAAGTACGCCGACCTGTCGGACGAGGCGCTGTATTTCATCGGCGGCATCCTGAAGCATGCCAAGACGCTGAACGCCTTCACGAACCCGTCGACGAACTCCTACAAGCGCCTGATCCCCGGCTTCGAAGCCCCGGTTCTGCGCGCCTACTCGGCCCGCAACCGCTCGGGCTGCGTGCGTATCCCGTGGACGGAAAGCCCCAAGGCCAAGCGCGTCGAGGCCCGCTTCCCCGACCCGTCGGCGAACCCCTACCTGTGCTTCGCGGCCCTGCTGATGGCTGGCCTCGACGGCATCCAGAACAAGATCCACCCCGGCGATCCGTCGGACAAGGACCTGTACGACCTGCCGCCCGAGGAACTGGCCGGTATCCCGACCGTCTGCGCAAGCTTGCGCGAAGCGCTGGAAAGCCTTGAGGCCGATCACGACTTCCTGCTCAAGGGCGACGTGTTCACCAAGGACCAGATCGAGGGCTACATGGCGCTCAAGTGGGAAGAGGTCTACGCCTTCGAACACACGCCGCACCCGGTCGAGTACAAGATGTACTACAGCTGCTGATCGCCGCTGTCTGAAACGGGAAACGGGTGCCTTCGGGCGCCCGTTTTTCGTTGTGGGGTGCGTTTTTCGAAGCGCCCGATGCGGCGGGCGATTTTCAGAAGCGCCCGATGCGGCGGGCGATTTTCAGAAGCGCCCGATGCGGCGGGCGACCCTCAGAAGCGCCCGATCCGCCGGGCGACCCTCAGAAGCGCCCGATCCGCCGGGCGACCCGCAT
>CBFIFZ010000258.1:0-2980 GCA_965661995.1 Roseicyclus sp.
AGGTGAAGGGCTCTTGCGCGCGCAGGTCGTGCATGGTGCACCACAGGTCTTCGCGGGTGAAGGCGTCGAGCGCGCCGAAGGGTTCGTCGAGGATCAGCACGTCGGGCTTGTGGATGATCGAGCGGCAGAGGCTCGCACGCTGGCGCATGCCCCCCGACAGCTCGGAGGGGCGTTTCTCGGCGAAGCCGGTCAGACCCACGAGGTCCAGCAGATGATGCGCGCGCTCGGTCGCTTCGGCCTTGGACATGGGGGATTTGACGATCTCGAGCGGCAGCAGGATGTTCTGCAGGATCGTGCGCCATTCCAGCAGCACCGGGTTCTGGAAGGCCATGCCCACGGTCGGGCGCGGCGAGGTCACCAGCTTGTTGTGCAGCCAGACCTGCCCCTCGTTCGGCTTCATCAGGCCCGACACCAGCCGCGTCAGCGTGGACTTGCCGCAGCCCGAGGGGCCGACCACCGCGCAGAAGCTGTTCTCGGGGATCTTGATCGAGAGGTTGTCGAGCACCGGAAGCGGACCCGCCTTGGTCTTGTAGGCGTGGGTCACCTCGCGCAGTTCGATCATGTAATGGGAGGGGTCTGTCTGCATCCGGCGGGACTTTCGAAGGGTAAACGGCGCGTCAACACATGTGAGATTTGTGCAAGGCCATGGTTAACGGGCTGGTCGGTCGGGGCAAGTCACACCGCGTACACACCCCGTACACACCGCGTACATACGCGGGTCCGGCGGCCCGACCGGATGACCGGGCCGCAGGTGTCGTTCCAGACCGCGCTCAGGGCGCGATCATCAGCACCTCTGCCTCGGGCAGGTAGGCGTCGGTGAAGTAGAGGGCCGGGTCGATCTCGCCCTGGAACTCGTAGGTCAGCTGCATCTGCTCGAGCGCCAGCGCCATGCGGTCGGCATCGATGGTGCCCATGCCGTTGGCGACCACGTAATCCGTCAGGATGTTGGCATCGAGCGCCAGCTGGAGACGGCGGGTTTCCAGCTCGAGGTCGCCGGCGGGGTTACGGTCGATCACCGCGGCGGCTCCGGCGGCGGGGTCGGCTATGGCGTCGGCGACACCGCGGGCGATGGCGCGCAGCGCGCCGGTCACGGCCTCGGGGTTGGCTTCGGCGAAGTCGGTGTTGACGATGACCGCGTTGCCGTAGAGCGCGACGCCGTGGTCGGAGAACATGATCGTCGTGATGTCATCCTCGGGCACACCAAGACGCGCGAGCGACAGGTAGGAGGAGAAGTTGAAGCCGGTCACGCTGTCGACATTGCCCTCGGCCAGCATCGGCTCACGCGTGGGGAAGCCGACGGGTTCCACCGTGATGGTGGAGACGTCGATGTCGTTCACCGCGGCGAGGATCGGGAACTGCGCCCATGCGCCATCGGGCGGCGGCGCGCCGAGGATCGAGCCCTCGAGGTCGTCGATGCCGGAGATGCCCTGGCTGACGCGGCCCACGATGGCGAAGGGCGGGCTGTCATAGACCATCATCACGGCGGTGACGGGCGCGCCCGGGTTCTGGTCGAGGAAACGGATGAGGCTGTTGATGTCGGCGAAGCCCAGCGGGAAGGCGCCGGAGGCGACCTTGGGGATGGCGTCGAGCGAGCCCTGGCCCGCGGCGATCTCGACCGAGAGGCCCTCGGCCGCGAAATGGCCGTTGTCGATGGCGAGGAAATAGGGCGCGGCAGGCCCCTCGAACCGCCAGTCGAGGGCGAAGTTGATGTCCATGTCCTGAGCGGCGAGCGGGGTCGCTGCGATCAGGGCGGCGGCAAGGGTGGGGATGGCACGGTTGAACAAGCGGTCTCTCCTTCGGCTTGGCAGCACGTTCGCCTTGAGGCGTCGTCACATCATCGGCGCGCCTGTTCGAGGTCAACAGACGATGACCGGACGCTGGCGCGGCTTGGCGCAGATTGCGCGATTGTCGCAGGTCATGCCAGTTTTTTGTGCAGGTCTGCCTGTGCCGTCTAGATATGCAGCAGAAAGCGGGCGAAGCCGGTCGGCCCGTTCCCCTGATGCGCGAGTCCGAGCGCCTGTGCCCGCGGAGGGTGCGACAGGGCGCCGGGGCCGGTCTCGACGATCACCTCGGTGCCGCCGAGCGGGGTGAAGGACCAGCTTGGGGTGATCACCGGCGCGATTGCGCCGCGGCTGCCGGTGATGTGCTCGACAAGGCGGTCGCGCACCGGATCGGCGGTTTCATGGATCACCTCGCAGGCGGCCGCGGCGGGGTAATGCCCGCCGCCGGCAGCGCGGTAGGCGTTGGTGACGACGAGGAAACCGTCGGTGTCGGCGACGGGCCTGCCGTCGGGATGGCGCAGGTTGCGGATGCGCCCCGGCCCGTCGTGCAGGATGTCGCCCTCGGCGTTGGTGCGCGCGACGGCGCTGACGTCGATCTCGTAGAAGAGCCCGTCCATGCGGTCGAAATTGTAGCTGGCGAAGGCGTGGTCGATCAGCGGCTGCGGCCCGGGCGCGCCGGGCTCGACCCGGTGGAAGGCGGCCGCGCTGCGCTCGAGCCAGTCGCGGACCTGGCCCCCGGTGGCGTGCAGGAGCGACAGGCCGTTGGTGTAGATGTAAAGGTCGGCCGCATGGCGCAGCATCAGGGCACCGGCGGGAATGTCGGTGTAATGGCCCGGGCCCCCGCGCCCGCCCGCCTTGAAAGGCGTGGTGCAGGACAGGAGCGGCAGGGTGGCCAGCGCGGGATCGGCGGTGATGACCGGCTGCACGGCGGCGCGTTGCGCATCGGCGATCAGCTGGGTGGCGGCGCAGGGCGCGCAGAGGCTGAAGTAGGTCTCGAGCGGGACCGCGCTGCGCCCGAGGACGCGGGCGGAAAAGCTGCGGGTCAGGCGGTGACCGCGCGCAAGCTGGTCGCGGAAGGCGGGCATCCGGCGCAGGCGGCGGCGCAGCAGCTGCCGGGTTTCGGGGGTGGCATCGGCCGCGGCGAGAACGCGGCTGGTCGCACCGGCGACCACCCAGCGGCCGGTGGACCGGGCGGGCCG
>CBFIFZ010000259.1:0-2879 GCA_965661995.1 Roseicyclus sp.
CCCCCCCCCCCACTTCGGGAGCGCGCTCGACATCCCGCGTGCCGCCTGCCGATCCGGGCGGACCCGCACCGCGGAACGCGGTGCCACCGCGGTCGTGGCGCAGGCCGGAGGCCGAGCCACGCCGCAATCCCGCGCGGCGTCAGCCGCGCGCTCGCGTCCAGGTGCATCTTGCCAGCCGGGCGCGGCCCTATGCGGTCACCCGCAGCAGGTCGGCCGAGGCGAGTTCCAGCCCATCGACATACAAGACCTCGGGCCGACCGAAGCGCAGCGCGAAGCAGGTCACGTCCCGGTCGAGCCCTGCAAGCCGAACGTATTCGCCATCGGCCAGCTGGCCCGCGGGCACGCAGGCCTGTGCCTGTCCGTAGAGCGCCTTGGCCCGCCAGTCGCGGATCAGGACGCGCTGCGCCGCGGGCAGCCAGACATCGCGGTCGGGACGGCCGCCGAAGGCATTGCGCGCGACCGCGACGATGGGGGTGCCGGTGGGCAGGGTGACGCGGTCCATTGCCAGCAGCGCCCGCGCGCCGTGCCGGGTGATGACCCTGTCGCCGGGATAGAGATGCTCGACAGGCAGCGCGCCGTCGAGGGTCATGACGATGCTTGCGGGAGCGAGGGCGGACGGGCCATCGGCCGGCCCCACGCCGTCCACGCGCAGCGCCGCTGCGAGGGGGGTGATGTCGGTCATGTCGAAACCTGCTCGGTTCTCGGCGCTTTGCGCCGTTTATTGGTTGTGGATAAAGCGTAGACTGTCGGCCGCGGTTTGCACAGGGAAATTGCGCGGCAGGCAGACGGGACGGTGGCGGTGTTGCATCGGGGCAGGGGTCTCATGCCGCCCACTCTCGACCGAGTCGGGTTGAGATCGGGTTAAGCCGACGCCCTTTTTGCCTCTCGCCCCGGCCGGTGACCTCTGCTAAACGGCAGGCCGTCGCGGGTGTGGCGGAACTGGTAGACGCACCAGATTTAGGTTCTGGCGCCGCAAGGCGTGGGGGTTCAAGTCCCTCCACCCGCACCATGCCGAAGGGGTGTATCCCCGTATCACGGGGGCCATCCGAAGGGTCGCCACCCTGACCGGCGCAGTCGCCCCAGCGGGCCCTGATCCCTGCGCGTGGCGACGTTTCCACGACACCGGGTTCCCCGTCTGAAGCTTGCCTTCCACATCCCCGTGTGCCCTGCTGATCACGGGGGGGCCGTCGGCCGGTCTCAAACATGCTCGAGGTAGGCCATGGCCGCTGAATTCGATTGGGTGCAGGTGACGGGGTGGGTCGCCGCCGCGTTGACGCTATCGGCCTACGCGATGCGAACCATGCTGCCCTTACGCATGGTCGCGATCGGGGCGAACCTGTTCTTCATCGTCTACAGTTCCCTCGAGGGCATCCTGCCGACGCTCGCCCTTCATTCGATCCTCCTTCCCTTCAACGCCTATCGCCTTTGGGAGATCCTGCGCACCACCCGACAGATGCGCAGCCTGACCGCCGATGCGCAGGTGTTCGAATGGTTGAGCCCCTACCTCAGGCCCGTGCCCCTGGAGCGGGATCAATACGTCTTTCGCAAGGGCGATCCGACGGACTGCCTTTACATGATGCGCAGCGGAAAGCTGCGACTCGAGGAAATCGACGTGACCCTCGAGGGCGAACAGATCTTCGGCGAGATCGCCTTCTTCACCAACCAGCGCACCCGGACGGTGTCCGCCAGGTGTCTCGATCATTGCGAGATCATGAAGGTCGATGAAGCGGCCTTCATGCGCCTTTACAACCAGCATCCGGCCTTTGGCCTCTATATCGTGCGGCTGACCGCGTCCCGTCTGCTCGACGGGCTGCAGCGCAGCCCCGAGGTCTATCTCGACCCCAAGGTGCGCATGGCCATCCTGGAAAGCGCCCGCAAGGAAGGGGTATGAAGGCCCAGCGTGGCAGGGTATGCTGCCGGGGGGCCGCGCCCCGCTCGGAAATCGCCAAGGTCTGACCCAAGAAATGCCACAGTTCCCGGTCAGCCTCGCGAACGATGCGGGTGTGTGAGTTTTTACCTTCCGGCTGTTGTGCGAGTGGTCCCGCTTTGGTTGAAGGCTACTTGGCACGCGTCCTTCGTGACGCCACAACCGCACGAGGCCGCGATGGAACAGCCCGCTCCCTTCGTCTTGCATGTCGATGATGACGAAGACATCCTTGCGATCGCCAAGCTGGCGCTGGAAGTCGTCGGCGGCCTGCCCATCGTTCAATGCAATTCCGGTTTCGAAGCACTCGAGGTCGCGCGCGGCAAGACACCGGATGTCTTCCTGCTCGACGTGATGATGCCGGATATCGACGGCGCGGAAACGCTGAAGCGTCTGCGCGAGATCGAAGCCTGCCGTCATGTGCCGGCCGTTTTCATGACCGCGAAATGTTCGACCGAGGATCGCGAGCGCCTGATGGCGAGTGGCGCGGCCGCCGTGATCTCAAAGCCCTTCGACCCCATGACCCTGTCTGCCGAGATCGTCGAGATCTGGCGGTCATCGCGCGAGGAAGGGCTGGCGGCCGAGTAGCCCGCCGCCACCATCGGCCAGCATAGCTTACGTTACATCGCAGGCGCCTGTCGGCGCGGGGGGATGAGCCCAAGCTCTCCGTTCGCCCCGGCCCAGCCTCGCATCCTGGTCAGCCCCGTACGCTGCAAGGCGATGCGCCGCCTGTGGCGGGCGGCGTCCGGGGTCAGGCCGAAGACACCCAGCCGATACCTGGAATGCCCTCCGCGATCGGCAGGACAACCTGCAGGCCGGTCGGCCAATCCCCGAAGTGGGCCCGGCAGGTCCCGGTCACGGAAGGCCCAAGGCTTTCGAGCCGCGGACCCTGTTTCCGGGGCGCGCGGGCCGAGGGGGCTGCGTTGATGTTGTCATGCACGGCGATGCCCATGAA
>CBFIFZ010000260.1:0-2875 GCA_965661995.1 Roseicyclus sp.
CGATGGTCAAGAAGGCGCGCGAAGGGGTGATGGAGTTCCTGCTTATCAACCACCCTCTCGATTGCCCGATCTGCGACCAGGGCGGCGAATGCGACCTGCAGGACCAGGCTATGGCCTATGGCGTGGATTTCAGCCGCTACCGCGAGCCCAAGCGCGCCGCGACCGAACTGGAGCTGGGGCCGCTCGTCGGCACCGCCATGACGCGCTGCATTTCCTGCACGCGCTGCGTGCGCTTCATCACCGAGGTCGCGGGCATGCCCGAGCTGGGCCAGACCGGGCGCGGCGAGGATTCGGAGATCACCAGCTACCTCGGCCAGACGCTCGACAGCGAGATGCAGGGCAATATCGTCGATCTCTGCCCGGTCGGTGCGCTGACCTCGAAGCCCTACAGCTTCACGGCCCGTCCGTGGGAGCTGACCAAGACCGAGTCGATCGACGTGATGGATGCGCTGGGCAGCAACATCCGCATCGACACCAAGGGCCGTGAGGTCATGCGTATCCTGCCGCGCAACCATGACGGCGTGAACGAGGAATGGCTGTCGGACAAGTCGCGCTATGTCTGGGACGGGCTGCGCCGCCAGCGGCTGGACCGGCCTTACGTGCGTGAGAATGGCAAGCTGCGCCCCGCCGGTTGGGGCGAGGCGCTGTCGCTTGCAGCCCGCAATATCAAGGGCGCGTCGAAGCTGGCGGGCCTCGTCGGTGACCTTGTCCCGACCGAAGCCGCTTTCGCGCTGAAGCAGCTGGTGGAAGGGCAGGGCGGCGCGGTCGAGTGCCGCGTGGACGGTGCGAAACTGCCCGCGGGCAACCGCGCGGGCTATGTCGGCACGGCGGCGATCGAGGATCTCGACGAGGCGAAATACATCCTGCTGATCGGCACCAACCCGCGGGCCGAGGCCCCGGTGCTGAACGCGCGCATCCGCAAGGCCTGGCTGAAGGGCGCGAATGTCGCCCTGATCGGCGAGGCCGTGGACCTGACCTATGACGTCACGCACATGGGCACCGACCGCAAGGCGCTGGCCGATCTGGCCGCGCGCGATTTCGGCGCGGTGAAGGATGTGCCGTCGGTCGTCATCGTCGGGCAGGGCGCTCTGCGCGAGGCCGATGGCGCAGCGGTTCTGGCCCATGCGCGGGCAGTGGCGGAAAAGACCGGCTCGGGCCTGTTGGTACTGCATACGGCCGCAGGCCGAGTCGGTGCGATGGACGTGGGCGCAGTGACCGAGGGCGGCATGGGTGCCGCGGTCGAGGGGGCGGATGTGATCTGGAACCTCGGCGCGGACGAGGTCGAGATCGAGCCGTCGGCCGATGGCCGACCCTTCGTGATTTACCAGGGCAGCCACGGCGACCGGGGCGCGCATCGCGCCGACCTGATCCTGCCGGGGGCTGCCTATACCGAGGAACAGGGCCTTTTCGTCAACACCGAGGGGCGGCCCCAGCTGGCGCTGCGTGCGGGCTTCCCGCCCGGTGAGTCGCGCGAGAACTGGGCGATCCTGCGCGCGCTTTCGGCGGAACTGGGTGCGACGCAGCCCTGGAACACGCTGGCCGAGCTGCGCCGGGCGATGGTCGCCGAGGTCCCGCACCTGGCGATGATCGACGAGGTGCCCGAGAACGAGGGCGAGGCGCTGCCGCTGGGCACGCTGGGCGATGCAAGCTTCGTGCAGGCGATCGGCGATCATTACCTGACGAACCCGATCGCGCGGGCATCGACCCTGATGGCCGAGCTCAGCGCCATGGCCAAGGCGCGATCCGAGACGCGGATCGCGGCGGAGTAACGGGGATGCCGCGCGCACGCGTCGGCATGCTGGGCCTGATCGCGGCCATGGCCGCGGCGGGCTGTTCCCCCTCGGGTGGCGATCCGACGGGCGCACCGCCCGCCGGTGTCACCTTCGAGGGCGTAGAGACGCGCCTGCTCGATGACGATCTCGTCAACTTCCGCGTCGAAATGACCGGTGCGCGCGACCGCGACGACGTGGCCGCTTACGCCCGCTGCGCAGCTGCGCAATACGCACTTATCCGCGGCTTCGGCTTTGCGCGACATGTCCGCACAAATGTGCAGGAACAGGGTGGCGTTTGGACGGCAGATGCGGTTTACACCATCTCGCCGGCGCTCCCGCGGGGGTTGCAGACGCTCGACGCCGAAGTAGTGGCGGCCGCGTGCGCCGAACAGGGGATACCGACGGTTTAGGGAACGACCCATGGACGGCTTCTTTTCGACCACGCTGGGCCTGATGACGATCATGGCGGCGCAAAGCCTGCTGGTGATCGGCTTCGTCATGGTGTCGCTGTTGTTCCTCGTCTACGGCGACCGCAAGATCTGGGCCGCCGTGATGATGCGCCGCGGCCCGAACGTGGTGGGCATCTTCGGCCTGCTGCAGACGGTCGCCGACGCGCTGAAATACGTGGTGAAAGAGGTGGTTATCCCCGCGGGCGCCGACCGGCCGGTGTTCCTGCTGGCGCCGATGACCAGCTTCGTGCTGGCGATCCTCGCCTGGGCGGTGATCCCCTTCAACGATAATTGGGTTCTGGCCGACATCAATGTCGCCATCCTTTACGTCTTCGCCATGTCCTCGCTCGAGGTTTACGGCGTGATCATGGGCGGCTGGGCGTCGAACTCGAAATACCCGTTCCTGGGCTCGCTGCGCTCTGCCGCGCAGATGATTTCCTACGAGGTGTCGATCGGCCTGATCATCATCGGGGTGATCATCTCGACCGGCTCGCTCAACTTCGGCGATATCGTCGCGGCGCAGGACGGCGATTGGGGCCTGTTCAGCTGGTACTGGCTGCCGCACCTGCCGATGGTGTTCCTGTTCTTCATCAGCACTTTGGCCGAAACCAACCGCCCCCCCTTCGACCTGCCGGAGGCGGAATCGGAACTGGT
>CBFIFZ010000261.1:0-2788 GCA_965661995.1 Roseicyclus sp.
GGGTGCTTGCGGGAATGAAGGAGGGCAGCCGGATGGACCGAAGTCTGTCCACCCTCGCCATCGGCTCGACTGCGACGCCGGAATATGTCTCGGGCGTGATCTTCATCGTTCTTCTCGCCTCCTCGACCGCGGGCCTCTCGCCGATCCTGAGCGAGCTTGGATGGATCGACGGACGCACCCTCTTCCTCGGCTCGGCGCGCTCGGCGATGGAGGACGGCATCAACTTCTGGAACTTCACCCTGCCGGTGATGACCATCGCGCTCTACGGCATGGGCTACATCGCGCGGATGACGCGCGCCTCGATGGCCGAGGTGATGACCGCGCAATACATCCGCACCGCGCGCCTCAAGGGCGTGAGCTTCCGCAACATCGTGCTGAAACACGCGCTGAGAAACGCGCTGATCGCCCCCTTCACCGTCATCATGCTGCAGTTCCCCTGGCTGCTGACCGGCGTGGTGATCGTGGAGACGCTCTTCAACTACAACGGCTTCGGATGGACGCTGGTGCAGGCGGCCTCGAACAACGACATCGAGCTGCTTCTCGCCTGCTCCATCGTCGCCGTCTTCGTCGTGCTGGTGACGCAGCTCATATCCGACATCGGGTATGTGTTCCTGAACCCGCGCATCCGCATTTCCTGAAGGAGGACCAGACATGGAACCCTTGACCTGGTCCGGCGATCTCGGCGCCTTCCTCAACCCCCTGATGCTGGCGGCCGTTGTGGTCTTCGTGGCGGGCTTTCTCGCCAACTTCGTCATGACGGTGATCGGCCTGCGGGCGGGCGACATGGTGGTCAATCCCGACCACACGCTCAGCCTGCAACGCACGCCGGTCGACTACGCGCTCATGTCGATGAAATACGCGGTCCTGCTGTTTCTCGCCTGCTGCCTCGTCTTTGTCGTGGCCGGCGTGGTGATCGCCTCGCCCGAAACAACGGGGATAATCGGCGGCATGGCGGCGCGCTTCACGCCCGTCTGGATCGCGCTCGTGGTCCTTTTCGCGCTCTCGATCACCTTCAAGCGCAAGCTCGGCCTTTACGGCAAGCTCTTCGACAGCCCGATCGGAATGATCGGCTTCGGGCTTGTCATGTTCTGGATCTTCACCGCGCTCTTCTCGGGCATGGTGGCAACGCACGGGCCGATCGACGTCATCAGCCAGATGCGCAACGAGGTGCCGGGCTCGCCCCTGCCCTCGCCCGAGGACGGGCAATACGCGTTCTACCTGCTGGGCGGTGACAACCTCGGACGCGATGTGTTCAGCCGGATGGTCTTCGGCTCCTTCGAGGTGCTGAAGATCGCCCCGCTCGCCACGCTCTTCGCCTTCATGGTCGGCATCACGCTGGGCCTGCCCGCGGGCTATTACGGCGGACGCCTCGACACGGTCATCACCTTCATCGCCAACCTCGTCCTCGCCTTCCCGGTGATCCTTCTGTTCTACCTGCTGGTGACGCCCGAGATCGTGGCGGCGGGCGTTCCGAACTACCTGTCGCTGGTGCTTTTCATCTTCCCGCTCCTGTTCCTCGTGGTGCTCTTCAACTCGCGCTACCGGACGCAGCCGCCGGTGCGCAACGTCATCGTCTCGGTCGTGCTGGTGCTGGGCGGGCTGGCCTATCTCTCGCTGATCTCGGATGCCTCGGACCCCGATCTGCCGCTCCTCTTCCGGCTCTGGCCCGAGGCGCTGGACCTTTTCGACATCCCCGGCAACCTGCTGATCGTCTTCGTCTCGGTGGTCTTCGTGAACTCGCCGACGGTCTTCCGGATCGTCCGCGGCATCGTGCTCGACATCAAGACGCGCGATTACGTGGCGGCAGGCCAGACCCGCGGCGAGGGCCCCTGGTACATCATGCTGTGGGAGATCCTGCCGAACGCACGCGGGCCACTGATCGTCGATTTCTGCCTCAGGATCGGCTACACCACGATCCTTCTGGGAACGCTCGGCTTCTTCGGCCTCGGCGTCAGCCCGGAATCGCCCGACTGGGGCTCCACGATCAACGAGGGCCGCCGCCTTCTGACGATCTACCCCCACCCGGCGCTCCCACCCGCCCTGGCCCTCATGAGCCTCGTGCTCGGCCTCAACCTGCTGGCCGATGGCCTGCGCGAAGAAAGCCTGAAGGACTGACGCCATGCTGGACCAATCCCCCGACGCTTCCCAGGTTGTCCCCGAGACCTATGACGGCCCGATCCTCGAGATCGAGAACCTCTCGATTTCCTTCTTCACGCGGCTCAGGGAAATCCCCGCCGTCATGGACTTCTCCACCCGGGTCATGCCCGGCGAGGCCATGGGCCTCGTGGGCGAGTCGGGCTGCGGCAAGTCCACCGTCGCGCTTGGCGTGATGCAGGACCTCGGCGTGAACGGCCGCATCGTCGGCGGCTCGATCAAGTACAAGGGCCGCAACCTGAACGAGATGAGCCAGGAGGAACTTCGCGCGATCCGCGGCAAGGAAATCGCGATGATCTACCAGGAGCCGATGGCCTCGCTGAACCCGGCGATGCGGATCGGTCGGCAGCTCATGGAAGTGCCGATGATCCACGAGGGGATTTCCGAGGCCGAGGCCTACAAGCGCGCCCTCGAGGTCGTCAGCGACGTGCGCCTGCCCGACCCCGAGCGGATGCTGCGCAGCTATCCCCACCAGCTATCAGGGGGCCAGCAGCAGCGCATCGTCATCGCAATGGCGTTGATGTCGAAACCCTCGCTCCTGATCCTCGACGAGCCGACCACCGCGCTTGACGTGACGGTCGAGGCCGCCGTGGTGGACCTCGTGAAGGACCTCGGTCGGAAATACGGCACCTCG
>CBFIFZ010000262.1:0-2785 GCA_965661995.1 Roseicyclus sp.
CTGGCCGCGCTGGCCGAGCTGCCCGCGCGCCATGTCGACCGGCTGATCCTGATGTCGGGCGCGGAGTACCGCGATCTCGCGCGCGCGGCGATGGCCGGACCGGGGGGCCGGGCGGTCAAGGTGCTCAACGTCACCTCGGGCGAGAATGCCGCCTTCGACGCGCTGTTCCGGCTCAGCGTACCCGCGCCGCGGCTGGCCGACTGGCCGCTCTCGGCGGGTCTGCCCGGGGTTCCCGGCTGGACCGACCTGCGCGTCGATTGCCCGCGCCACCGCGCGGTCCTGCGGCGCATGGGCTTTCCGACGCGGCCACCCGCCACGCGCATCTGCCATTGGTCAACCTACCTGCGACCGGGCCTGTTCCGGCTTTACCGCGCCATCTCCCGACCCGAGGGGGCCGAGCTGATGCCGCGTCTCGCCAAGGCGCTGCACGATTCCGCGCCCACGACGCACGCGCCCCTGTCCTTCGTGCGGACGAGCGCCGCCGCGGCCGGGCCGCAGTGACAGGGGGAGACGCGCCGCGGTTTTCCCCCGCCCCGCATCTTGCGCGGCGCCGCATGAGGTCCGATTTCGGACAGGACTGGCGGGAAACCACCAGCGCGCGTTGCAATGTCTGGTTTTTGTAAGGAAACCTTTCTAACGTGACCATCGCAACTGGCAAACGATCGACGGGGAACGGATGAGTTCGAGCTTTCTTCAGGGTGTGTCCTTCTTCACGCTGGTGGTCATCGTCGTGATGGCCAGCTTCGGTGGCTTCGGGGTGCTCTGAGATGTCCAAGCGCTACGGCGGGGATTTCAGCCCGACAGGCCAACGCGACGCGGGAACCCCGCGGGAGACGGTCACGGCCGAACGGCTCGAGGTACCGAGCTTCAAGGGCCGCAAGCCGATGCGCCACGGTGCGAAGCTGAACCTGATGTTCGTGCTGGCGCTTCTGCCGCTTGTCACCGCCTTCTTCCAGCCGGTGACGGCGATGGCCGCCGACCTGCTGGGCGCAGGCGCGATGATGCTTTCGGCCTGGCTGACCCGCGACGGGGTGCGGGCCGAGGACGCCTTCAACGAGCGCAAGGTCGCCCGCCGCCCCGCGATCCCGCGCAAGATCTTCGGTTCGGTCCTGATGGGCGTCGGCGTGGGCCTTGTGGTCTTCGGTGGGCAATGGAACATCCCCACGGCCGTCGTCGTGGGCGCCATCGCGGGCCTGCTGCACCTCGGCGCCTTCGGGCTCGACCCGCTCCGCGACAAGGGGCTGGAGGGGATGGACCGCCACCAGACCGACCGCATCGCCCGCAAGATCGAGGAGGCGGAAGGCGTCCTCGACCAGATGACCGACGCGATCAAGCGCGCCCGCGACCGCCAGCTCGAGGCCCGCGTGACCGCCTTCGAGGAAACGGCCCGCGCCATGTTCCGCCAGGTCGAGGCCGACCCCCGCGACCTGGCCGGGGCGCGGCGCTACCTTGGCGTCTACCTGCAGGGCGCGCGCGACGCGACGGTGCAGTTCGCCGATCTCTACACCCGCAACCGCGAGCCGCAGATCCGCGCCGATTACATCGCGTTCCTTGACGATCTGGAGACGAATTTCGCCAAGCGCACCCGCGCGATGCTGACCGACGACCGTACAGATTTCGACATTGAAACCGAGGTTCTGCGCGAGCGCCTGAACCGAGAAAACCTGCATATCGAGGGATAAGGACCGAGCCCATGACCACAGAAATCCGCCAGCAGGCCGAAGAGGCCGCCAAGCTTGTCGACGAACTGAACGCCGTCGTTCTGCTCGAACCGAAGGCCGACCTCGTGCCGCTGCCCGCGGCCGACGCGCCCACCGCCGAGGAAATCCGCAAGCGCGTGGCCGAAATCGACATGACCGACACCAACTCGATCGTGACCTTCGGCTCG
Source organism: Roseicyclus sp. (assembly GCA_965661995.1). Lineage (GTDB taxonomy): Bacteria > Pseudomonadota > Alphaproteobacteria > Rhodobacterales > Rhodobacteraceae > Roseicyclus. The sequence continues at coordinate 1,889 of CBFIFZ010000262.1, forward strand.
GCTGCACAGGCGGAACTGCAGCAGATCAGCCAGTCGATGCTGCAGGGCGTGAAGAACAAGGACGTGGGCCCCGCGGGCGACAGCTTGCGCGAAATCGTCGGCACGATCCGCGGCTTCTCGGTCGACGAGCTCGACCCCAACCGCAAGCAGAGCTGGTGGGAGCGCCTGTTCGGCCGCGCCAAGCCGCTGCACGACTTCATCGCCAAGTTCGAAGAAGTGCAGGACCAGATCGACCGGATCACGGACAACCTTCTGAAGCACGAGCATACGCTGATGAAGGATATCAAGTCGCTCGACGTGCTCTACGAGAAGACGCTCGATTTCTACGACGAGCTGGCGCTCTACATCGCGGCCGGCGAAGAGAAGCTGCGCGAGCTGGACGAGGAAACCATCCCCGCCAAGGAGGCCGAGGTGAACGCCGCCCCCGAGAACGACCAGGTCATCAAGGCGCAGGAGCTGCGCGACCTGCGCGCCGCCCGCGACGACCTGGAACGCCGGGTGCATGACCTCAAGCTTACCCGCCAGGTGACGATGCAGTCGCTGCCCTCGATCCGACTGGTGCAGGAGAACGACAAGTCGCTTGTCACCAAGATCAACTCGACGCTGGTGAACACCGTGCCGCTGTGGGAAACCCAGCTGGCGCAGGCGGTGACGATCCAGCGCTCGACAGAGGCCGCCAAGGCCGTGCGCGAGGCGACCGACCTGACCAACCAGCTGCTCGAGCAGAACGCGTCGAACCTGCGCGAATCGAACCGCATTGTGCGCGAAGAGATGGAACGCGGCGTGTTCGACATCGAGGCGGTGAAAAGGGCCAATGCCGAGCTGGTCGCCACGATCGAGGAAAGCCTGCAGATCGCCGACGAGGGCAAGCGCCGCCGCGCCGAGGCCGAGGCCGAG
>CBFIFZ010000263.1:0-2713 GCA_965661995.1 Roseicyclus sp.
GACACCTACTACGTCGTGGCCCATTTCCACTACGTGATGAGCCTTGGTGCGGTCTTCGGGATCTTCGCCGCGGTCTACTACTGGTTCGGCAAGATGTCGGGCCGCCAGTACCCGGAGATCATCGGCCAGGTGCATTTCTGGCTCTTCTTCATCGGCGCCAACCTGACCTTCTTCCCGCAGCACTTCCTGGGCCGCCAGGGGATGCCGCGCCGCTACATCGACTACCCGGACGCCTTCGCGCTCTGGAACTACGTCAGCTCGATCGGCGCCTTCATCTCCTTCGCCTCGTTCCTGCTGTTCATCGGCATGGTCTTCTACGCCCTGCGCTTCGGCCAGAAGGTGACCGAGCCCGCCTATTGGGGCGAGCATGCCGACACGCTGGAATGGACGCTGCCCAACCCGCCGCCGGAGCACACCTTCGAGGAGCTGCCGACGCGCGAGATGTGGGACAAGCAGCCCCATCACTGACGGGCCATGCCGGTACTCATAGATGACCTGACAGGGCCCCGGGACACCACCGGGGCCCTTTCACGTGACGGTCACGGCGCGCCGCGACTGCGCCTGTTGCTGACGCCGCACAAGTCGCTGACGCCCGAGGGATTCGTCTGGTTCATCGGCGCAACCGCGGTGCTGATCGCCATTCCGCTCATCTCGATCCTCGGGAACCCGGTCTTCTGGTTTCTCCTGCCCTTCATCCTCGGTGCGCTCTGGGCGATCTGGACCGCGCTCAAGCGGTCCTGGCGCGATCACGAGGTGCGCGAGGAGCTGGTGATCTGGGACGACCTCGTGCGCCTGCAGCGCCATGAGCCGCGCCGCAAGACCCCGCTCGACTGGGAGGCCAACCCCCATTGGGTGCGCGTGACGCTCCACGCCACGGGGGGGCCGGTGCCGAACTACCTGACGCTGAGGGGGGCCGGACGCGAGGTCGAACTGGGGGCTTTCCTGACCCCGGCGGAACGGGTTAGCCTGAAATCCACTCTCGAACGGGAGTTGCGAAGCTAAGGCGCGGCGACCGTAGAATTATTTGTGTTCGCCCCGATCTTTCGCCAAAGATCTGGCTTGGGGGTGACCTACTCCGGCCACCGTAGCCCCCGTTCGCTTTTAGTACCGACAACAGTGGCGTCGGCCGGAGAGTATGGAAAATCATGGAAGACGACCTTATTCACCTCGTCATCGAGGCCATCGGCTGGATTGCTTCGGGTTTGACCGTCGGTGCCTATGCGATGAACACCATGCTCCCCCTGCGGGTGCTGGCGGTGCTCTCGTCGGTGTTCTTCCTGATCTACGGTCTTCTGCTGAGTGTTTGGCCGCTGGTCGCGATGGAACTCGTGCTGCTGCCGATCAACGTCTACCGCCTGTGGCAATTGCTGTCGCTGCGCAAGAAGGTGGAGCGCGGCCTGGCCGGGTCGCCCAACTTCGGCATCGTGCGCCGCTACGGCAAGCGCCGCATCATCCCGGCGGACACGGTCCTGTTCCGAAAGGGCGACGAGGTTGACCAGCTCTATCTTCTGGCGCGCGGGCGCGTGGCCATCGAGGAGATGGGGGTGGAGATCAAGGAGGGCGAAATCTTCGGCGAGATCGCCTTTTTCACCGACGCGGCCACCCGCACGGCGACCGCAAGGACGCTGGAAGAGGTGGAGCTCTACGAGCTGGACGAGAAACAGTTCCAACGCCTGCAATTCGAGGATCCGAGTTTCGGCCTCGCGGTGATGCGGACGGTCACGAGGCGGCTTCTGGAGACGGGCGCCGCGTCGCCCGCGGCGGACCTCAGGCAAGCTACGCCCTGACCATCGGACCCACCCGCCGCACCTTAGTGCAACGCGCCTTCGGCGCCCCGTCACGCAGCCCCTGGCACGATCCACGCTCCGACAACGGGACCTGCCTGCACGTTCCGCGCAATCTGGCCGGTTCGGCCCGTCGATTGCCGGACACATCGAGGAATCGACCGGAATTTTTCGGAAATCGGCAAGCCCGTTCGGGACGGATCGGCTAGGGTGCCTCGGGCGGGACAGCGCGGACGCGCGTAACGATACGGTGAAAGGCAGAGGGCATGGACCAGATCGACCTTGCGATGCGCGGCGCGGCCATCGCGATCCTGATCCTGCTTGCGGGTCTGATGTGGCGTGCCCCGATCGCGCGCGAGGGGCGCCTTTCCATCCTTGCCGTGGCGGCGACGGAGAGCGCGTTCCTGCTGGTGCACGGCCCGCTGGCCGCCGACCTGCCGGGGCTGGTCGTGGCCCAGCTGATGCTGGTCGCCAGTGCCATGCCGCTTGCGGTGACATGGCTCTTGCTGACGATATTTCTCGATCCGCCCCTGGCGCGCTGGCCCTGGATGGCGGCGGCCTGTGTCGTCTCGGCCTCGCTGCTCGCCACGGGTTGGACAGGCGGCTCGATGGTGATCTGCGGTGCGCTGTCGATGATCCATTTCGCGGGTCTGTTCGGCCTGGCCCTGTGGTCGGCGCGCGAAGACCTCGTGGAATGCCGCTGCGAGGCACGGCCGGGCTTTGCCGCCGCGATCGCGGGCTACGGTCTTTTCGCCACTGGCGCGCAGGTGCTCGGCGGCGTGGATCCGGCGACGCCGTGGTTCGCGCTGGTGCAGTCGGGCGGCACGCTGGCGCTGGCGCTGGCCTTCGCGGTCTGGATCCTGAGCCCTGACGCGACCCGCTGGCCCGGCATCGCCGAAGCGGCCGGGGCACCCCGCCCGGCCCGCGCG
>CBFIFZ010000264.1:0-2702 GCA_965661995.1 Roseicyclus sp.
GGGTTGCCCGTGCCGGGTGGGCGGCAGGTGGCCGAGGCGCTCGCGCTGCGCGAGGCGGCCTATGCCGTGCTGTCGGCCATGGCCGCGGGGCGCAAGCCGGGCCGCGAGGAGGCGCTGACGCTGGAGACGGCGATCAAGGGCACGCTGCAGGATGCCGGCCTGAGCTTCGGTCCGCGCGGCATGACCGTTGCGCCGGGCCCTCTTGGCGGGCTGCAGGACCACCTCGTGCTTGCGATCTACGCCCTTCTGCGCCGTGACGACCTGGACCGGCTCAGGGAATGTCGGCGCTGCACGCATCTGTTCCTTGACCACGGGCGCGGGCGCGGGCGGCGTTGGTGCGCCATGTCGCGCTGCGGCAACCGCGCCAAGACCGAGGCATTTCGCGCACGTCAACGGGCCGTCAGCGGCTGAGATGTGCAGCCGTGCAGGGGCAGCCCTGCAGGTGTTGCGGTTTTTCCGGGCAGCATGGCGGGCTACCTCCTGTTCCAAGCAGAAGGAGGACCCCCGATGGGCCTGTTGATCGACGGCGAATGGCGCGACCAGTGGTACGACACGAAATCCACGGGCGGCGCCTTCAAGCGGCAGGAAAGCCGGTTCCGCAACTGGGTGACGCCCGACGGGAGCGCGGGGCCTAGCGGCAGTGGCGGCTACAAGGCGGAAAGCGGGCGCTATCACCTCTATGTCAGCCATGCCTGCCCCTGGGCCAACCGCGCAATGATCTTTCGCAGCCTTAAGGGGCTGGAGGATCACATCGGCGTCTCGGCGGTGCATCCCGACATGCTGTCGGACGGCTGGACCTTTCGCACGGATTTTCCGGGCGCGACGGGCGATACGCTTTTCGGGTCGGCGTACATGCGCGAGATCTACCAGCGCGCGGACCCCATGGCGACGACGCGGGTGACCGTTCCGGTCTTGTGGGACACCGAGACTGGCAGCATCGTCTCGAACGAAAGCGCCGAGATCATCCGGATGTTCAACTCGGCCTTCAACGGGATCACCGGCAACACCGACGACTACTATCCCGAGGCGCTGCGCCCCCGGATCGACGAGATCAACGCCCGCGTCTACGACACGATCAACAACGGGGTCTACAAGTCGGGATTCGCCACGACGCAGGCTGCCTATGACGAGGCCGTGCATGCCCTGTTCGACTCGCTCGACTGGGTCGAGGGCATCCTGTCGGAGAACCGCTACCTGACGGGCGACCGCGCGACCGAGGCGGACTGGCGGCTCTTCACCACGCTGGCGCGCTTCGACGCGGTCTATCACCTGCATTTCAAGTGCAACCGCCGCCGGGTGATCGACTACCCCAGTCTCTGGGCCTATGCGCGCGAGCTTTACCAGTGGCCCGGAGTGGCCGACACGATCCACTTCGACCACATCGTGCGGCATTACCACTACAGCCACGAAAGCATCAATCCGCACCGGATCATCCCCATCAACCCGGTGATCGACTGGATGGAGCCGCACGGGCGGGAGCGTCTGAAGGCGGCCTGAGCGGGGCCTTGCGGGATTGCGTAGCCTTGCTACTCTGCGGAAAAACCACGAACCGACAGGGTATTTCCAGATGATGCGTTTCCTGACTGCCGGGCTCTTGTCGCTCGGGATTTCGACCGGGGCGGCCAGTGCCCAGCAATGCGGCGGCGATTTCGGCCAGTTCGTGCAAGGCCTGCGGGCCGAGGCCGCGCAGCGCGGCTACAGCCAGCAGGCGATCGACGGGTTCTTCCGCCACGCCAACTACTACCAGCGGGCGCTGGACGCGGACCGGCGGCAGGGCATCTTCACCGTACCGTTCACCGAGTTCTCGCGCCGCCTGATCAGCCAGAACCGCCTCGACAACGGCCGCCGCAACGCCGAACGGCATCGCGCCGTCTTCGACGAGATCGAGCGCCGCTTCGGCGTCTCGCGGGGCATCCTGCTGTCGTTCTGGGCCTTCGAAACCGATTACGGCGCGTTCCAGGGTGACTACAACACGCTCGATTCGCTGGTGACGCTTGCCTACGACTGCCGCCGCCCCGAGCTGTTCCGCCCCGAGGTCTTCGCGGCGCTCGAGCTGTACACGCAGGGCGCCTTCGACCCCGTGAACACGCAAGGGGCCTGGGCCGGCGAGATCGGCATGGTGCAGATGCTGCCCGAGGATATCGTGACCCACGCCATCGACGGGGACGGAGACGGGCGGGTCGACCTGCAACGTTCGCCTGCGGATGCGCTCTTGTCGGGGGCGAACATCCTGTCATCGCTGGGCTGGCGCCCGCGAGAGCCCTGGCTGATCGAGGTGACGATCCCGGGCGACCTGGATTGGTATGACACCGGCATCCATACCTCGCGCCGCGTGTCCGACTGGGAAGCCGCGGGCGTGCGCGCGCGGGCGGGCGGCGCCCTGCCGATGTCGGCGGCGCAGGCCTCGATCATCCTGCCCGAGGGGCGCAACGGCCCGGCCTTCATCGCCTATCCGAATTTCAACGTGCTCTTCGAGTGGAACCAGAGCTTCACCTATGTCCTGACGGCGGCCTATTTCGCCACGCGGCTGGAGGGGGCGCCGGTCTTCGATGCGCGCAACCCCGAGCCGGGGCTGTCGGGCGACCAGATGCGCGACTTGCAGCGGCGGCTGGTGGCGCGCGGCCTCGACACGGGCGGCACGACCGGCATCCTCGGCGCGCGGACCCGCGCCGCGGTGCGCGAGGTGCAGCGCGAGCTGGGCT
>CBFIFZ010000265.1:0-274 GCA_965661995.1 Roseicyclus sp.
CGGTCAGCAGCTTCACCACCAGCTCGGCGCGCAGCCGGACCGAGTTGATGTTCCATGTGGCAAGCGTGAAGGGCATCGGCGGTCTCCGGTCCTGACGGGTCGCCCCGGTTTACGGACCTCGTCCCCGGTTGGCCAGACCGGCAGGGGGGCGCCGGGAAAAGAAAGGCCCGAACCGAAGTTCGGGCCAAGTCCAACAGGGAGGTAATGACACGGTTTTAGGAAACAACCCCGGGTTGCACCTTGATCCAAATCAACTACGCAGAGGAGAACACGA
>CBFIFZ010000265.1:284-2671 GCA_965661995.1 Roseicyclus sp.
GTTAACGGGGCGGTCCCTTCATGCGACGAGGCGATAGCCGCCGCTTTCGGTGACCAGCAGACGCGCGTTCGAGGGGTCGGGCTCGATCTTTTGCCGAAGCCGGTAGATGTGGGTTTCCAGCGTGTGCGTGGTCACACCCGCGTTGTAGCCCCAGACTTCGTGTAGAAGAACATCACGGGCCACCACGCCTTCCTGCGCGCGGTAGAGGAACTTGAGGATGTTCGTCTCTTTCTCGGTCAGGCGGATCTTCTTCTCGTCCTCGGTCAACAGCATCTTCATCGCCGGCTTGAACGTGTAGGGGCCAAGCTGGAAGACGGCATCTTCCGACTGCTCGTGCTGGCGCAGTTGCGCGCGGATACGCGCCAGAAGCACCGGGAAGCGGAAGGGCTTGGTCACGTAGTCGTTCGCGCCCGCATCGAGCCCGAGGATCGTGTCGGCGTCGCTGTCATGGCCCGTCAGCATCAGGATCGGGCATTTCACGCCCTGCTTGCGCATCAGGCGGCACAGCTCGCGCCCGTCGGTGTCGGGCAGGCCCACGTCGAGCACGACGAGATCGTAGATCGCTTCCTTCACGCGCTCCATGCCCTGCGCGCCGGTGCCGGCTTCGAACACGTCGAAATCCTCGGTCATCACCAGCTGCTCGCTCAGCGCTTCGCGCAGGTCGTCGTCGTCATCGACCAGCAGGATCTTCTTCAAATTGGCCATCTCGCAGGCTCCTCACGTCTGGGTGAGGTGGAGATTGACCTTGCCAGCGGTTTTGACAACCGATTGAAAAACAATCTCACGGCGACGTGTCGGGATGCGAGGGAATGTTTCAAAACCCGGGCTTCGGCAGTATGCAGGCGGCATGAGCCTGTTGCCCACCCCCACCGAACATGTCGCGCGTGCGCGCGCCGACCTGCGTGTCGGCCTGCCGGTCGTGATCGAGGGCGCGGGCGCGGGGCTGATCGTGCTGGCGGGCGAGACGCTGACCGCAGACCGCCTTGCCGCGCTGCGCGCGCTGCCCGGGCGGCCGGTCGTGGCGATCACCGGCTGGCGGGCCGAGACGCTCAAGGCACGCGCCTATGACGGCGACCTTGCGCGCGTGGCCCTGCCCGGCGATGTGGATGCCCATTGGGTCCGGGCACTCGCCGATCCGGCCCTCGACCTGGCCGAGCCGATGAAGGGGCCCCTGCCCACGCTGCGCGAGGGCGACGCGGGCCTGCACCGCCTGGCCCTGATGCTGGCGAAATCCGCGCAGCTTCTGCCCGCGGTGGTGGCGCTGGGGACCGACCGGCCGCAGGATCTCGCCACCGAGATCGGCGCGGCCTGCCTGACGGAAGGAATGCTCGCCTACGATCTCGCGCGCCACCACCCGCTTCTGCCGGTCGCCGCCGCCCGCCTGCCGATGGAGGCCGCCGAGGCGGGTCGCCTGCACATCTTCCGCCCCGAGAACGGCGGGGGGGAGCATTACGCGATCGAGATCGGCCGCCCCGACCGCGACGCCCCCGTGCTGGCGCGGCTCCATTCGGCCTGTTTCACCGGCGACGTCTTGGGCAGCCTGAAATGCGATTGCGGCCCCCAGCTTCGCACCGCGCTGGCCGAGATGGGCCGCGCGGGCGCGGGCGTGCTCTTCTACCTCAACCAGGAGGGGCGAGGGATCGGGCTTGCCAACAAGATGCGGGCCTACTCGCTGCAGGACCAGGGCTTCGACACCGTCGAGGCGAACCACCGCCTCGGCTTCGAAGACGACGAGCGCGATGTCCGGAGCGGGGCCGACCTGTTGCGCCGGATGGGCTTTTCGGCCGTGCGGCTGATGACCAACAACCCCCGCAAGGTCGAGATGATGGAAGCCGAGGGGATCGCCGTCACCGAGCGCGTGCCGCTGATCACCGGTACCAACCGCCACAACGCGCATTACCTGTCGGTCAAGCGCGACAAGTCGGGGCACATGCTCTAGCCTTCGCCAACCATTCATGGGCAGGACCGGAGAACAGCATGCCGAAGGGATACATCATCGCCACCATCCGCGCGCGCGACATGGCCGGGATGCAGCGCTTCGCCGAGGCCTCGGCCCCGGTGGTCGCCGAGTTCGGCGGGCGCGTCCTTGTCCGCGATCCGGCACCAGATATCCGCGAGGGTGATGTGGCCGGCATTTCCGTTGTCGTCGAATTCGACGACGTCGAGACCGCGCGGCGCTTCTACGAATCGACGGGCTACACCGCGGCCAAGGCGATCCGTGAGGCCGTCGCAGAGACCGACCTGCGGATCGTGCAAGGCGTCTGAGGGGCAGATGACACCTCGCGACATGGTCGTCACCCCCCTCGGTCTGCGCTTCATGGGGCGGCTGTTCCCCTGCACGCTGGGCCGGGGCGGCATCGTGGCGACCAGCGCCAAGCGCGAGGGCG
>CBFIFZ010000266.1:0-2670 GCA_965661995.1 Roseicyclus sp.
ATCCGGTTGTTCCACCGTTCCGGTCTCCTCGCGCGCCAGCCCGCCGGTTATGAAGAGCGTGTCGATGTTCTCTCCCATGCCCCCCAGCACGTCCGTGAGGATCCCGTCGCCGATGGCGAGGATGCGGTCGTCGGAGGCCGGTTTGCCGATCTGCTGCAACCGTCGCCGCGCAAGGTCGTAGATCGGCGGGTGCGGCTTGCCGAAATAGAGGCTCTCGCCCCCCATCTCGGTATAGAGCCGCGCCAACGCCCCCGCACACCACTCCCGGCTTTCGCCACGGTCCACAACGATGTCGGGGTTCGCGCAGAGCAGCTTCAGCCCCTTCGTCTTGGCCAGGAGGAACTGCGGACGCATCACCGATGGGTCGGCATGGGGATCGAAAGGCCCGGTGCAGACGATGCCATCGGCCTCGTTCAGCTCCACCTTCTCGATATCCACGGGGTCCGACAACAGCTCCAGCGGCTCGAAGAAGGGCGCGTCATGCGGCTCGCCGATATGCCAGACCTTGCGGCCCACCACGCCCTCGAACATCGCCGCGCGTGCGCTGTCGCCCGAGGTGGCGATCACGTCCCAGCAATCCTCGGGCACGCCGAGGCGATCGAGTTGCTTCGCGACACTCGCCCGCGGGCGCGGCGCGTTGGTGAGCATCACGACGGTCCCGCCCTGCGCCTTGAAGCCGCGCAGCGCCTCGACCGCGGCGGGAAAGGCGCGCAGCCCGTCATGCACGCAGCCCCAGAGGTCGCAGAAGACGGCGTCGTACTGGCCGGAGATATCGGCGAGGTTGTCGATGATGCGGGTCATGGTGCGCTCCTCATGAACTGTCGAAGGCGGTGTAGGCGCTCCTGTCCGGGGCGTCGAGGGAAGACGGTGCATGGCCCCGGTGTGCGGCATGAAAAAGGCGGCCCCGGCCGGGACCGCCTCGATCACGTCCTGCTCCAGCGCTTAGATCGCGAGGTTCGGGATGATCTGCTTCTTGCGGCTGACCACGCCGGGCAGCACGACGGTGTCGGCCCCGCCCACCACGGTGGCGAAGCTCTTCTCGGCCACCTGCTTCACAAGGTCGTTCGGCACCAGCAGCGTCGCCTCCTCGTTCAGGATGTCGACGACGAACAGCAGCACCTGGTCGGCGCCGTCCTCCTCTGCGACCCTCGGCATGGCGGCGATCAGCGCCTCCTTGCGCGACAGCACCGTGCCGGGAGAGGTGGTTTCCAGCACCGAGACGCGGAAGGTCTTGCCACCCACCTCGTAGGTCTTCGAATCCATCCGCAGAAGCTCGGCCTCGGAAAAGGCCGACACGTCGGACTTGGCTGCGAACATCTCGGCGGCGTAGCCGGGGATGTCGATGCCCAGGTCGGCGGCCAGCGCCTCGGCCACGGCGCGATCCTCGGGCGTGGTGGTGGGCGAGCGGAATTCCAGCGTGTCCGACAGGATGCAGGACAGCATCGCACCCTTCACGCCTTCGGGCGCTTTCGCCATGTCGTCGCCGATCATCTTGCGCATGATCGTGGCGGTGCAGGCGAGCGGCTCGATGCGGATGTCGATCGGGCCCCTCGTCTCCAGCCCGCCGACCAGCTTGTGGTGGTCGATGATGGCCTGGATATCCGTGTCGTTGATCCCTTCGGGCAGTTCGGCGGGGTTGTTGGTGTCCACGATCACCACCGGCGTGCCGGCCTCGACGCCGTCCACGATACGCGGCTTGTCGAGGCTCCAGCGGTCGAGCATGAAGGCGGCTTCGGTGTTGGGCTCGCCCAGCAGGACGGGCTCGGCCTCGGTGCCTTTCACCTCGCTCAGGTACCAGGCCCAGATGATAGGCGATCCGGTCGAGTCGGTGTCGGGCGATTTATGGCCGAAAACGAGGGTGGTCATGGGTCACTTCCGCGGATTGTGTCTGATCTCGCGCGCCTCTTAGCGAAGCCGGCCCGGCTTGTCAGGGGGCAACCGTGCCGCAGAGCCGTCGGCGGCTGCTCCTGCGCGGACCTTTCATGCGAAATCCGCGGTTCAGGGCGTTGACAGCCGTCTCGGGCCTGCCTATCTGCGGGGCGTTAGCACTCACCATGGGCGAGTGATAACGGGAGACATAACCGAACCCGAGAGGAGAGTTCGAGAGATGGCATTCAAACCGCTGCATGACCGTGTTCTGGTCCGCCGTGTCGAATCCGACGAGAAGACCAAGGGCGGTCTGATCATTCCCGACAGCGCCAAGGAAAAGCCCGCCGAGGGCGAAGTGATCGCCTGCGGCGACGGCGCCCGCAAGGATTCCGGCGAGCTGATCGAGATGGCCGTCAAGGCCGGTGATCGCGTGCTGTTCGGCAAGTGGTCCGGCACCGAGGTCACGGTCGATGGCGAAGAGCTGCTGATCATGAAGGAAAGCGACATTCTCGGCGTCATCGCCTGAGCCGCGCGCTTCCCTCAACCAACCCATTCAGGAATAGGAGCACAAAATGGCTGCTAAAGACGTACGGTTCAACACCGATGCCCGCAACCGCATGCTCAAGGGCGTCAATGTCCTCGCTGACGCGGTGAAGGTGACGCTGGGCCCCAAGGGCCGCAACGTTGTCATCGAGAAAAGCTTCGGCGCGCCCCGCATCACCAAGGACGGTGTGTCGGTCGCCAAGGAGATCGAGCTCGAGGACAAGTTCGAGAACATGGGCGCGCAGATGGTCAAGGAAG
>CBFIFZ010000267.1:0-2637 GCA_965661995.1 Roseicyclus sp.
CGCCGAACCGGGCCGGTTCCGCGTCGGCCCCGATTCAGCGGGCGCCAACCCCGGCCCCGCCTGCTACCGCCGCGGCGGGCCGCTGACGGTGACCGACGCCAATGTCATGCTCGGCAAGCTGCGCCCCGAGTTCTTCCCCCGCGTCTTCGGCCCCGAGCAGGACGCGGCGCTGGATGACGCCGTGGTCCGGTCCCTTTTCGCCAAGATCGCGGAGGCGGAGGGCAAATCAGCCGAGGAAGTGGCCGAGGGCTTCCTGACCATTGCCATCGAGAACATGGCCAACGCGATCAAGAAGATCAGCGTCCAGCGCGGCTATGACGTGACCAAGTACCTGCTCAATGCCTTCGGCGGCGCGGCGGGGCAGCATGCCTGCCTTGTCGCCGACGCGCTGGGCATGGAGGCAGTGCTGATCCACCCGCTTTCCGGCCTGCTCTCGGCCTATGGGATCGGCCGCGCGACGGTCTCGGCCAGCCGCCAGCAGGCGCTGGTCGAGGAGCTGGGCGCGGGCAGTCTTGCGGCCATCGCGGCGCTCGAGGCGCAGCTGACCGGGGCCGTCACCGCCGAGGTGGCCGATCAGGGCGTGGACACGTCCGCGGCCAGCGCGGTGACGCGGCTGCACCTGCGCTACGCTGGCACGGACACCGCGCTGCCGGTGGAATGGGCGGGGGACGCAAAAGCCGCCCGGGCCGAGTTCGAAGCCGCGCACAAGGCGCAATTCGGCTTCGTCTCACCGGACAAGCCGGTCACGGTCGAGGCCGTCGAGGTCGAGATCACCGAGGCCCCGCACGAGACCGGCGCGGCGGATGTCGCCCGCGCGGACGCGCGCGAGGCGGCGAGCGATACGCGCGTGCCGATCTTCTGCAAGAACGCCTGGGTGGAGGCCGCCGTCTACCCGCGCGAGGCCTTGTCGCCGGGCGACCGGGTCAAGGGCCCGGCGCTCATCATCGAGGCCAACCAGACCATCGTCGTGGAACCCGGCTGGACCGCCGAACTGACCGGGCGGGACGATATCCTGATGCGGCGGCACGAGCGCATGGCGCGGACCAGTGCGGCGGGGACGGTCGAGGCCGATCCGATCCTGCTGGAGGTGTTCAACAACCTCTTCATGAACATCGCGGAACAGATGGGCGTCGCGTTGCAGAACACTGCCCATTCGGTCAACATCAAGGAACGTCTCGATTTTTCCTGCGCCGTCTTCGACCGCGACGGCGCGCTGGTGGCCAATGCGCCGCATATGCCGGTGCACCTCGGCTCGATGGACCGCAGCGTCGAGACGGTGATCCGCCTGAACGCGGGCTCGATCCGCCCCGGCGACGTCTACGCGCTGAACGCGCCCTATAACGGCGGCACGCATCTGCCCGACATCACGGTCGTCTCGCCGGTTTTCGACGATGAGGGAGAGACGATCCTGTTCTGGGCCGCGTCTCGCGGGCACCACGCCGATGTGGGGGGCACCGCGCCCGGGTCGATGACACCCTTGGCGAAGACCGTGGATGAGGAAGGGGTGCTCTTCGACAACTTCCTGCTCGCGCGGGACGGGGCGTTCCGTGAGGAGGCGCTGCGCGATCTTCTGACCGACCACCCGTACCCTGCGCGCAACCCCGACCAGAACATCGCCGATCTGAAGGCGCAGGTGGCCGCCAACGAACGGGGTGCTGCCGAGTTGCGGCGGATGGTGGCCGAGTTCGGGCTGGCGACGGTCGAGGCCTACATGGGCCATGTGCAGGACAACGCGGCGGAGGAGGTCGCGCGCCTGATCGGGCGGTTGGAGGATTGTTCCTACGAGTACCCGACCGACACGGGGCAGGTGATCCGCGTGAAGATCACCGTCGACCGCGACGCGCGCGAGGCCGTGGTGGATTTCACCGGAACGAGCGAGGCGACGGACAACAACTTCAACGCGCCCGAGCCGGTGACGCGCGCCGCGGTCCTCTACTGCTTCCGCGTGATGGTCGAGGCGCCGATCCCGATGAACGCGGGCTGCCTGAGGCCGATCCGCATCGTGATCCCCGAGGGGTCCATGCTGAAACCCGCCTATCCGCGCGCGGTGGTGGCAGGGAACGTGGAGACTTCGCAGCATGTGACCAACGCCGTCTTCGGGGCGCTGGGTGTGCTGGCGAATGCGCAGGGGACGATGAACAACCTGACCTTCGGCAACGCGACCTACCAGTATTACGAGACGATCTGTTCGGGCTCGCCTGCGGGCGTGATGAACTCGGGCCGCGGATTTGCCGGGACCTCGGGGGTGCACACGCATATGACGAACTCGCGCCTGACCGACCCGGAGGTGCTGGAGATGCGTTTTCCTGTGCTTCTGGAGCGGTTCGCCTTGCGGCCCGGGTCTGGCGGGCAGGGGGCATATGCGGCCGGCGACGGGACCGAGCGCTGCCTGCGGTTTCTCGAACGGATGGATTGCGCGATCCTGTCGTCTCATCGCGCCGCCCCGCCGCGAGGCATCGCGGGCGGTGGCGACGGGCAGCTGGGCCGGACCGAGGTGCGGCGGGCAGATGGCCGCGTCGATCGGCTGCGGGCTTGCGACCAGACGGTGCTGGAGCCGGGCGAGGCGGTGATCGTCACGACGCCGACGCCGGGGGGCTACGGGTCGGGCTGAGGGCCTTGGGTCGGGCCGGGCGGGGG
>CBFIFZ010000268.1:0-2620 GCA_965661995.1 Roseicyclus sp.
CGGCACGGGCCTGCTCGACCCCTGGGCGATCGGCGCAACCGCCCTGATCCCCGCGCCGGGCACCGCGCCCGAGGCGCTGCCACTCCTGCTCAAGCGCCATGACGCGACGCTCTTCGCCGCCGCCCCGGGCGTCTTCCGCAAGATCCTCAACGCGGGCGGCCCGCTCGCCCTGCCGAAGCTGCGCCATGCATTGGCGGCGGGCGAGAAACTCCCCGAGGCGCTGCGCGCCCGCTGGACCGGGGCCACCGGCACCGCGATCCACGAAGCCCTCGGCATGTCGGAATGCTCTACCTTCATCTCGGGCAGCCCCGCCCGCCCCGCGCCCGAGGGCACGCTGGGCTACCCGCAACCGGGCCGCCGCATCGCGATCCTGACCGAAGACGGCCGCGAGGCCCCGCAGGGCGATACCGGCATCCTCGCCATCCACCGCGACGACCCCGGCCTGATGCTCGGCTACCTCTCTGGCGAAAGCCCCGACCTGCCCTTGACCGGTGACTGGTTCCTCACCGGCGACCTTGTCTCGGCCGACCCCGACGGTGCGCTGCGCTACCATGGCCGCCGCGACGACCTGATGACGACCGGCGGCTTCCGCGTCTCGCCGCTCGAGGTCGAGGCGGCCTTTCACGGCGCCCCGGGCCTGGCGGAATGCGCCGCAGCGGCGGTCGAGGTGAAACCCGACACCCATGTCATCGCGCTGGCCTACTCTGGCGACGCACCCGCCGATGCCCTCGCCGCACTGGCCGAAACCCGCCTCGCCCGCTACAAGCAACCGCGTCTCTACATCGCCCTGGCCGCGCTGCCGCGCTCGGCCAATGGCAAGCTCGACCGCCGCGGCCTCGCGCGCATCCTGGCCGCGCAAGCGAAACCAGGGCGCGCAACCTGACCGCGCGGGCGAAACCTGAGCGCGCAACCTGAAGGAGCGGACATGATCAAGCTCGACATCATCAGCGACCCGATCTGCCCCTGGTGCTACATCGGCTGGTCCAACCTCGCCCGCGCGCTCGAGGCGCGGCCCGACCATCCGCTGGCGCTCGAATGGCACCCGTTCCAGCTGAACCCCGACATGGACCCGCAGGGTATGGACCGCCGCGAATACCTGGAACTGAAATTCGGCGGCAAACCCGGCGCGCTGCAGGCCTATGCTCCCGTCCTGGAGCATGCCGAGGCCGCGGGCCTCACCCTCCACCTCGACCGGATCGCGCGCACGCCCTCGACGCTCGACGCGCACCGCCTGATCCATTGGGCGGGGATCGAGGGGCGCCAGACCCCCACCGCCGTGGCCCTCTTCAAGGCCTATTTCATCGATGGCCGCGACATAGGCGACCCCACGACGCTGGCCGAGATCGCGGAGAGCGTGGGCCTAGACCGTGACATGACCGAAACGCTGCTCGAGGGCGATGCCGATGCCGAGGAGATCCGCGCCCGCGACGCCCATACCCGCGCCCGCGGCGTGACCGGCGTGCCCTGCTTCGTTCTGGCCAACCAGCATGTCATCACCGGCGCGCAACCGACCGGGCTTTGGCTGAACGTCATCGACGAGATCGCCGGGCAGCGCGCCGAGGCCGACCGATGACCGCCACGGCCTGCCCTTCATCTTTCCCCAAATATGCAAACGGCACGACGCCGCAACCGGCGCTCCGATGAGCATCGCCGAGACGCCCGCCCCCGAGACCGCCCGCCGCCTCTCGCGGGGGGAATTCATCGCGCTGATGGGCACGATCTTCGCCACCGTCGCCTTCTCGATCGACGCCATGCTGCCTGCGCTGCCGCAGATCGAGGCAGCGCTGACGCCAGATGCCCCGAACCTCGCGCAGCTGGTGCTGACCAGCTTCGTGCTCGGCCTCGGGATCGGGACGCTGATCACCGGCCCCCTGTCCGACAGTTTCGGGCGCAAGCCCGTGATCCTCGCCGGTGCGGCGCTCTACGTGATCGGCACGCTGCTGGCCTGGATCGCCCCCTCGCTCGAGCTTCTGCTCGCCGCGCGCATCCTGCAGGGCCTCGGCGCGGCGGGCCCGCGCGTCGTCGCGACGGCGATCATCCGCGACCTCTACGCCGGGCGGCAGATGGCCCAGATCATCAGCTTCGCCATGTTGATCTTCACCATCTTCCCCGCCATCGCCCCCATGATCGGGGCCGCAATCATCTGGGGCTTCGGCTGGCGCGCGATCTTTCTCACCTTCCTGCTCTTCTCGCTCGTCTCCGTCGGCTGGCTCATGCTGCGCCAGCCCGAGACCCTGCCGCCGCCCGCGCGCCGCCCGTTCCGCCTCGCCCCCTTGCGCGAGGCCCTCAAGGAAACCCTGTCGCTCAGGCAGATGCAGCTCTCGATCCTCGTGCAGACGCTGGTCTTCGGGGCGCTCTTCGGGATGATCTCCTCGATCCAGCCGATCTTCGACGACACCTATGGCCGCGCGGCGGGCTTTCCCTACTGGTTCGCCCTGATCGCCGCCATCGCGGCGCCCGCAGGCCCGATCAACGGCAAGCTCGTCATCGGGCTGGGGATGCGGCCGCTGGTGCGGCGGGCGCTGCTGGCTTCCATGATCATCGCGCTGCTGGTTGCCGGGCTGATCGGCCTCGCACCCCTCGGGGATGCGGAATTTTGGGTCTTTCTGGCCTGGTCCTG
>CBFIFZ010000269.1:0-2602 GCA_965661995.1 Roseicyclus sp.
GGCGCGGTCCCGCATCACGATGGCCGAAGGCACGCGCGACCGCGCGCAGGCGGCCCTTGTCGGCCCCGAAGGCGGCGCAGGCGACGCCGCGTGTTGCGTCGAGCTGACCGCGCCCGCGGGCGGCGTCGTCCTGTCCATCGCCACGATCAGCGAGCACCCGGTGCAGGCCGGTGCACCGCTCGTGACCCTCGGCGACCCGTCAGAGCTGGAGATCGTGGCCGAGCTGCTCTCGTCGGACGCCGTGCGCATCGCGCCGGGCACCCGGGCGATCGTGGAGCGCTGGGGCGGGCCGGATGCGATCGAGGCGGTCCTGACCCGGATCGAGCCCGCGGCCGCCACCCGCGTCTCGGCGCTGGGGATCGAGGAGCAGCGCGTGGACGTGATCTTCGACATCGTCACCCCGGCGGACGACCGCCGCGGCCTCGGGCATGGCTTCTCGGTCTTCCTGCGCGTGGTGGAATGGGAGGGCGAGAGCGTCCTCCAGGTGCCCCTCGGCGCGCTCTTCCGGCGCGGTGAGGGCTGGGCCGTCTACGTGGTGTCGGGCGGTGTGGTCGAGGAACGCGCCGTCACGCTGGGACGGCGGGGCGCACGCATGGCACAGGTGTTGAGCGGGCTCGCGGCAGGCGAGCGGATCGTCACCCACCCGAGCGAGGCGGTGGCCGATGGCGTGACCGTGGTGGACCGGCGCGACCTGTGACATGCGCGCTGGAAGGCCCTTGGAAGGGCCTTTTCCAGAGCCTTGCAAGGCTCTGAAAAGCGCCTTGCAAGGCGCTTACGGGCTTTCGAAAGCCCGTGGCGCTTCAGATCAGCGGCAGCGCGCGGCGGACGAGGTCATCGAGCTGATCCTCGTGGCCCTTGGCGTAGGCCTTGAGTTCGGCGCGCATCTCCGGCCCCCAGAAATCCTTGAGGTGGCCCGCCACCCGCTCGGCCTGGTCCTGGCCCGGCTGGGTGCGGAAGAAGGTGGCGATCTGGTTGGCCATGCGGCTCAGCTTGTCAGGCGACATGGGTCTCTCCGGTGAGGATGCGGTGGGTATGTGTGAAGGCCTCGATCCGCGCGCCGCGCGCGAAAGCGGCAACGGTCAGCCCCGCCCCCTCGGCCAGCCTGAGGGCATGGGCCGTGGGGGCGGACACGGCGATCAGGACGGGGCAGCCGACGAGAACCGCCTTCTGCACCATCTCGACCGAGACGCGGCTGGTGATCACGATGGCCCCGCAGGCAGGGTCGATCTCTGCCCGCAGAAGCGCCCCGATCAGCTTGTCCAGCGCGTTGTGGCGGCCCACGTCCTCGCGCGCCAACAAGACACCCCGCCCCGGCAGATAAAAGCCCGCGGCATGAACCGCGTGGGTCAGGTCATGGAGCGGCTGATGCGCGCGGAGCGCGTCGATCGCCGCGGCTGCCTCGCCCGCATCGAGGGTGAGCGCGCCCGTGACGGGCGGCAGGTCGCGCAGAGCCTCTTCCAGGCTTTCGATCCCGCAGAGCCCGCAGCCCACCGGCCCCATCATCGCACGGCGACGCGCACCCAAAGCCTCGGCCGCCTCCTCGGCGATCCAGAGACGCGCCTCGATGCCCTGGGCTTCCTCGATGATCTCGACCCGCTCGACCTGATCGGGCCGCGCGTAGCCCTCGGTAAAGGCGAAGCCGCGGGCGAAATCCTCGAGGTCGGCGGGCGTGCACATCATCACGGCTTGCGTCGTGCCGTTGCAGGTGACCGCGACCGGCACCTCCTCGGGAAGCGCGCGGGTCACATCCCGCGCGCCGTCGGGGCCGAGCGCCCGGGCCGATATGGACCGGCTGGGCGTCATTCGGCCGCCGGCAGGATGCGGCGCGACTGCCGCGCCTGTTCCTCGTAGCGTTCCTGCCAGTCCGAGGGACCGTTCGACAGGCCCACCTGAACCGCCGTCACCTTGTATTCCGGGCAGTTCGTGGCCCAGTCCGAATGGTCGGTGGTGATGACATTGGCCTGCGTGCCGGGGTGGTGGAAGGTGGTGTAGACCACGCCGGGGCTGACCCTGTCGGTCAGATGCGCCCTGAGCGAGGTCTCGCCCGAGCGGCTGACCAACTTGACCCAGGCCCCTTCGGTGATCCCGCGCACCTCGGCGTCATGGGGGTGTATCTCCAGCACGTCTTCGTCGTGCCAGACGGTATTGGCCGTCCGCCGGGTCTGCGCGCCGACATTGTATTGCGACAGGATACGCCCCGTCGTCAGCAGCAGCGGGAAACGCGGGCCGGTCTTTTCCTCGGTCGCCACGTATTCGGTGACGATGAAGCGGCCCTTGCCGCGCACGAAACCGTCGACATGCATGATGGGCGAACCCTCGGGGGCGGCATCGTTGCAGGGCCACTGAACGCTGCCGCGCTCCTCCAGCAGGGCGTAGTCGACATGGGCGAAACCGGGGGTCGTCGCCGCGATTTCCTCCATGATCTGCGCGGGGTGGGTGTAGTGCCACGTGTCCCGCCCCTCAGCCTTGAGGATCGCGTTGGCGAGCATCTGGGTAATTTCCCAGTCGGCATAACCGTTGCGGGGCTTCCTCACCTCGCGCACGCGGGTGATGCGACGCTCGGCCGTGGTGAAGGTCCCCTCCTTCTCAAGGAAGGGGGAGC
>CBFIFZ010000270.1:0-2600 GCA_965661995.1 Roseicyclus sp.
GCCGAGCGTGTGAAAGACGGGGGCCTTGGCGTCCATCAGACGGAGCCCAGCCATGCGCGCGTCAGCACGCCCGAAAAGACATGCGCCGCGGGCCCGGTCATCCAGACGCCATCGTCGCGCCAGTCGATCCAGATGTCGCCGCCATCGAGCGTGATCCGCACGCGCCGCCCCGTCAGCCCCCGCCGCGCCGCGGCCACCGCGGTCGCGCAGGACGACGAGCCGGAGGCCAGCGTGATCCCCGTGCCGCGCTCCCACACCCGCATCCGCAGGTGGTCGGGCCCGATCACGTGGGCGAACTGCACGTTCGTGCGCTCGGGGAAGAGCGGGTGATGCTCCATCCGCGCGCCCTCGGCGGCGAGGTCCACGGCCTCGGCATCGTCGACGAAAAAGGTGCAATGCGGATTGCCCATGCCGGTGGCCACGGGATCGCCCGCGATCGGCAGATGGTCGAGGTCCACATCCTCGGCCAGCGGCACGCCCTGCCAGTCCAGCACCGGCGGACCCATGTTGACCGAGGTCAGCCCGCCGCCCGCATCCACCGCCGCGAGCAGCCCGCGCTCGGTGCGCAGCGTCAGCGCCGAGACCCCGCGCCGGTCCATCTCCCAGCGGGCGATGCAGCGCGTGGCGTTGCCGCAGGCCGCCGAGAGCGACCCGTCGGCATTGAAGAACACCAGCCGCAGATCCGCCTCGGTATCGGCATGGATCACCGCCAGCTGGTCAAAACCCACCCCCCGATGACGATCCGCCAGGGCACGCGCCAGAGGCGCGGTGACCTCGGCGCCGGTTTCCCGCGCGTCGATCACCACGAAGTCGTTGCCGAGCCCATGCATCTTCATGAAGGGCAGGCCGGTCTGGAGGGCGTCATAGGACATGCGCGCGCATATATCCCCCCTGCGACGACTTGGAAATCCCCGGCCCTCGACCCGTCCCGTTTTTGGCTTGACGAGTCTCCGGGCCGACCGTAGGTAGGCGCCCCTGAGTGGGCCCGTAGCTCAGTTGGTAGAGCAGTTGACTTTTAATCAATTGGTCACAGGTTCGAATCCTGTCGGGCTCACCATTTTTCCCTGATTGATAAAGATGGTTTCAGCGCGCCCTGTGCGTCGGGGCTGCTCCTGCGGTCTGGTGACCCCGGCAGGATTCGAACCTGCAACCTGCCCCTTAGGAGGGGGCTGCTCTATCCAGTTGAGCCACGGGGCCACGTCCCCGGTTTTCGGCCATTCCGCCCGACCGGGCAACCCGGAAAGCGCCATCGCGCTTGCAGCCTTGTGACACGCCGCCTATCAAGGATTGATAGCGCTACCTTTCTCAAGGACCGACCTTTTGCGCGGACGCAACCCCTTCGACGGCAAGCCCCAGATGACGCTGCGCGACGTGGCCGATGCCGCGGGCGTCTCCGAGATGACGGTCAGCCGGGTGCTGCGCAACCGTGGCGACGTGTCGGACAAGACGCGCGAGCGTGTCTTCGGCGCCGCGCGACGGCTGGGCTACGTGCCCAACAAGATCGCGGGCGCGCTGGCGTCTAACCGGGTGAACCTGGTGGGGGTGGTAATCCCGTCGCTGTCGAACATGGTCTTTCCCGACGTGCTGGCGGGCATCGGCGAGGTGCTGGATGAGACGCCCCTGCAACCGGTGATCGGCACGTCGAGATACGACGACCAGCACGAAGAGAACGTGATCTACGAAATGCTCAGCTGGCGCCCCTCCGGCCTGATCGTCGCGGGGCTCGAGCATAACGAGGCCGCCCGCGCGATGATGGCCAACGCGGGCATTCCCATCGTCGAGGTGATGGACGTCGACGGCGACCCGGTCGCCGCCTGTGTCGGCATCAGCCAGATCGAGGCCGGCCGCCAGATGGCGCAGGAGATCGCCGCCCGCGGCTACCGGCGGATCGGTTATTGCGGGTCCTCCTCGATCAAGGACCACCGCGCGCAGAAGCGGCGGCAGGGCTTCGAGCAGGGGCTGGCCGAGGCCGGGCTGTCGCTTGCAGACGCGTGCCTGTATGCCGGAACCTCGGGCTTCGGCACAGGGCGCGGCATGACCGCCGAGATCCTCGGCCGCACGCCCGACCTCGATTTCCTCTATTACAACAGCGACATCAACGCGGCGGGCGGGCTTTTGTATTGCCTCGAGAAGGGCATGGATATCCCCGGGCAGATCGGGCTGGCCGGGTTCAACTCCTTCGAGGTGCTGGACGGTCTGCCGATGCGCATCGCCACGATGGACAGCCAGCGCCACGAGATCGGCCGCCGCGCCGCCGAGCTGATCGCGGCCAATGCGCTGACCGATGAGGTCGTAACGCTCGCCCCCGTCTTCCTGCCCGGCGACACGATCCGCGCGGGCTGAAGCGCCGCGGCGCATGTCGCCAACGGACAAGTCCGCCGCACCCCGCCGTGCTTGCCTGATCCCGTGACCGGGGGAGGGCAGCATGGCACGGCAGATCGACGATTTCATCCTCGACACCACCGGGCCTGACATCCCCGAGGCCGCCCGCACGGCGGCGCGGCTGTGGCTGCTCGACCTGTGCGGCGTGGCCGCTGCTGGGGCGCGGACGCGCCTGTCGCGCATCATCCGCGACCATGCCGCGGGGCAGTTCGGCGCGG
>CBFIFZ010000271.1:0-2498 GCA_965661995.1 Roseicyclus sp.
TCGATTCCTTCATCACGTCGCCCAGCTTGCCGGTGGTCTTCATCCGGCCCTTGCCGGGCAGGCGCAGCGCCTCGATCGACAGCAGGTCGCCGCCGACGCTGGTCCAGGCCAGACCCGTCACGACGCCGATCTGGTCTTCCTTCTCGGCCAGGCCGAACTTGTGGCGACGCACGCCCAGCATGTCCTCAAGCTTGTCGGGGGTCACGACGACGCGGTCGGTCTCGCCCTTCACGATGGTGGTCACCGCCTTGCGGGCCAGCTTGGCGATCTCGCGCTCAAGGTTCCGCACCCCCGCCTCGCGGGTGTAGTAGCGGATGATATCGGTCAGCGCCGCGTCGGACAGCTCGAATTCCTTCGACCGCAGGCCGTGGTTCTTCATCTGCTTCTCGACAAGGTGCTGCTTGGCGATCTCGCGCTTCTCGTCCTCGGTGTAGCCTGCGAGCGGAATGATCTCCATCCGGTCCAGAAGCGGGCCCGGCATGTTGTAGGAGTTCGCCGTTGTCAGGAACATCACGTTCGACAGGTCGTATTCCACCTCGAGATAATGATCGACAAAGGTCGAGTTCTGCTCGGGGTCCAGCACCTCGAGCATGGCGCTTGCCGGATCGCCGCGGAAATCCTGCCCCATCTTGTCGATTTCATCGAGCAGGATCAGAGGGTTGGTCGTCTTGGCCTTCTTCAGCGCCTGGATGATCTTGCCGGGCATGGAGCCGATATAGGTCCGGCGGTGGCCGCGGATCTCGGACTCGTCACGCACGCCACCCAGCGAGATGCGGATGAACTCGCGCCCCGTGGCCTTGGCCACCGATTTGCCAAGGCTGGTCTTGCCGACGCCCGGAGGGCCGACGAGGCACAGGATCGGCCCCTTCAGCTTCTTCGAGCGCTGCTGCACCGCGAGGTATTCGACGATGCGCTCCTTGACCTTTTCCAGCCCGTAATGGTCGTCATCGAGGATCTTCTCGGCGCGGCCGAGGTCCTTCTTGACGCGCGACTTCACCCCCCACGGGATCGACAGCATCCAGTCGAGGTAATTGCGCACCACCGTCGCCTCGGCCGACATGGGCGACATGTTCTTGAGCTTCTTCAGCTCGGCATCGGCCTTCTCGCGCGCCTCTTTCGAGAGTTTCGTGGCATTGATGCGCTCTTCGAGTTCGGCAACCTCGCCGCCCTCGTCGCCATCGCCCAACTCGCGCTGGATCGCCTTCATCTGTTCGTTCAGATAGTATTCGCGCTGCGTGCGCTCCATCTGGTTCTTGACGCGGCTCTTGATCTTCTTCTCGACCTGCAGGACCGACATCTCGCCCTGCATCAGGCCATAGACCTTTTCCAGC
Organism: Roseicyclus sp.; assembly: GCA_965661995.1. Taxonomy (GTDB): domain Bacteria; phylum Pseudomonadota; class Alphaproteobacteria; order Rhodobacterales; family Rhodobacteraceae; genus Roseicyclus. Next base: position 1,332 of record CBFIFZ010000271.1, read on the forward strand.
CGCTCGGAGACATCGAGCGTTTCCAGAAGCTCCTGCTTCTGGCCCACCTCGATGCCCAGATGCCCCGAGACGAGATCGGCGAGCTTCGCCGGATCGGTCGCCTCGCCGACCGAGGCCAGGGCGTCCTCGGGGATGTTCTTCTTCACCTTGGCATATTTCTCGAACTCTTCCGCGACCGCGCCGATCATCGCGCGGGTCGAGGCCTCGTCGCCGGGCCGTTCGTCCAGCGGCGCGACACGCGCCTCGAAATAGCTGTCGGTGGCGGTGAATTCCTCGATCGTGACGCGCGAACGGCCCTCGACCAGCACCTTCACGGTGCCGTCGGGCAGCTTCAGCAGCTGCAGGACGTTGGCCAACACGCCGGTGCGGTAGATGCCGTCCGCGGTCGGGTCATCGACCGAAGGGTCGATCTGGCTCGAAAGCAGGATCTGCTTGTCGTCCTGCATCACCTCTTCCAGCGCACGCACGGATTTCTCGCGGCCGACGAAGAGCGGCACGATCATGTGGGGAAAGACCACGATGTCGCGCAGGGGCAGGACGGGAAAGGTATCTTGGGTCACTATTGCTCTGCCTTCCTTGATCTTGGCAAAGGGGCCATGCCCTGCTTGGCAGCTGCCTTGGGCCCCTTCCGGGTAAGGATGTCTTAACTTGGGGCGCGATCGGGGCTGTTTCAACTGCGCGGCCCAAGCAGTGGGTCCCCATGAACATGCTCCCGGCACTGGCCGGGTGCAAGGGACCGATAGCGGTTTCCAACCTGCAGCCCACAAAATGCTGTGGATCGCCATGCAAAGGAGGCGCGCTTGCCAAATGCCGACCCGGATTTGATCCAGGTCAAGGGCACCGTTTCATTGTTTTCGCAATAACCATGCATCGCAACAATTGTATTGGAAAACAGCAATGCGCGTCTTGTCCTTCGCTCCGACTGCCGCGGCCTTCGGTGTGGCCATGCTCGTCGCCTCGGCGGCAGCGGCCTGCCCGACACCCAGCTATCCCGGTCCGGGCTTCAACTATGCCGGTAGCGATCTCTACGCCGGCCAAGCGTTCACCGCCACGGCATCGGGCGGCAGCGATCTGTCGGCCTGCGGCATTCCGGGCGCCCGCGGATACGCCGCGGACCTGGCGACCATGTCACTCTACCTGACCATGATGGACGGGTATGCGCTTGAT
>CBFIFZ010000272.1:0-2225 GCA_965661995.1 Roseicyclus sp.
GGGCCGCGCGCGGGGGGCGGGGCGCGCCACCGTCGGCGCGACGCAGGCGGCGCACACCCTCTACCAGCGCATCGACAGCCCGTCGCGAAAGAACCGCCCCGTCGGCCCATCCTCCGGGAGATCCGCCAGCCAGAGCGCCGTCTCCGCCCCTTCCTCTGGGCTGCGCGTCGCGTCCTCGCCACCCATCCGCGTCCTGACCCAACCCGGGTCCATCGCGTTGATCTTCACCCCCGGCGGCAGGTCGCGCACCAGCGCCTTGGTCAGCGCATTGAGCGCTGCCTTCGCCACGCCATAGGCGCCCGGCCCCTCCAGCCCCTCGCCGAAACTGCCCCAGGCCGAGGAGACGTTGACGATCCGGCCCCAGCCGTGGGCGCGCATATGCGGCGTGACCGCCCGGATCAGCTCGTAGGGGCCGCGGAACATCACGTCGATGGACATGTGAAAGGCGCCCGCGTCCTCGAGCATGTTCGTGTCGATCAGAACGCCAGCGTTGTTCACCAGCACGTCGACGCCTCCGATCTTCTCGACCGAGGCCGCCAGCCCGTCGAGCCGCGCCACGTCGAGGCGCACCGCCTGCGCGCCGATCTCCTCGGCCACCGCGCGCCCCGCCTCGAGGTCACGCACACCGATGACGACGCGATGCCCGCGGGCAACCAGCCCCTGGGCGATGGCCCGCCCGATGCCGCGGTTTCCGCCGGTCACCAACGCCGTGGGTCGCTCGGGCCGCCCCATCAGCGCAGCTTCAACGTGGCGAGACCGATCAGCGCAAGGATCAGCGAGATGATCCAGAACCGGATCACCACCTGCGGCTCGGCCCAGCCCTTCTTCTCGAAATGGTGGTGGATCGGCGCCATGAGAAAGACGCGCTTGCCGGTCGCCTTGAAATAGGCGACCTGCACGATAACGCTGACCGCCTCGGCCACGAACAGACCGCCGACGATGGCCAGCACGATCTCGTGCTTGGTCGAGACGGCGATCGCGCCCAGCGCGCCGCCCAGCGCGAGCGATCCGGTGTCGCCCATGAAGACGGCCGCGGGCGGCGCGTTGTACCACAGGAAGCCCAGCCCTCCGCCGATCAGCCCGGCGGTGAAGATCAGCAATTCGCCGGTGCCCGGCACGTAATGCACGTCGAGATACTCGGTGAAATCGACGCGGCCCACCGCGTAGGCGATCACCCCCAGCGTTCCGGCCGCGATCATCACCGGCATGATCGCCAGCCCGTCCAGCCCGTCGGTCAGGTTCACGGCATTGGCCGAGCCCACGATCACGAACATCGCGAAGGGGATGAAGAACCAGCCCATGTTGAAGAGCACGTCCTTGAAGACCGGTACCGCCAGCTGCGCCGCGAGATCGTCGGGATGCACACCGACCGCCGCCGCCGAGGCCACGCCGGCAATCGCGAAGCCGATCAAAAGCCGCACACGCCCCGGGACGCCCTTGCTGGAGTTGCGGCTGACCTTGGCCCAGTCATCGGCGAAGCCGAGGATGCCGAAGGCAACCGTCGTGCCCAGCACGATCCAGACATAGGGGTTGTCGAGCCGCGCCCAAAGGAGCGTCGAGAGCGTCAGCGCAGCCAGGATCAGGAGGCCGCCCATCGTCGGCGTCCCTGCCTTGGTGGCGATGTGATGCGCCGGGCCATCCTCGCGGATGGGCTGGCCCGCCGCGTATTTGCGGCGCAGCGCGTTGATCAGGGGCTGACCGAAGATGAAGCCGAAGATCAGGGCGGTGAAAAAGGCCGCACCGGCGCGGAACGTGATGTAGCGAAAGAGGTTGAAGACATCCCCGCCATCCGACAGCTCACTCAGCCAATACAACATCTAGCGGGGCCCTCGCCTGTGGTCCGCAGCCGCTTGCCCCAGTTTGCGCAAGGCGTCAACCACGCGGGCAACCTTGATCCCCTTGGAGCCCTTTATGAGCAACACATCCCCCGGCAGGAGGGTCGGTGGCAGCGCCGCGACCATCTCGTCGGCGGTCTCGGCATGGATGCCGCGGAGTGCGCCGGGCAGGGCCGCGTGCAGATGCGTCATCAGCGGGCCCACCGTGTGGACGGTCGCGATGCGTGCCATCGACGGGTGATCGGCGATCGCGGCATGGAGCGCGGGGCCGGTCGGCCCGAGTTCCAGCATGTCGCCCAGCACCGCGATGCGCCGCCCGCGGCCCTGCGGTTCGGTCGCGGCCAGCACCTCGAGGGCGGCAGCCATCGAGGCGGGGTTGGCGTTGAACGC
>CBFIFZ010000272.1:2235-2467 GCA_965661995.1 Roseicyclus sp.
CGTCGGTCTCGCTCAGGACGATCCGTTCCCGCGTGCCGCGCCCGTCGAAGGGCGTCCAGCCAGAGAGCGCCAGCGCCGCTTCGGTCGGGTCGGCGCCGGCCGCCTCGGCCGTCGTCAGGGCGATCAGCGCGTTCATCGCGTAGTGACGCCCCGGCGCGCCGATGCGGAACAGGCGCTCTTGCCCGTGGGTCTCGGCCCGGATGACCGTCGCGCTGTCGGAGAGCTGCGCCTC
>CBFIFZ010000273.1:0-2451 GCA_965661995.1 Roseicyclus sp.
CGTTCAGCGCACCCTCGCGGTCGATGTCGCGGGTCAGCTGGTCGAGGCGACCTTCCAGTGTCGTGACCGCCTCGCGGGCGCGGGCGATGTCGCCGTCGAGGCTGTCGCGTTCCACCAGAAGGCGTTGGAGGACGGCTCCGGCGATCGCCTCCTCCTCGCGGAGCGGGGGCAGCTTGCCCTCCGCCGTTTCACGCGCGGTGGCGGCTTCGCGCGCGGCGGTCTCGGCGCGGGCGGCCCCGGTCAGCGCGTCGCGCAGAACGGCCTCGGCGCGGGCTTCGCCCTCCTGCGCGTCGCGCCAGCGCAGGTAGAGCAGCAGCCCCTCGGCCTGCCGAAGCTCGGCGCCGATCTCGCGGTAGCGCTGCGCCTGCCGCGCCTGCCGGGCAAGCGACGCCAGTTGCGAGGCGAGCTGTTCCAGCACGTCGTCGACGCGGGCGAGGTTGGTCTCGGCACCCTTGAGCTTCAGCTCGGCCTCGTGGCGGCGCTGATAGAGGCCCGAGATGCCGGCGGCCTCTTCCAGCACGCGGCGGCGCGACTTGGGCTTGGCGTTGATCAGCTCGGAGATTTGACCCTGCCGGACCAGCGCGGGCGAATGCGCGCCGGTCGAAGCGTCGGCGAAGAGCATCTGCACGTCGCGCGCGCGCACATCCTTGCCGTTCAGCTTGTAGGCGGAACCCGCGTCGCGGGTGATCCGGCGGGTGATGTCGAGCGTGTCCTCGTCGTTGAACCCCGCGGGCGCGAGGCGCTCGGAATTGTCGAGTTGCAGCACCACCTCGGCGAAGTTGCGCGCGCCGCGGGTGGCGGCACCGGCGAAGATCACGTCCTCCATGCCGCCGCCGCGCATGGCGGTCGGGCGATTCTCGCCCATGACCCAGCGCAGCGCCTCGAGCAGGTTGGACTTGCCGCATCCGTTCGGTCCAACGACGCCGGTCAGACCGTCCTGAATCACCAGGTCGGTCGGGTCGACGAAGCTCTTGAAGCCGTTCAGGCGCAGCCGATTGAAGCGCATGGCATGATCCTTGGCGTCACCGCGGGGTCTTGGACCGGCATCCTACCCCCCTCGCCGCGGGCCGAGTCAACGATGCTCTACCGAATATGGCAGTTTGAGCGGGTTTATCCCCAAGATTTGGCTTCCCCTGCAGGATATTGTGGATGACAGGTATTTCCGCCACGCCGGTGGCGCCCGTTCGGGAATCGCCCTGCCGGACCACCGGGTCGCGTTCCGCGCCTCGGGATGCCGCGCATGGCAAAGGTTGAGATGGTCCCCCCGCGATGCTACATTTTGGGCATCCCGGCGCCGGGGACGAGCAGGCGCGCAACGCAGGAGGATCGAGTCCTGACCGGACAGACCCACGCGGTGGCCGAGACCACTGCCCCCCGGGCCCGCCAAGCGGCCCACACCGATGAGCTGACCAGCGAGACGCTGCTCGAGCGCATCCTGACATCCCTCGACGACGACAAGGCCGAAGATGTCGTGCAGATCAACCTGCGCGGCAAGTCGAGCATCGCCGATTACATGGTCATCGCCTCGGGCCGCTCCTCGCGGCAGGTGGCGGCCATGTCGGAGAAGCTGGTCGAGCGTCTCAAGGAGGCCTTTCGCCTGTCGGCCAAGGTCGAAGGCAAGGAGGCCGGCGACTGGGTGCTGATCGACACGGGCGACGTGATCGTTCACATCTTCCGTCCCGAGGTGCGCGAGTTCTACCAGCTCGAGAAGATGTGGATGCCCGCGACCGCCGCGTCGCAGTAACCGCGACGGATGCGGGTTCATCTATGCGTTGTCGGGCGCCTGCGCGGCGGCCCGGAGAAAGACCTCGTTGACGATTACCTGAAACGCTTCGACCGAAGCGGTCGCGCGCTTGGCCTGACGCTGGGCGAGGTGGCAGAGGTCGAGGACCGCAAGGGCGGCGGCATGGCCACCGAGGCAGAGTTGCTGCGCCGCGCGGTGCCGAAGGGGGCCGCGCTGTGGATCATGGACGAGCGCGGGGCGCAGCTGACCTCGCCCGAATTCGCCGAGCGGCTGGGGGCGGCGCGCGATGCCGGGCAGGGCGACGTGGCGCTTTGCATCGGCGGCGCGGATGGCCTTGACCCCGGGCTGCGGGCCGAGGCGGCGCTAGCGATTTCGCTGGGGCGGATGGTCTGGCCGCACATGCTGGTGCGCGTGATGCTGGCCGAACAGCTTTACCGGGCGAGCCAGATCCTTGCGGGAGGCCCCTATCACCGCGCCTGAGCCGGGCTCAGCGGTTCAGGATGTCCTTGTGAAACCGCCTCAGCAGCAAGAGGCCGAAGAACAGCGGGATCATCGCCCAGAGCAGCACCAGCTCGACCGAGATGTAGGTCGGGTTGTAGGTCGCGTAGACCCCCGACCGCGCAAGGCCGGTGATGTGGATCCAGGGCGTGTACCACAGGTAGCCCTGGAACCACTCCGGCAGGTTCTCGAAGATGAACAGCACGCCC
>CBFIFZ010000274.1:0-2438 GCA_965661995.1 Roseicyclus sp.
CGACCGAGGCCACCACGCCCGGCATCGGTGCCGCGATGTGGCTGGGGTTGCCCGCCTCGGCCTTTGCGCGTTTCACGCTGGTCGCCGCGATCTTGCGGTTGGGCACCCGGATCGTGCGGGGCTGGCCGTTCAGCTCGAAGAAAACCTTGACCTCGCCGTCATCGGTGGTCTCGCCCACGGCCTGCAGCTGGATCACCAGGGTCACGCCCGGGTCGATCTCGGCCTCGATCTCCTCGCCCGGCTCCATCCCGTAGAAGAAGGTGCGGGTGGGCAGGGTGCGGACCGGGCCGTACTCCTTGTGGCGGGTGGCGTAGTCGGTGAAAACCTTGGGGTACATCAGGTATCCCATCAGGTCCTCGCCATCCACCTCGACCTCCAGCGTCTCGGCCAGATCGGCCTGCGTCTTGGCCAGATCGACCGCAGGCACGCCCTTGCCGGGGCGCTCGAGGATCGGCTGCTCGTCCTTCAGGACCTTCTTGAGGATGCCGGGCGGGAAGCCGCCGGGCGGCTGGCCGAGGTTGCCGCGCATCATGTCGATGACCGAATCCGGGAAGGCCACGTCCTTCCTCGGGTTCTCCACGTCCGCCCGCGTCAGGCCCTGGCTGACCATCATCAGCGCCATGTCGCCCACGACCTTGGACGACGGCGTCACCTTGACGATATCGCCGAACATCTGGTTCACGTCGGCATAGGTCTGCGCCACCTCGTGCCAGCGGTCCTCCAGCCCCATCGAGCGCGCCTGCGCCTTGAGGTTGGTGAACTGCCCGCCGGGCATCTCGTGCAGGTAGACCTCGGAGGCGGGGGCCTGCATGCCGCTCTCGAAGGCCGCGTAATGGGCGCGCACGGCTTCCCAGTAATCGCTGATCTCGCGGATCGCCTTGATGTCGAGCCCGGTGTCGCGCTCGGTGAACTGCAGCGCCTCGACGATGGTTCCCAGGGTCGCTTGGGAGGTGTTGCCGCTGAGCGCGTCCATCGCGCAATCGACGGCGTCCACGCCGGCGGCCGAGGCCGCGAGGATCGTGCCGCAGGCGATGCCGGCTGTGTCATGGGTGTGGAAGTGGATCGGCAGATCCACCGCATCCTTCAACGCCGGGATCAGCACCGCGGCGGCGGCGGGCTTCAGCAGCCCCGCCATGTCCTTCAGCCCCAGAACATGGGCGCCCGCGGCCTCCAGTTCCTTGGCCATCTTGACGTAATACTTCAGGTCATACTTCGCCCGGTCCGGGTCGAGGACATTGCCGGTGTAGCAGATCGTCCCCTCGAGGATCTTGCCCGTCTCCAGCACCGCATCCATCGAGACGCGCATGTTCTCGACCCAGTTGAGGCTGTCGAAGACGCGGAAGATGTCGACACCGCTTTCGGCGGCCTGCTTCACGAAGCCCTGCACGACATTGTCGGGATAGGTCGTGTAGCCAACGCCATTGGCCCCGCGCAGAAGCATCTGCGTCATGATGTTGGGCATGGCCGCGCGGATGTCGCGCAGGCGCTGCCACGGGCATTCCTGCAAGAAGCGGTAGGCCACGTCGAAGGTCGCGCCCCCCCAGCATTCCACGCTGAAGAGCCCCGGCAGGTTGGCGGCATAGGCGGGGGCCGCCTTGATCATGTCGATCGAGCGCATCCGCGTGGCCAGTAGCGACTGGTGCCCGTCGCGCATGGTGGTGTCGGTGATCAGAAGCTGTTTCTGCGCCTTCATCCACTTGGCCACGGCCTCGGGGCCCTGTGCGTCGAGCATCTGCCGCGTGCCGGGCGGGGGCGCGTCCACGCGCAGCGCGGGCGGCTTGGGGTCCTTGATCTCGGGCCGGGGGCGGGGGCGCCCCTCGGTCTCGGGGTGCCCGTTCACGGTGATATCCGCGATATAGGTCAGGATACGCGTCGCACGGTCGCGCCGCGGCTTGAAATCGAAAAGTTCGGGCGTCTCGTCGATGAACTTGGTCGTGTACTGGTAATTCAGGAAGGTCGGGTGCTTCAGCAGGTTCTCGACAAAGGCGATGTTCGTCGACACTCCGCGGATACGGAACTCGCGCAGCGCGCGGTCCATCCGGGCGATCGCCGCCTCGGGCGTGGGCGCCCAGGCCGTGACCTTTTCCAGAAGGCTGTCGTAGTAGCGCGTGATGACAGCGCCCGAATAGGCCGTGCCGCCATCAAGGCGGATGCCCATGCCGGTCGCGCCGCGATAGGCGGTGATGCGCCCGTAATCGGGGATGAAATTGTTGGTCGGGTCCTCGGTCGTCACGCGGCACTGGATCGCGTGACCGTCGAGCTTCACGTCATACTGGCTGGCCACGCCGGTGGCCTCCACCAGCGATTTGCCCTCGGCGATCAGGATCTGGGCGCGCACGATGTCGATGCCGGTGACCTCTTCGGTCACGGTATGCTCGACCTGCACGCGGGGGTTCACCTCGATGAAGTAGAACTCGCCCGAGTCCATATCCATCAGG
>CBFIFZ010000275.1:0-2252 GCA_965661995.1 Roseicyclus sp.
TATTACGACGTGGCGCTTGCCGTGAAGGCGGGCGCGGATGCCGTGGTGCTGGACGGGATGCAGGGCGGCACGGCGGCCACGCAGAACGTCTTCATCGAGCATGTGGGCATCCCCACGCTCGCCGCGATCCGCCCCGCCGTGCAGGCGCTCAAGGATCTGGGCATGCACCGCACGGTGCAGCTGATCGTTTCGGGCGGCATCCGCAACGGGGCCGATGTGGCCAAGGCGCTGGCGCTGGGGGCCGATGCGGTCTCCATCGGGACGGCGGCGCTGGTCGCCTTGGGCGACAACGACCCGAAATGGGAAGACGACTACCGCGCCATGGGCACGACCGCGGGCGCCTATGACGACTGGCACGAGGGCAACGACCCCGCGGGCATCACCACGCAGGACCCCGCGCTTGCCTCGCGCCTCGATCCGGTCGCGGCGGGCCGCAGGCTGGCCAATTACCTCGGCGTCATGACGCTGGAATTGCAGACCATCGCGCGCGCCTGCGGGAAAAGCCACGTGCTGAACCTCGAGCCCGAGGACCTCGTGGCGCTGACGGTGGAAAGCGCCGCGATGGCGGGCGTGCCGCTGGCGGGCACGACGTGGATACCCGGTCAAAGCTGACCGGCAGAAGACAGAGTAAAAGGGGAACCGACATGACCGATCTTGCAGCAGTGGCGAAAGAGAAGGGCATCAGGTTCTTCCTCATATCCTTCACCGACCTTCTGGGCGTGCAGCGCGCGAAACTCGCCCCCGCGCAGGCCATCGCCGACATGGCCGAGAACGGCGCGGGCTTCGCGGGCTTCGCCGCATGGCTCGACATGTCGCCGGCCGATGCCGACATCCTCGCCATTCCCGACCCCGCCAGCCTGATCCAGCTGCCCTGGAAGCCCGAGGTCGGCTGGCTCGCCGCCGACCTGCATTTCAAGGGCGCGCCCTTTGCCAAGGCGCCGCGCGTCGTGCTGCAAGAGGTCATCGCGCGCGCCGCTGCGCAGGACATCCAGATGAAGCACGGCGTGGAATGCGAGTTCTTCCTGACCACGCCCGACGGCAAATCCATCTCCGACCCCGCCGATATCCAGGAAAAACCCTGCTACGATCAGGACGCGCTGATGCGGCGCTACGACGTGATCGCCGAGATCTGTTCCTACATGCTCGACCTGGGCTGGAACCCCTACCAGAACGACCACGAGGACGCGAACGGCCAGTTCGAGATGAACTGGGATTTCGACGACGCGCTTGTGACCGCCGACCGCCACACCTTCTTCAAGTTCATGGCCCGCGCCGTGGCCGAGAAACACGGGCTGCGCGCGACCTTCATGCCCAAACCCTTCGCCAACCTGACCGGCAACGGCTGCCACGCCCATGTCTCGCTCTGGAATGGGGCGGGTGCGAACCTGTTCAAGGGCGACGGAGAGCTGGGCCTGTCGGACACGGCCTATGCCTTCCTTGGCGGGCTGATCGGTCATGCGCCCGCGCTGACGGCGATCCTCAACCCCACGGTAAATTCTTATAAAAGATTGAACGCGCCCGTCACCACCTCGGGCGCGACATGGTCGCCCAACACGATCAGCTACGGCGGCAACAACCGCACCCACATGGTGCGCATCCCCGACAGCAACCGGCTGGAGCTGCGGCTGGCCGATGGCGCGGCGAACCCCTACCTGATGCCCGCCGCGATCCTTGCCGCGGGGCTGGACGGGATCGCCACCAAGGCCGACCCGGGCCAGCGTCTCGACATCGACATGTATGTCGACGGCCACACGGTCGACGCGCCGAAACTGCCGCTGAACCTGCTCGACGCCGTGCGCGCGTTCGAGGCCGATACCGCTCTTTGCGACGGCATCGGGGCCGAGACCGCGGCCTCTTTCGCCAAGTACAAGCACGCCGAGTGGGTCGACTACACCCGCCACCTGACCGATTGGGAACGGCGGATGACGCTCGACTGCTGAGGGCGTCACAACGCGGTTGACGCCGCCCGCGATCTGGCCGACCCAAGGGTATTCGTCACCGTGAGGGGGAGGTCCGGGATGGCCGATGTCGCTGCGCCCGAAACTTGGGATTTCTGGATCGACCGCGGCGGAACCTTCACCGACGTCGTGGGCCGCGACGGGGCGGGCGCGGTGCATCCGCTCAAGCTGTTGTCGGAAAACCCCGAGGCCTACGAGGATGCCGCGATCGAGGGCATCCGGCGGCTCTTGGGCGGCACCATAGACCCCGCGCGCATCGGCACGGTCAAGATGGGCACGACAGTCGCCACCAAC
>CBFIFZ010000276.1:0-2234 GCA_965661995.1 Roseicyclus sp.
CTGCCAATGGGCGGGCGAGGCCATGAAGAGCATCGTCATGTTGAGCGGCAGGAAGGCGTCCGGCTGCGAGGTGACCAGCTCGACGGTATACTCGTCGATCACGCTGGCCGAGCGCAGCGTCGGCATGCGCGAGGTCGTGGCGCCGACTTGGTCGGGCGCGAAATGGGGTGCCGCGTCGTTCAGCACCTTCTCGACGTTCCACACCACCGCGGCGGCATTGAAGGGCGAGCCGTCGTGGAAGGTCACGCCTTCGCGCAGGGTGAAGGTCCAGCGCGTCGGGTCCTCGGGGTTCACCGCCCATTCGGTCGCAAGGCCGGGGATCACGACGCTGGGGTCGGTCTCGGAGGACAGGTCCCAATGGGTCAGCGCGTCATACATCGGGATGCCGGTGAAGCGGTTGCCCTCGAAGCCCTGGTCGGGCTGGCCCGAGGTGCGCGGGATGTCGGCGGCGGTCATGCCGATTGTGAGGGTCGTCTCCGCCCAGGCCGGGCCGGCAACGGACATGGTCGCGGCAAGGGCGACGGCTGCCGTGGTTCTCAGTAGGGACTTTCGCATGGTCTACTCCTGTTGGTGTCGATCGGCCCACCGGCGGCGACCGGAGTGCTGCCGACACAAGAGGGCGCCCGTCTCCTTGAGGCGACAACCATCACGAATTTCGTATACAATTTTTTTCAGCTTTGCATACTTTGCCCGAAAAAAGGGCGATTTCCTGGCGCATAAGCCCGGAATGGCGCCGATCTGGTGAGGGCGATGTGGCACACAGAGCCCGTTCCGGGTTGGAATTGGCGTGAATCCGAGATTCGGATTGCATACAACCTGTGCATGCAGCATATCGGCCACATGAAACACGATCTGGACTTCGACGCGGCGCGCGATCGTCATGACGGTCGGGCCAATCCCGTTTTTCTCGGGGTCGAGCGTGCGATCCACGAACATCGCCTGCCGCCGGGTACGCGCCTTGCCGAGGCGGAACTGTGCGAGATCTACGGCGTGTCACGCACCATCGTGCGCGCGGGCCTCCAGGCGCTGACCCACAGCCAGCTTGTCACCCTCGTGCCCAACCGCGGCGCCAGCGTCGCCAAGCCCACGCCCGCCGACGCGCAGGAGGTCTTCGAGGCGCGCGAGCTGATCGAGCCGCGCACCGCGCGCGAGGCCGCCCGCCATGCCACGCCCGAGGATATCCAGATCCTGCTCAGCCACAGCGCCGAGGAGCACAAGGCGCTGGAAGCGCGCGACTACGGGCGCTCGCTAAGGCTGTCGGGGCTGTTCCACACGGAGATTGCCCGCATCTCGGGCCAGAAGACGCTGCTCGGTTTCGTCGATCAGCTGGTGTCGCGCTCGGCGCTCATCATCGCGCTCTACTGGCACCGCGAGCGTGCGCGCTGCGACAGCCAGTGCCACGAGCGGCTGATCGACGCCATCGCCGCGGGCAAGCCCGACGAGGCCGAGACGCTGATGCGCTCGCATCTCGTGGACATTCACACCGCGCTCGATTTCCGCGACGGGTCCGACAGCACCCGCGATCTGCGCGACATGCTCCTGCCCTGACAGCGGAGGGCGGGCTTGCCAGCCCGGCGCATGTCTGCACAGTGGTCCCGGAAAGGACCGTTGCCCATGCGCCTGATCGACCCGTCACACCCGTTCTTCCGGCCCGCCTGGCGCCGTTACCTCGTGGTCGCGGCGCCCTTTGCATGGGCGGGCGTGGAATGGAGCGCGGGCAACACGGTCTGGGCCTATCTCTTTGCCGCCATCGGCGGTTTCCTCGCCTGGAACCTCGTCATCGCGTGGCGCCCGGAAGGCGAGGATTAACCCGCGGGCAGGTCCACCGGCTGCCCCGTCTGCCGCGATTGCGTCGCCGCATCGGCCAGCATCTGCGCGCGCAGCCCGTCCTCGATCCCCGGATCGGGCTGGCTGCCCGCGCTGACCGCTTCGACGAAGGCGCGCATCTCGGCGAGATAGGCCGCCTCGTAGCGTTCGAGGAAGAAATGCTGCGCCGGGTCGCGGGCAAAGCCCGCCTCGGTCGCCAGTTCCACGGTCGTCTCGAGCTGGTTCTCGGCCCGCAGCATGCCCTTGGCCCCATGCACCTCGATCCGCTGGTCATAGCCATAGGCCGCCCGGCGCGAGTTGGAGATCTGGCAGATCTTGCCCGACGCCGTCGTCAGGATCACGGCGGCGGTGTCCACGTCGCCCGCCTCGCCTATGGCTGGATCGACAAGGGCCGAGCCCATGGCGTG
>CBFIFZ010000277.1:0-2166 GCA_965661995.1 Roseicyclus sp.
CACATGTACATGACGCAGGTCGCGCTGGAGGCGCGGATGATCGCGCAGGCCTGGGGGCACAACCCCGGAGAGCAGGTTCTGGGGGCGCCGCAATTCTACCTGTTCGAGCCGCACCAGACCGAGCAGATGGGCTGGAAACCCGATGTTTTTCTGGATGTTACGCCAGTGTGGGAGAAGAAGCGCGCGGCGATGGAATGCATGAACGGGCAGGTCCATCTGTGGGAGTATTACACCCGCGTGGCCCAGCAGCGGGCCAACCATTTCAAGCGCAACTCGGGCGGACAGGCCGGGGGGCGGGATTGCCGCTACGCGGAAGGGTTCGAGAGCGTCTTTCCGCGCTGCGTGGACGCGTTGTGAGGGGGGCGCGCTGATGGGTGTGGTGGTGACGGAGGTTCCGCGCGCGGATGCGGATGTCGTTGAAAGGCTTGGAAAAGCCGGGGTTGCGACGGTGCATGAGGCGATGGGGCGGCGGGGGCTGATGGACCCGTCGATCCGGCCGATCCAGCAAGATCTGGGGGTTGCTGGGTCGGCGGTCACCATATCCGCCCCGCCGGGGGACAACTGGATGGTGCATGTCGCCATCGAGCAGCTGCGCGAGGGGGACATTCTTGTGCTGGCGCCGACAAGTCCTTGTTCCGACGGGTATTTCGGCGATCTGCTGGCGACCTCGGCGATGGCTCGCGGGTGCCGGGGGCTGGTGACCTCGGGCGGCGTGAGAGACACGCGGGACTTGCGGGCGATGGGATTTCCCGTCTGGTCACAATGGGTTAGCGCGCAAGGCACGGTGAAGGAAACGGTCGGTTCGGTCAATGTGCCGGTGGTCTGCGGGGGGGCCTTGGTCAACGCCGGAGATATCATCGTCGCCGATGATGACGGGGTCTGCGTGGTGCCTGTGGGCGAGGCGCGGGACACCCTTGAAAAGGCGGAAAAACGGATGGCCGCGGAAGAGGGCAAGCGGGCGCGGCTGGCCTCGGGCGAGCTGGGGCTCGACATTTACGACATGCGCGGGCGGCTGGCGGAGAAGGGGCTGCGGTATGAGTGAAACCGCGCGTCACACCCCGTACACACCCTGTACACACAGCGTACATACGGCAGGCCGCAGATGACCGAGGGCATCCCTTGTCTCTGGATGCGGGGGGGCACGTCGAAGGGGGCGTATCTGTTGGCGCGCGATCTGCCGGGCGATCCGGGGGCGCGTGACGCTCTGCTTATGGGGATCATGGGAAGCCCCGACCCAAGGCAGATCGACGGGATCGGCGGGGCCGATCCACTGACCTCGAAGGTGGCGGTGCTGGGGCCGCCGAGCCGGGCGGATGCGGATGTCGACTACCTGTTCCTGCAGGTCTTCGTCGATGAGGCGCGGGTTTCGGACGCGCAGGGCTGCGGGAATATCCTGGCGGGCGTCGGGCCGGCGGCAATCGAGCGGGGGCTGGTCACGGCACAGGACGGCGAAACGCCGGTGCGCATCCACATGGTGAACACGGGCGAGGTCGCCTTGGCGCGCATCGCCACGCCCGACGGGCGGGTGAGCTACGAAGGGATTGCGGCCATCGACGGGGTACCGGGCACGCATGCGCCGGTGCCGCTGATGTTCAGCGGTCTTGCGGGGTCGATGACCGGGGGTGCGATGCTGCCGACGGGCCGCGCGGTGGACCGGATCGGGGGCGTGGACTGCACGCTGATCGACATGGGGATGCCGATTGTCGTGATGGCGGCGGAGGATTTCGGGATCACGGGGGCCGAGGAGCGCGCGGCGCTCGATGCCGATGCGGAGTTGAAGGCGCGGCTCGAGGCGATCCGGCTGGAGGCCGGGCCGATGATGGGCTTGGGCGACGTGACGGAGAAGAGCGTGCCGAAGATGACGCTGGTCAGCCGGGCGCGCGCGGGCGGCGCGATTGCGACGCGGAGTTTCATTCCGCATCGCTGCCATGCCTCCATCGGGGTTTTCGCCGCGGTCAGCGTGGCGGCGGCCTGCGGGCTGGAGGCGGGGCCTGCGGCGGCGCTGGCTGTGCTGCCCGAGGGCGGGCTGTTCCGGATCGAGCACCCGACAGGGGCCGCCGAGGTGGTGGTCGAGCGCGATGCGCGCGGAACCATCACCGGGGCGGGCACGGTCAGGACGGCGCGCAAGCTGATGGACGGGTTGGTCTTCCCCGCGCCTTAACCTTG
>CBFIFZ010000278.1:0-2164 GCA_965661995.1 Roseicyclus sp.
GCCCGGCCTCGATCACCAGCACGCTGCCCGCGCCGCCCGTCACCAGCCCATGCGCCACGGCGCATCCCGCCGAGCCCGCGCCGATCACGATGTGGTCGTAGGCGATTGCCATGGCGCTACAGCCGCGCCCCCGTGGCGGCGTCGAAGACATGGCAGATCGAGGCCGGGATATGCGCGGTGAACCCCTCGCCGATCTCGGCGCGGAAATCCTTGGGTGCCTTGACCGACACCAGGTCATGGCCCAGCCGCACGGTGACCATGGTCGAGTCGCCGAGCAGCTCAAGCGTGTAGATCGGCGCGCTGAGTTCGGTGCCGCCCTCCAGCGTCGCATCCTCGGCACGGAAGCCCAGCACGGCCTTGCCGTCGCGGGCCTTCAGCCCTTCGATCCGCAATCCGCGCCCCTCGAACACACCGCCCGTCATCTCGCCCTCGACAAGGTTCATCGCGGGCGAGCCGATGAAGCTGGCGACGAAGGTGTTGGCGGGCGTGTCGTAGATCTCGGTCGGCGTGCCGACCTGCTGGACGATGCCCTTGGACATCACGACGACGCGGTCGGCGAGCGTCATCGCCTCGATCTGGTCGTGGGTCACGTAGATCGTCGTGACCTTCAGCTCGTGGCTGAGGTTCTTGATCTGCGCCCGCGTCGAGACGCGCAGCTTCGCGTCGAGGTTCGACAGGGGCTCGTCCATCAGGAACACGTTGGGTTGCCGCACGATGGCGCGGGCCAGTGCCACGCGCTGCCGCTGGCCGCCCGACAGCTCGGCAGGGCGACGGTGCAGGAACTCGGTCAGTTCCACCATCTCGGCGGCGCGCATCACGCGCTCGCGGTGGGTGGCCGGGTCGATCTTGCGGACCTTGAGGGGGAAGCGGATGTTCTCGTAGACGTCGAGATTGGGGTAAAGCGCGTAGGACTGGAACACCATCGCGACATCGCGGTCCTTGGGGTCGAGGTCGTTCACACGCTTGCCGTCGATCAGGATATCGCCCTCGGTGATCTCCTCCAGCCCCGCGATCATGCGCATCGTCGTGGTCTTGCCGCAGCCCGAGGGGCCGAGCAGGACAAGGAACTCGCGGTCGGCGATCGTAAGGTCGAAATTCTCGACGCCGACAAAGCTGCCCCAGCGTTTCGAGAGGTTCCTGAGCTGGATTTCGGCCATGAAAACGCACCCTCCCCGGGCGGGTTTGTTGCATACGTTTTCACCGACGCTATCGCCAAAGATGAAATCCGCGCAAGCCTTATTTTTCGAATGTTTCGCGCGGCCCTGTTGCGAAGAAAAAACCTTGCAAGATGGGGTGATCATGGCTCAGGATTGAAAACGTATGCACGACGGATGCGATTCGCACTCGCCCCGACCTCGCATGACCGAAAACACTTGAAGGTTCGGCCCGATGACGCAGGTCGGGGGACCGGACCACATCACAGGGAGCTGACCAGAGATGAGTTTCACCCGGATGACGACCCTCACCGCGGTCGCCACGATCCTCGGCGCAGGTGCCGCGATGGCCGATTGCGGCATCGAAAGCGGGCGCGTCGCGATCCTTTCCAACGACTTCCCCGCGCTGCACGCGATGGCCGGGGGCGCCGCTGAATGCGCCACCGACAGCGTCGAGGTGACAGCGAACCAGACGACCGAGCATCGTGACATCCAGGTCGCGGCCCTGACGGCGAACCCGGCCGAATACACGTCGGCCATCGTCGCGAACTCCTCGATCGTGCCGCTGCTGAACGAGGGGTTGATCCGCCCGCTCGACGACCTGATCGCCGAATACGCGCCCGACCTGCCGATGACCAACCGTATCACCATCGACGGGCAGGTGATGGCCGTGGCCTTCATGGCCAACGCCCAGCACCTGTTCGTGCGTGACGACGTGCTGGCCCAGGTCGGCGCCGAGCGCCCCACCACCTACGAAGAGGTGCTCGAGGTTCTGGCCGCCGTGCGCGAGGCGGGGATCATGGATCATCCCTTCGCGATGAACACCGCCTCGGGCTGGAACCTGGGCGAGGAATTCGTGAACATGTACCTCGGCCATGGTGGTCAGTTGTTCGAGGCCGGCAGCGCCGCGCCCGCGATCAACAACGAGACCGGCATCGCCACGCTCGAGATGCTGGCCGCGCTGAACGACTACGCCAACCCCGACTTTCTGACCTTCGACAGCAATGCCA
>CBFIFZ010000279.1:0-2150 GCA_965661995.1 Roseicyclus sp.
GCGGGGCGGGCCACGGCCAGCCACTCGACCCTTTCGCTGATGGGCTACGCCAGCGCGCGGCTTGCCCGCGGCGGCGACCGCGAGATGCCCGAGAAACAGGATTTCGTGCAGGGCCCCGCCACCGTCGAGGTGCAGCAGGCCGAGATGAAGACGGCCGAGGGCCTCGCGCTCAGCCATGACGGCTGGCGCAAGACCCACGGTCTCGTCCACCTGCGCTCGCTGCAACTCGACCGCGACGGCAGCCTGTTGCGCGGCGAGGACGGGCTTGCCGCGATGACGGAACGCGACCGCGCCACGCTCGACCGCGTGCTGAAGCGCCTGCCCGCCGACACCGGGCTGCGCTACGCGGTGCGGTTCCACCTGCACCCCGACGCCAGCGCCGAGATCGACATGGGCGGCACCGCGGTGTCGATCCAGCTTCCGGGGCGCGAGACCTGGGTCTTTCGCTACGGCGGCGAGGCGAAGCTGACGCTCGAGCCCTCGGTCTATCTCGACGGCGGGCGGGTCAAGCCGCGCGCGACAAAACAGATCGTTCTCACCGGCGCGCTCACCGGCTATGGCAGCGCCGTGAGCTGGACGCTCGCACGGCCCGTGGGCCTTCTGGCCGCGCCCGGCGCGGATGAGCAAGACGACTGAAAAGGACATCCCCCTCATGACCACCGTGCCCCTGCGCCGCGCGCTGATTTCCGTGTCCGACAAGACCGGGCTGATCGAGTTTGCCACCGCGCTGGACGCCGCTGGCGTCGAACTGCTCTCGACCGGCGGCACCGCGCGCAGCCTGCGCGAGGCGGGCCTGCCGGTGCGCGACGTGGCCGAGGTGACGGGCTTTCCCGAGATGATGGACGGCCGCGTGAAGACGCTGCACCCGATGGTGCATGGCGGGCTTCTGGCGCTGCGCGACAACGCGGATCACCTGGCCGCGATGCAGGCGCACGGGATCGGCGCGATCGACCTTCTGGTCGTGAACCTCTACCCGTTCGAGGCCACCGTCGCTTCGGGCGCGGATTACGACACCTGCATCGAGAACATCGACATCGGCGGCCCCGCGATGATCCGCGCGGCGGCCAAGAATCACGCCTTTGTCGGCGTCGTGGTCGATACCGCCGATTACGCCGATGTGCTGGCCGAGCTTTCGGCGCAGGGTGGCACAACGCTTGCCTTCCGCCAGCGGCTCGCGCGCACCGCCTATGCCCGCACGGCGGCCTATGACGCCGCGGTCTCGGGCTGGATGGCGGGCGCCCATGGCGATGCCGAGCCCCGCCGCCGTGCCTTTGCCGGAACCTTGAAGCAGACCATGCGCTATGGCGAGAACCCGCACCAGGCGGCCGCCTTCTACGTGGATGGCTCGGATCGCCCCGGCGTTGCGACAGCGGTACAACACCAGGGCAAGGAGCTGAGCTACAACAACATCAACGACACCGACGCGGCCTTCGAGCTGGTGGCGGAATTCGCGCCCGAGGACGGCCCCGCCGTCGCGATCATCAAGCACGCCAACCCCTGCGGCGTGGCGCGCGGCGCGACGCTGACGCAAGCCTATCAAAAGGCCTTCGACTGCGACCGCACCAGCGCGTTTGGCGGCATCGTGGCGCTGAACGGCACGCTTGACGGGGCGACGGCGGAGGAGATCGTGAAGATCTTCACCGAGGTCGTGATCGCGCCCGACGCGGATGAGGAGGCCAAGGCGATCTTCGCCGCGAAGAAGAACCTGCGACTGCTGACGACGGGCGCGCTGCCCGACCCGCGCGCAGCCGTGACCGCGTGGAAACAGGTCGCGGGCGGCCTCCTGGTGCAGGACAAGGACACCGGTTTCGTGGCCGAGGCCGATCTGAAGGTGGTGACGAAACGCGCGCCCTCGGCGGTCGAGATGGCCGACCTGCGTTTTGCCTGGACGGTGGCGAAACACGTGAAATCGAACGCGATCGTCTACGTCAGGGACGGCGCGACCGTGGGCGTCGGCGCGGGCCAGATGAGCCGCGTGGACAGCTCGACCATCGCGGCCCTCAAGGCGGGGCGCATGGGCGCGGAGCTGGGCCTGCCCGAGACGCCCGCGAAGGGCTCGGTCGTGGCCTCGGACGCGTTCTTCCCCTTCGCCGACGGGCTGATGGCCGCGGCCGAGGCCGGGGCGACGGGGGCCAAAGAGGTGAAGACCG
>CBFIFZ010000280.1:0-2049 GCA_965661995.1 Roseicyclus sp.
ACGGGATCGGGCGCGACCCCGCCCCCGCCCCCGGCGGGCTGACCGGCAGGCATGCGGCGCCCGCTGACATATCTTCTGACGGGCGCCGTGGCACTGGTGCTCGGGGGCTGCGTGGTGACGCCGGCCCCCGATGTCTCGCCCCGGCCCGAGGTGCGGGCCGAAGCGCCGGTTCAATCCGCCGAGAGCGCCGCCTTTGCGCGCTATTACCGCGGCGTCGAGGCGCGGCTGGTCTCCGACGGCCTCCTGCGGACCGATGACGGGCAGCGAGACGCGCCTTTCTCGGCCGCGACGCTGGCCGCGAATTTCGAGCGCATCGCGCTCTACGATGAATACACGCTCTCGGGCGGGCGGTTCATCCAGCGCCAGACCCCATCGCGCCTGCGCCGCTGGGAGCAGCCGGTGCGCATCCAGGCGCATTTCGGGCGCTCCGTCGACACGGCCCAGCGGGCCGAGGACCGCTCGGTCCTGAGCACCTACGCCAGCAGGCTCGCACGGGTGACCGGGCACCCGATCACGACCGTGTCCTCGGGCGGCAACTTCCACGTGCTCTACATCAGCCGGGACGACCAGACGACCGCCGGCGAGCTGGTGCGCCGCCTCGTGCCCGGCGTCGGCCCCGAGACCATCACCGAGATCGAGGCGCTGCCGCGCTCGACCTTCTGCTCGGTCTATGCCTTCTCGCAATCGGGGGGGCGGTCCGTCTATGTCGCGGCCGTCGCGATCATCCGCGACGAACACCCCAGCCTGCTGCGCCGCTCCTGCGTCCACGAGGAGGTGGCCCAGGGCCTTGGCCTGCCCAACGACAGCCCGACGGCGCGGCCGTCGATCTTCAACGACGACGAGGAATTCGCGCTTCTGACGCGGCATGACGAGCTGCTTCTGCGCATGCTTTACGACCCCCGCCTGCAACCCGGCCTCGAGCCCGCCGAGGCGCGCGGACCCGTGCGCCGCATCGCCGAAGAGCTGCTCGGCGGACCCAGCTGACACACGCATTCACACGACCCCCCGAAGGAGGCCCCGTCATGCCGTTCATGGATTTCCTCAAAGGCCAGTTCATCGATGTCATCGAGTGGACCGACGACACCCGCGACACCATGGTCTACCGCTTCGAGCGCTACGGCCACGAGATCAAGTACGGCGCCAAGCTGACCGTGCGCGAGGGACAGGTCGCGGTCTTCATCCACGAGGGGCAGCTGGCCGACATCTTCACCCCCGGTCTCTACATGCTCGAGACCAACAACATGCCGATCATGACGAACCTCCAGCATTGGGACCACGGCTTTGCCTCGCCCTTCAAGTCGGAGATCTACTTCGTCAACACCGCCCGCTTCACCGATCTGAAATGGGGCACGAAGAACCCGATCATGCTGCGCGATCCGGAGTTCGGACCGACGCGCATCCGCGCCTTCGGGACCTACACGGTCAAGGTGGCCGACGCAGGCCGCTTCATGACCGAGATCGTGGGGACGGACGGCGAGTTCACCACCGACGAGGTGACCTTCCAGATCCGCAACATCATCGTGCAGCAGTTCAGCCAGGTGGTGGCGGGCTCCGGCATCCCGGTGCTCGACATGGCGGCCAACACCGGCGAGTTCGGCAAGCTGGTCGCGGGGCGCATCTCCGAGACGATCGACCAGTACGGGCTGACGCTGCCCGAGCTCTACATCGAGAACATCTCGCTGCCCCCCGCGGTCGAGGAGGCGCTGGACCGGCGCACCTCGATGGGCGTGGTGGGCGACCTGAACCGCTACACCCAGTTCCAGACCGCCGAGGCGATGCGCGCGGCCGCCGATGCGCCGGGCGGCAGCGGCATGGGCGAAGGCCTTGGAATGGGGATGGGCATGGCGATGGCGGGGCAGTTCGCGCAAGGCCTCGGTAGCCAGCAGGCGCAGCCACACCAGGCGGCCCATGCCGCCCCGCCCCCGCCGCCGGTGGAGCACGTGTGGCACATCGCCGAGAACGGCCAGACGAAGGGCCCGTTTTCCAAGGCCGACCTGGGGCGGATGGCCATGGCGGGCGAGTTGACGCGCCAGAGCTTCGTCTGGACGC
>CBFIFZ010000281.1:0-2026 GCA_965661995.1 Roseicyclus sp.
AGCCGGCGGCGATGGCCTGCGCGGCACCCCAAAGGCCCATCCGCGTGCCCTCGCGCGCGTCACGGCCTTCACCGGCCAGCGCCATCATCGAGCCGATGGCGGCGACGGCGAACATCCCGTTGAAGAACCCCATCGCGACGACCGCAGGCAGGAGCGGTGCGCCGGGGCCGACCTGGCCCAGCGCGCTGATGGCGAGGAGCGCTGCGGCAGACCCGACGCAGCCGATCACGACCCACGCCTTGAGGCTGAGAAGCCGCAGCGCGGTGCCTGCGACGCCGACCACAACCATCCCGAGGAAGACGCCGCCGTTCTGCGCGCCAGAAAGCGTCGTGGACTGACCGGGCGTGAAGCCGAAGACGAGGCCGGAATAGGGCTCGAGGATCAGTTCCTGCATGAAATAGGCGGTCATGCTGAGAAACACGAACAGCGTGAACATCCGCGCCTTGGGCTCGGCCCAGACCTCGCGCAGCCCTTCGACAAAGGGGGCGGCGGCCTCTTGCGGGCGGGCGAGGACGCGCGCCTCGATCCCCCAGACGGCAAGGCAGGTGAGCGTGAAAGCCCCCAGCGTGACGACGCCGACGACCGCCATCAGCCGTTCGGGCGTGTAGGGGTCGAGGAACTGGCCCGAGACGCCGGCGGTCATGGCGATGCCGAAGATCATCATCAGCCAGGTGATCGTGGCGGCAGCGGGCCTGCGCCGGGGCGCCGTGGCGGTCGCCAACAGCGCCAGAAGCGAGGTGCCGGAGGCACCGACCCCCATGCCGATCGCCGCATAGGCGAGGATCGAGACGATCAGGCCGAGCGTCGCCTGCGTCTCCATCAGGACGACACCATAGGCCGCCGACAGCCCGCCGAGCGCGAGAATACCCATGCCGCCGATGATCCAGCGCGTGCGCTTTCCGCCGGTGTCGGATTTGTAGCCCCATTGAGGCCGTGTGATCTGGATGCCGTAATGCAACGCGACCAGAAGGCCGGGCAGCACGGCGGGCAGCGCAAGCTCGACCACCATGAGCCGGTTGAGCGTCGAGGTGGTGAGAACGACAATGGCCCCGAGCGACATCTGCACGAGGCCAAGCCGGATGATCTGCAGCCAGGAGAGCGTCACGGCCATGCCTCCAGCGAGCGGACGGCGAAGGCGGTGACCATCATGCCGGAGACGTAAAGCGTGACGCCCACGCCGTTATACCATGGTGCCTTGCCCTTCGGGTCGCGCAGAAGGACCTGCATCGCGTAGAGCTGCGCGATGAGCGAAACGGCGATGGCAAGGCCATGCCACGGGCGGTCCCACACACCGTAAAGCAGGATGAAAACGATCAGCTGCGGAACGGCCATGACGACGCAGGCGAGCTTCGCCGCGCGCTCGGGGCCGAGCGTGACGGGCAGCGAGTTCACCCCCATCTGCCGGTCGCCTTCCAGCGCCTTGAAATCATTGAGCGTCATGATGCCATGCGCGCCGATACCATAAAGGACGGCCACGATGATCACCGGCCAGCTGGGCGCGCCCATCGACAGGACCGCGGCACCGGTGAACCAGGGCAGAGTTTCGTAGCTGAGACCGACAAGCCCCGGCCCCCACCAGCCCGAGCGCTTCAGGCGGATCGGCTCGACCGAATAGGCCCAGGCGGCGGAGATGGCGACCAGCGTCGCGGCAAAACCCCATGGCCCGAGCGCAAGGCCAACCACGGCGGCGACGCCCGACATGGCGATGGCGATCCACAGGCCCCAGCGCCCCGGAATACGCCCCGAGGGGATCGGGCGATGCGGCTCGTTGATCGCGTCGACGTGACGGTCGCACCAGTCATTCGCCGCCTGGCTCATGCCGCAGACGATGGGACCGGCAAGGATCACGCCGAGGATCACCGCGACCCAGTGCCCGGCAGGCGAGACGCCCGCGGACACGGCACCGCAGAGATAGGCCCACATCGGCGGGAACCAGGTGATCGGTTTCAGCAGCGTCAGAACGGCCTTCGGTTCGGGAAGGCTGCGCTGCGATGTCGGCGGGGTGAGGTCGGTCGTTACACTCATG
>CBFIFZ010000282.1:0-2021 GCA_965661995.1 Roseicyclus sp.
CGCCTCGGTCGAGCTGCAGGAGCAGCTGATGGCGATCTACGGCTTCGACCGGTCCTATCCCGAACAATTCCTGCGCTGGCTGGGCCGCGCGCTGCAGGGCGATCTGGGCAATTCCATCGCTACTGGACGGCCCGTCACCGCCGAAGTGATGAACGCGGTCGGCAACACGCTGATCCTTGCGGTCACCGCCACGATCATCGGCTTCACGCTCGGCGGGCTCTTCGGCTTCGTCGCGGGCTTCTTCCGCGACAGCTGGATCGACAAGCTCGCCTCGACGCTGGCCGTCGTGGGCGTCTCGGTGCCGCATTACTGGCTGGGCATGGTGCTGGTCATCATCTTCTCGGTCGAGCTGGGCTGGTTCCCGGCCACGGGCGCGGGCCCCGGCGGGTCGAGCCAATGGGCCTGGGACTGGGAGCACATGCGCCACCTCGTCCTGCCTGCCGTCACCATGTCGGTGATCCCCATGGGCATCGTGGCCCGCACCGTGCGGGCGCTGGTGGCCGATATCCTGCAACAGGAATTCGTGACCGGATTGCGGGCCAAGGGCCTTCTGGACCGGGGCGTTCTGGCCCATGTCATCAAGAACGCCGCCCCCACCGCGCTGGCGGTGATGGGGTTGCAGCTGGGCTACCTGCTGGGCGGGTCCATCCTGATCGAGACGGTCTTTTCATGGCCCGGCACCGGGTTCCTGCTGGGGCAGGCGATCTTCCAGCGCGACCTGCCGCTTCTGCAGGGCACCATCCTGGTGCTGGCGATGTTCTTCGTGATCCTGAACCTCGTCGTCGACGTGGTGCAATCGGCGCTCGACCCGCGCCTGCAGAGGGGCTGAGCCATGGCCGTTGCACAGACCGACATCGAGACGCTGGCCACCGCCGACAAGCCCCGCGGCTACTGGAGCGGCGTGGGTCGCCGCTTCCTCAAGGACAAGGTCGCCGTCGCCGCGGGCTGCGTCGCGGGGGGGCTGATCCTGATGGCGATCTTCGCGCCCTGGGTCGCGCCGCAGGACCCGCTTGACGGCACGATGATCCGCCGCCTTTCGCCCATCGGGACCGAGGGCTACCCGCTGGGCGCCGACGAGCTGGGCCGCGACATGCTCAGCCGGCTGATCTACGGCGCGCGGCTGTCGCTCTTCATGGGTGTCACACCGGTGCTGATCGCCTTCGTCATCGGCTCGGCCATCGGCATCGCCGCGGGCTACGCGGGGGGCTGGGTGAACTCGATCACCATGCGGGTGCTCGATGTCTTCTACGCCTTCCCCTCGGTTCTGCTGGCCATCGCCATCTCGGGCGCGCTGGGGGCGGGCATCCTGAACGGGCTCCTGTCGCTGACGGTCGTCTTCATCCCGCCCATCGCGCGGGTGGCCGAAAGCGTCACCACCGCCGTGCGCAAGCTAGAATATATCGAGGCCGCGCGGGCCAGCGGCGCCAGCGCCTTCACCATCGTGCGCGCGCATGTGCTGGGCAACGTGCTGGGGCCGATCTTCGTCTATGCGACCAGCCTGATCTCGGTCTCGATGATCCTTGCGGCGGGTCTGTCCTTCCTCGGTCTCGGCGTAAGCCCGCCCAACCCCGAATGGGGGCTGATGCTGAACACGCTCAGGAACGCGATCTACGTCCAACCCTGGCTGGCCGCGCTGCCGGGCGTGATGATCTTCCTCACCTCGATCTCGTTCAACATGCTCAGCGACGGGCTGCGCTCGGCGATGGATATCAAGCAATGAGCGACGCGATCCTTTCGGCTCACAACCTCGTCAAGCATTTCAACGCGGGCGGCTGGGGGGCGGCGCGCAAGGTGGTGCGCGCGGTCGATGACGTCAGCTTCGACGTGGCCCCCGGCGAGACGCTGGGCGTGGTCGGCGAAAGCGGCTGCGGCAAGTCCACCACCGCGCGGCTTCTGACGCATCTTCTGCCCTCGGACCGGGGCGAGGTGCGCTTTCGCGGCCGCGTGGCAGGCACCGAGGTGCCGCTCAAGGACTTCCGCCGCCATATGCAAATGGTGTTCCAGGACAGCTATGCCTCGCT
>CBFIFZ010000283.1:0-1999 GCA_965661995.1 Roseicyclus sp.
GGCCGATATGCGGATCGCAGCGCTCGCAGATCTCGCCGTCCAGCTCCAGCACAAGGCGCAGCACGCCATGCGCCGCAGGGTGCTGCGGGCCGAAGTTGATGTTGAAGTTGCGGATCTTCTGCTCGCCGGTCTCGGCGTCGGAGAAGCCTTTGGCGCCGTCCATCATCACGCTTTCTCCCCTGCCTTCTCATCGCCCGGCAGCACGTAATCCGCACCTTCCCACGGCGACATGAAGTCGAACTGGCGGTATTCCTGCACCAGCTTCACCGGTTCGTAGACGACGCGCTTGAGCTCTTCGTCGTAGCGCACCTCGGTGTAGCCGGTGGTCGGGAAATCCTTGCGCAGCGGGTGCCCGCGGAAGCCGTAATCGGTCAGGATGCGGCGCAGGTCGGAATGCCCCGTGAAGAGGATGCCGAACATGTCGTAGACCTCGCGCTCGTACCAGCCCGCGCCGGGGTGGACCGAGGTGATCGAGGCCAGCATCTCATCCTCGCGCAGCGCGCATTTCACGCGGACGCGGTGGTTCTGGTACATGCTCAGGAAATGCCACACCACGTCGAAGCGCCGCTCGCGCTCGGGGTAATCGACGGCGGTGATGTCGATCAGGGTCGAGAACTTGCAGGTCGGGTCCGACTTCAGCCAATCGACGAATTCGACCAGGGCGGCGGGCGTGATCTCGACCGTCAACTCGCCGTATTCGGACACATCCGTTCCCAGCACCGCGTCGGCCTGTTTCTCGGCGATATGGGCCGCCAGTTCGTTCAGCGCGTCCACGCTCATGCCAATCTCCTTGTCGCGCCGGGGCGCGTCAGCGCGTGATGGTTCCGGTGCGGCGGATCTTCCGCTGCAGCTGCAGGATGCCGTAAAGCAGCGCCTCGGCCGTCGGCGGGCAGCCGGGCACGTAGATGTCGACCGGCACGATCCGGTCGCAGCCGCGCACCACGGAATAGCTGTAGTGATAGTAGCCCCCGCCGTTCGCGCAGGACCCCATCGAGATGACATAGCGCGGCTCGGGCATCTGGTCGTAGACCTTGCGCAGCGCGGGCGCCATCTTGTTGGTCAGCGTGCCCGCCACGATCATCACGTCCGACTGCCGAGGGGACGCGCGCGGCGCGATCCCGAAGCGTTCGGCGTCGTAGCGCGGCATCGAGGTGTGCATCATTTCGACCGCGCAGCAGGCAAGACCAAAGGTCATCCAGTGCAAGCTGCCGGTGCGCGCCCAGTTGATGATGTCCTCGGTCGAGGTGACGAGGAAGCCCTTGTCCTGCAGCTCGCGGTTCAGTGCGGCGGTGGTCACCTCGCGGTCAGGGCCCGCGGTGTTGGTCCCGGTCATCACTCCCATTCCAGCGCCCCCTTCTTCCATTCGTAGGCGAAGCCGACCGTCAGCACGCCGAGGAACACCATCATCGACCAGAAGGCCACGTCCGACAGGCCGGGGAAGGCCACGGCCCACGGGAACAGGAAGGCGATCTCGAGATCGAAGATGATGAACAGGATCGACACGAGGTAGAACCGCACGTCGAACTTCATCCGCGCGTCATCGAAAGCGTTGAACCCGCATTCATAGGCCGACAGCTTTTCGGGGTCGGGGTTCTTCACCGCCAGCACGACGGCGGCGAGGATCAGCACGAGGCCCAATCCGATGGCAAGCGCCAGGAAGATCAGGATCGGGGCGTAGTCTGACATGAGCTCTGACATGGGTGTCCCTTGGCTCGTCCCTGGGGTGGGACCTGTCGCACGTAGAGATACCCCTGCCGCGCGGGTCCGGTCGTTGCGCTCCGATTTACGCCCCGTGCCGCGAGGGGTCAACACGGCGGGGTGCGGCAAAACGGGGGGCCGGGCCGCGCCGGATGGACGCGGGCGGGGATTTCGTGGATGGCTGCCAAGGCCCATAATCCGCCCGAGGAGCCCCGCCATGAAGACCCGCCACCTTGCCCGCCTCACCGCCCTTGCCCTGATCCTCGCCGCGCCGGTGCTGGCCCAGGGCCATGGCCAAGGG
>CBFIFZ010000284.1:0-1988 GCA_965661995.1 Roseicyclus sp.
ACATAGCCGTGGTCCCAGATATCCGGCGTCTCGCCGCCATAGGCCTCGTCGAGGTGGTTCACCGCCTGTCCCGCACTCGCCATCACGCGCACGGGTTCGTCGTTCAGGATCAGGCGCATCAGGTCGAAGAAATGGCAGCATTTCTCGACCATCGTGCCGCCGGTGTTGCGATTGAAGCGGTTCCATTCGCCGACCTTGGCCAGGAAGGGGAACCGATGCTCGCGGATCGTCAGCATGCGGATGCCGCCGGTGGCCTCTTCGGCCATCTCGCGGAACTTCTGGACGGGGGGCATGTAGCGGTATTCCATCGCGACCCAGATAGGGGCGGGATAGGCCGCCATGATCTCCTGCAACTCGGGGATCTGGGCCTCGTCAGTATAGAGCGGCTTTTCCACCAGCACGGGCAGGGGGCGCAGCCCCGCGACCTGTTTCAACTGGCCGATATGCATGTGGTTGGGCGAGGCGATGACCAGCGCGTCCACGTCGTTGCGCGCGAGCAGGCTGGGGATGTCGGGGCAGTTCGCCGCCATGGGCACGAGGCCCTGGGTCGCCGCCGCCATGCCGGGGTCCGGCTCGACGAAGGCCGAGACCTCGGCCTCGGTCAGAAGGGCGATGTTGCGGATATGCTCCTGCCCCATCATGCCGGACCCGATGATGCCGTATCGTGTCATGCGAGGCCTCCCCCCTTGCGCGTCACGGGATGCGCGCGACATAGACCGCGCGGGCGGGGTCGAACCAGGTGGTCGAGACCTCCGCAATTCGCCCATCTGCGTCGAAAGCGCGACGCTGGGCAAGCCCCATCATCGTGCCCTGTGCGACGCCGAGCCGGGCCGCGCCCCAGTCGGGCAGGGCGCCCGCCGACAGGCGATCCTCGGCGCGGGCGATCTGCAGGCCCAAGAGGTCGCGGTAGCTGCGATAGAGCGACTCCGAGACGCGCTCGGGCGTGAGCGGGCCGTCGAAGCGGCCATCGAGCCAGATGTCTTCGACCGCGACGGGCCGATGGTCGAGCGAGCGCAGCCGACGGATGTTCCACGCCTGGGCCGCGTCCGAGCCGAGATCGGGAAGATCGGCGGACTTGTCGCGGCGGGTCAGCGCGATCAGCTCGGCGGTGGGCAGCCCGCCGCCCTCGGGGCGCTCGAGGCGAAAGAGCGCGTAGGTGCCCTGCGTGGCGTCGCCCGGACGGATGTAGTTGCCCGAGCCCTGACGCCGTTCCAGAAGCCCGCGCTCGGTGAGCACGGCAAGCGACTTGCGCAGCGTCGTCACCGTCACGCCATGCTTTGCGGCCAGCCCGCGCTCGGTCGGCAGCTTGTCACCGGGGCGCAGCAGCCCCGCGCCGATGTCGCGGGTCAGCGTCTCGGCGATCCTGAGGTAGCTGGGCAGGGCGCCGCGCATGCCGTCTCCTTCCGTTCGCGCAAATTGATATACCATTGATCCAGTGTGCGCGCCGCGCTACGCCTTTGTCCAGTCACAAGGCTTGGGAGGGCCGCATCCATGACCGTCGTTCCCGTCACGTCACCCGATCTGGAGGCCAGCGAGGTCAGCTGGTTCGCCGCGCTCTGCTCGGACGATTACGAGTATCTTGGCGTGCCCGACGGGCGGCTGCGCTCAAGCTGGGCGCATTGCTCGGGCATCGTGAAGGAGGCCGAGAAGCAGGGCTTCCGCAACATCCTGTGCCCGTCCTCCTACCAGGTGGGGCAGGACACGCTGAGCTTCGTGGCGGGCTGCGCGCCGATCACCGAGAAGATCAATTTTCTCGCTGCCGTGCGCTGCGGCGAGATGCAGCCGATCATGCTGGCGCGCACCATCGCGACGCTCGACCACATGCTCGAGGGGCGGCTGACGGTGAACATCATCTCGTCCGATTTTCCGGGCGAGAAGGCCGAGAGCGGGTTTCGCTACCAGCGAAGCCGCGAGGTGGTGGAGATCCTGAAACAGGCCTGGACCCGAGATCAGATCAACTACACGGGCCAAGTCTATGATTTCAAGGG
>CBFIFZ010000285.1:0-1954 GCA_965661995.1 Roseicyclus sp.
TCGGGAACACGCCCATCGAGGACCGCGCCACCAGCACCGTCTCGTCGATCCAGATGGTGTTCCAGAACCCGTTCGACACGCTCAACCCCTCGATGACCGTGGGCCGCCAGATCATCCGCGCGCTCGAGGTTTTCGGCATCGGCGCATCCGACGCCGAACGGCGCAACCGGATGCTGGAGCTGCTCGACCTCGTGAAACTGCCCCGCGCCTTCGCCGACCGCATGCCGCGGCAACTGTCGGGCGGGCCGAAGCAGCGCGTCGGCATCGCGCTCGCCGATGAGCCCGTCTCGGCTCTTGACGTGTCGGTTCAGGCCGCGGTCACCGACCTCCTGATGGAGATCCAGCGCAACGAGAAGACGACGCTTCTGTTCATCTCCCACGACCTCAGCATCGTGCGCTATCTCAGCGACCGGGTGATGGTCATGTATCTCGGCCACGTGGTCGAGATCGGCGAGACCAACCAGGTCTTCAGCCCGCCCTATCACCCCTATACCGAGGCGTTGTTGTCGGCCGTGCCGATCGCCGACACCAAGGTGCACAAGAAGCACATCGTGCTCGAGGGGGATATCCCTTCGGCGATGAACCCGCCGCCGGGCTGCCCGTTCCAAACGCGCTGTCGCTGGAAGGGCGACGTGCCGGGCGGCAAGTGCGAAACCGAGGTGCCTCCGATGGTGACGCTGGCCGACGGCCACCAGATCAAGTGTCACCTCGCCCGCGACATCCTCGAGCGGATGGAGCCGGTCATCACCTTCGACGCCGCCGAATAGGCACCGGCGGCGCTCAGGGCACCTCGTGCCCGAGCGCCGCGGTGTAGATCTCGAACCAGGTCTGCCGGTCCAGCGTGACCTTCATCGCGTCTCCAAGGCCCTTGATACGGCGCAGGTTGTTGGTGCCCATTACCGGCAGGATCAGTGCCGGGTGCCGCAGAAGCCACGCGACCGCCACGGCCTCGGGGCTGACCCCTGTGTCCTTCGCCACGCGGGTCAGGACCTCGCGCACCGCGGCCCCCTCCTCCCCGAAGAGCCGCCCGCCCGCCAACGGCGACCAGGCCATGATCGGCACGGCCTTCTCCTGCATCCAGGCGACCTCGCCATCGGTGAAGGGCGCGTGATGCATCACGCTGAGTTCCACCTGGTTGGTGGCAAGCGGTGTTTCCATCGCCGATTGCAGGAGTGACCAGTCGTGGCGTTTGAAGTTCGACACGCCCACCGCGCGCACCTTTCCGGCAGCCACCAGCGTGTCGAGGGCGTGGCCGGTTTCCTCGTGATGCATGAGCGGATCGGGGCGGTGTATCAATAGCAGATCAATCACCTCGATCCCCATCGCCTTAAGCGAATGCTCGACCGAGGCGGTGATGTGATGGGCCGAGGTATCGTAGTATTTCACCCGCCGGTCCGCGTAGCGGCCCACCGGCGCGATGATGTCGCATTTCGTCACGATCTCGATCTTCTCGCGCAGCTCCGGCGCCGCGCGCAGGGCATCGCCCAGGATCTGCTCGGCGCCGTAGTCGCCGTAGATGTCGGCCTGGTCCATCGTCGTGATGCCCTGTGCCAGGCAGGCCTCGATCTTGGCCTGTACCCGGGCGGGCGAGGTATCCTCGTCATCGCCCAGCCGCCACATGCCGTAGACGATCCGGCTCAGGTCCAGCGGACCAACCTTCACACGATCCATCAGCGTCTCTCCCCTACGCCAAGGGGCGTTGCCGGTGTGCTGGCCGGCACGCGCCCGTATTCATGCGGCAGCGAGCAGGTCTTGAGTTCCGGCATCACCAGCCGCCCGAAATGTTCACATTCGTCCATATGCGGATAGCCCGAGAAGATGAAGGCCCGGATGCCCATCTTGCGGTATTCCTCGATCTCGCTGAGCACCTGGTCGGCCGAACCCACCAGCGCCGCCCCGCAGCCCGAGCGCGCGCGGCCCACGCCGGTCCACAGATGCGGCTCGACATAGCCGA
>CBFIFZ010000286.1:0-1947 GCA_965661995.1 Roseicyclus sp.
TCATTATTTGCACCAATGAGGATAAGCGTGTTACCGATGTCGGAGACGGTGGCGCGCTGGATACTTCGATAATAGTGAATATCAAATTTTTGTAGACGCACCTACCCATCCATCTTCAACGCATTAATGAACGCCGACTGCGGGATCTCCACCTTGCCGAACTGGCGCATCTTCTTCTTCCCCGCCTTCTGCTTGTCCAGAAGCTTGCGCTTCCGCGTGGCGTCGCCGCCGTAGCACTTGGCGGTCACGTCCTTGCGCAGCGCCGCGATGGTCTCGCGGGCGATGACACGCCCGCCGATGGCGGCCTGCACGGGGATCTTGAACATGTGGCGCGGGATCAGCTCTTTCAGCTTCTCGCACATGGCGCGGCCCCGCATCTCGGCGCGGTCGCGGTGGACCATGATGGAGAGCGCATCGACCGGCTCGTCATTCACCAGGATCTGCATCTTCACCAGGTAATCCTCGCGGTAGCCGATCATCTGGTAGTCGAAGCTGGCATAGCCCTTGGTCACCGATTTCAGCCGGTCGTAGAAGTCGAAGACCACCTCGTTCAGGGGCAGGTCGTAGACCACCATGGCGCGTTGGCCGGCATAGGTGAGGTCGAGCTGTTCGCCGCGGCGGTCCTGGCAGAGCTTCAGCACGTCGCCGAGGTAGTCGTCGGGGACGAGGATGGTCGCCTTGATGCGCGGCTCCTCGATATGGTCGACATGGGTGAGGTCGGGCATGTCGGCGGGGTTGTGCAGCTCGATCATGGTGCCGTCGCGCATGTGGACGTGGTAGATCACCGAGGGCGCGGTGGTGATCAGGTCGATGTCGTACTCGCGCTCGAGCCGGTCGCGGATGACCTCGAGGTGGAGAAGCCCGAGGAAGCCGCAGCGGAAGCCGAAGCCCAGCGCGGCGGAGGTCTCCATCTCGAAGGTGAAGGAGGCGTCGTTGAGGGCCAGCTTCTCCATCGCGTCGCGGAGGTCTTCGAAGTCGTTGGCGTCCACCGGGAAGAGGCCGCAGAAGACCACGGGGATGGAGGGTTTGAAGCCCGGCAGGGCGGTGGCGCATTGCTTTTTCTCATGCGTGACCGTGTCGCCCACGCGGGTGTCGCGGACCTGCTTGATCTGGGCGGTGAAGAAGCCGATCTCGCCCGGGCCAAGCTCGGCGATGTCGAGCATGGCGGGTTTGAAGACGCCGAGGCGGTCGATCTGGTAGGTGCCGCCGGTCTTCATCATGCGGATGCGGTCGCCCTTTTTCACCACGCCGTCGATGACGCGGATCAGGACGACGACGCCGAGATAGGGGTCGTAGTAGCTGTCGACGAGCATCGCCTTGAGGGGTGCGTCGCGCTCGCCCTTTGGGGGCGGCAGGCGGTGGACGATGGCCTCGAGCACGTCGGGGATGCCGAGGCCCGTCTTGGCGGAGATCGGCACGGCGTCCGAGGCGTCGATGCCGATCACGTCCTCGATCTGTTCCTTGACGCGGTCGGGCTCGGCGGCGGGCAGGTCGATCTTGTTGAGGACGGGGACGATCTCGTGGTCGGCGTCGATGGCCTGGTAGACATTGGCGAGCGTCTGGGCCTCGACGCCCTGGGAGGCATCGACGACCAGCAGGGAGCCCTCGACCGCCCGCATGGAGCGGGAGACCTCGTAGGCGAAGTCGACATGGCCGGGGGTGTCGATGAGGTTGAGGATATAGGTGTGGCCATCCTTGGCGGGGTATTCGATGCGGACGGTGTTGGCCTTGATGGTGATGCCGCGCTCGCGCTCGATGTCCATGGCGTCGAGCAGCTGGGCCTTCATGTCCCGCTCGGCGACCGTGCCGGTCAGCTGGATCAGCCGGTCGGCCAGGGTGGATTTCCCGTGGTCGATATGGGCGACGATGGAGAAGTTGCGGATGCGGGAGAGGTCGGTCATGGCGGCCTGCATGGGTTTGGTTGCAGGGGGAGATAGCGGAAGGGTG
>CBFIFZ010000287.1:0-1905 GCA_965661995.1 Roseicyclus sp.
GGCGTCGGGTCTGCCCAATATGATCGGCTTTAACTACGTTCGCACGCCCGCGACGCAATTCGTCCGGCAGCTGCTGGCCGAAGGGGCCATAGGTCAGGTCACGTGGTTCCGGGGCGAGCATACCGAGGATTTCCTTGCCGATCCCGAGGCGCCCGCGAACTGGCGTTGCTTCGGTCGGGCGGCGGGCTGCATGGGCGATCTCTCGCCGCACATGGTCAATTGCGCGCTGGCGCTGATGGGGCCCATCGCCGAGCTGTTGGCGCGGGTCGAGACGATCCATCCCACGCGCGGCGGCGTCGCGGTCGACAATGACGATCACGGGCAGATGATGGTGCGCTTCGCCTCCGGCGCGATGGGGCACCTCTATTTCAGCCGCGCGGCGACGGGGCGCAAGATGGGCTATGCCTATGAAATACATGGCACAAAAGGGTCGATCCGCTTCGACCAGGAAGACCAGAACGCCGTCCACCTCTACCGCGCCGAGGGGCCGGAGGCCACGCGCGGCTTCACCCGCATCCTGACCGGCCCCGCGCATCCCGATTACCTGCCCTTCTGCCAGGGGCCGGGGCATGGCACCGGCTACCAGGACCAGATCATCATCGAGGCGCGGGATTTCCTGCAGGCGATCCACACCGGCGAACCGGTTTGGCCCACCTTCCGCGACGGGCTGGCCGTGGCCCGCGTCATCGACACCGCTTTCGCCTCGGCCGAGGATGGCCGTTGGCATTCCGTTCCCGCAGCCTGAAAGGTCCCGCTTCCATGACGATCCGCATCGGCAATGCTCCCTGTTCCTGGGGCGTCGAATTCGCCAATGACCCGCGCAACCCGCCCTGGCGGTCGGTCCTGAAGGACTGCGCCGCGGCGGGTTACACGGGGATCGAGCTGGGGCCGGTGGGCTTCATGCCCGAGGACCCCGCCGTGCTGGCCGAGGCGCTGGACGAGCATGGACTGGAGCTGATCGGCGGCGTGGTATTCCGGGCGTTTCACGATCCGGATCAATGGGATGACGTGCTGGATGGGGCCGTGCGCACCTGCAAGGCGCTGGTTGCCCATGGCGCGCAGCACCTTGTGCTGATCGACTCGATCTCGCCGCGGCGCGCGCCGACGGCGGGGCGGCCCGACGATGCCGAGCAGATGGATGCCGCCGAATGGGCGGCGTTCCGCGACCGGATCGCCCATGTGGCGAAGATGGGCGCGGAAGACTACGGACTTACGGTCGGCATCCACGCGCATGCGGCGGGGTTCATGGATTTCGAGCCGGAGCTTGAACGCCTTTTGAACGAGATTCCTGAAGAAACCCTGAAGATCTGCTTCGACACCGGCCATCATTCCTACGCGGGCTTCGACCCGGTCGCCTTCATGCGTCGGCACATCGACCGCATTTCCTACATGCATTTCAAGGATATCGACCCCGCGGTGAAGGCCGATGTCATCGCCAACGGCACCGGGTTCTATGACGCCTGCGGGCAGGGGATTTTCTGCAACCTCGGGCAGGGCGACGTGGATTTCCCCGAAGTGCGGCAGATCCTGCTTGATGCGGGATTCGAGGGCTGGTGTACGGTCGAGCAGGATTGCGATCCGACGCTCGATGTCTCGCCCATCGACGATGCGCGGGCGAACCGCGATTACCTGCACAGCATCGGGTTCTGAGGGGGTCAGGCGATGAAACTCAACTGGGGCATGATCGGCGGCGGCGAAGGCAGCCAGATCGGGCCGGCGCACCGGCTTGGCGCGCAGGCGGACGGGAATTTTTCCTTGGTTGCCGGGGCCTTGGACGCCGACGCCGCGAAGGGGCGCGCCTCTGCGCAGCGGCTGGGCGTGGCGGCGGACCGCGCCTATGGCGACTGGCGCGAGATGCTGGAGGGGGAGCGGGGGCGCGCGGATCGGGTCGACCTCGTGACGGTG
>CBFIFZ010000288.1:0-1898 GCA_965661995.1 Roseicyclus sp.
CGGGCGTTCATCTGGCCGTTGTCGGCATAGGTCATGTAGCCGCCCACGGTATCGCGATACTCGACGAAGCTTTCGGTGATCCGAACAACCAGCTCGTCATCGTCGGCGAGGTATTCCTCGACGATTTCCTGCGCTGCGACCCCCATTGCGGCGATCACGTCGTCGGGCAGCTTGCGGACCTGCACGTTGTGCTCGGCCACCAGCGTCTGGAGCGACTGCGCGTGCTTGGTCATGTACTCGGTCAGCACCTGGCCATAGAGGCCCTGGCAGGCCTGCGCGACCACCTCCTTGAGGTCGTCGGGCAGCTCGGCATAGGCCTCGGCATTTACGCCGCATTCCTCGGCCGAAGAGGGCTCGCCCACGCCGGGCCAGTAGTAGTAGGGCGCGACCTGGTAGTAGCCGAGGGCGGAATCCGTCCACGGCCCGATGAACTCGCCCGCATCCAACGCGCCGGTCTGCAGCGCCTGGAACATCGCGGGGCCCGACATGGCCTCGGCGGCCATGCCCAGCTTGGCGCACATCTGCGAGGCGATGCCGGTGGTACGGAACCTCAGGCCCCTGAGGTCTTCGACCGAGGCGATCTCGTTCTTGAACCAGCCCGCCCATTGCGGACCGGAATTCCCGCACAGGAACGGCTTGATGCCGAAGCGGCCGTACATCTCGTCGTAGAGCGCCTGACCGCCCCCATGGACCATCCAGCCCAGCTGTTCATCGGCCGAAAGACCGAAGGGCTGCGAGCCGAACAGCAAGATGCCCTTGGACTTGGAGCCCCAATAGGCCGGAACCGCGTGATAAAGCTGCGCCGTGCCTTCGGAAACCGCGTCGAACACGCCGTTGCCGGGCACGATTTCCCCGGCGGGATAGAGCGTCACGTTGATGCGCCCGCCCGAGAGCGTGGTGATCCGGTCGGCCAGCGTCTGCGCCGCGACGCCCGGCCCGGGCAGGTTCCGCGGCCATGCCGAGACCAGTGTCCAGTTGCGCACGTCCTGCGCGATGGCAGGGGCCGCGAGGGTGGTTGCAGCGGCGCCGATGGCACCGGTCGCGAGGAATTTCCGTCTATCCATGGTTCGTTCTCCTTGTGGACAAGTTGGTTGCTGTTTGGTTTGGGGCCGCCGACCGTCTTGCGCGGTCGTCCGGCCAAGGTGCTCAGCCCAGAATGCGCGGCAGGCGCAGCCCGTGTTCACGCGCGCAATCCAGCGCGATGTCGTAGCCTGCATCGGCGTGACGCCAGACGCCGCTGGCGGGATCGTTCCACAGCACGCGTTCCAGCCGCTTGGCCGCCTCGGGCGTACCATCGGCGCAGATCACCACGCCGGAATGCTGGCTGAAGCCCATGCCGACGCCGCCGCCGTGATGCAGGCTGACCCAGGTTGCACCGCTGGCGGTGTTGACCAGAGCGTTCAGCAGCGGCCAGTCCGACACCGCGTCCGAGCCGTCCTTCATCGCTTCGGTCTCGCGGTTGGGAGAGGCGACCGAGCCGCTGTCGAGATGATCGCGCCCGATGACGACGGGGGCCTTCAGCTCTCCGCTCGCCACCATTTCGTTGAAGGCAAGGCCCGCGCGGTGCCGGTCGCCCAGACCGATCCAGCAGATGCGCGCGGGCAGGCCCTGAAACGCGATCCGCTCGCGCGCCATGTCGAGCCAATTGTGCAGATGGGCGTTGTCAGGGAACAACTCCTTCATCTTGGCGTCGGTCTTGTAGATATCCTCGGGATCGCCCGAAAGCGCGCACCAGCGGAACGGCCCGATGCCCCGGCAGAAAAGTGGGCGGATATAGGCGGGCACGAAACCGGGGAAGGCAAAGGCGTTCTCCAGCCCTTCGTCCAGCGCCACCTGCCGGATGTTGTTGCCATAATCGAGCGTGGGCACGCCGGCATTCCAGAAATCGACCATCGCGG
>CBFIFZ010000289.1:0-1860 GCA_965661995.1 Roseicyclus sp.
GCCGCCGAGGAGGGCGACACCGCCGCCGCCATCGCAAGGGCTACGGCGTCCCCTCGACTTCTATGATGCGGTTGGCCGCCGTCTGGCCGCAACGGGGGCGCACTCATGACCGATCTACTGGACCGTATCCGCGGTGCCCTTGTCGGCCTGAAGATGCCGCGTGCGCTCGAGGCGCTCGATCACACATTGCGGCAACTCGAGACAGGCGAGATCACCGCGATCGAGGCGATCGACGGGCTGCTCAGCGAGGAATACGCCACCCGTGAGACGCGCCGGATCGATGTCGCCCTCCGCACGGCCAAGCTGCTGCCGGTCAAGACGCTCGAAGGCTTCGACTTCCGCTTCCAGCCTTCCCTCGACCGGGAGCGGATCGCCGCCTTGGCCCAGCTCGACTTCATTCGGCGGGCCGAGGTCGTTCACTTCCTCGGGCCGCCTGGCACCGGCAAAAGCCATCTCGCCACCGCGCTCGGCGTCGCGGCCGTCAAGGCCGGGCGAAGCGTCTACCGTGCCACTCTGGCGGAACTGATCTCGGCGCTGACCCAGGCCGAACGGGAGGGACGGCTGGCTGAGAAGATCCGGTTCTATGCCCGGGCCTCGCTGCTCATCGTCGACGAGATCGGCTATCTGCCCATCACCACCGGCGGCGCCAACCTGTTCTTCCAACTCGTCAACGCCCGCTACGAAAAAGGTGCCATGATCCTGACGTCCAACCGGGGCTTCGCCGAATGGGGCGAGGTGTTCGGCGACCCGGTCGTCGCGACAGCCTTGTTGGATCGCCTCCTGCATCATGCCGTCGTCATCCAGATCGAAGGGGCCAGCTACCGGCTGCGCGCCCATGCCGACCTCATTCCAGAGCATGTCAGGGCGAATGCTCCCATCGCGCCGCCACCGCCGCCCAAGCGCCGAGGACGGCCGCCAAAAAACCAAAATGGAGGCGCCGATCACTGAAACCGGCTGATCGCCGCGACCGCCGTAGTGGGGAATTTTACTTCGGCACTTTTGGGGAAAATTAAGTCGGCGTTGACAGCATTGGCCAGCTGGATGACATGGAACCGGTCGAAGGTAATGGCCGCCTCCGGCAGATGCCGACCCACGCCTGCGATATAAGCCTTGCTCATGTCGATGCAGGCAGCTGTGACAAGGTCGGGGTCACCGCCATGCTCCCGGAGGTCTTTGGCGAATGCCTGGACCGTGTCCGCGTTGCGGCCCTCACATGCAAAGAGCAACCTGCCGGCGTTCAGGTCATGGAATAGGGTGATGTAGTTGTGGCCTCGCCGCGATGCCGTCTCATCGATACCGACAGCCGTCACATCGCTGAAGTTCTCCTCAGCGCGCGCCGCGGGAACGTAGTGCTCGAGCACGCGCCATATCCGATCGTCTCCGATATCGAGCAGATCAGCGATAGTCTTTACCGGCATCTCGCGGGCGAGCGCGATCGCGAAGGCGTCGAACAACTGGCTGAACCCGCTGCCGCTGCGCGCCCAGGGAACCGGCACCTGTCCGGTCTTCCCGCATTGGCCGCAGGCGACGCGAGGTACAGCGGCATGGATGAAGGCCTTGTGCTCAGAAAAGCGCAGGTGTTCCCAGGTCCTCGACCGCGTGTGGTGCACCGGCTGATCCGCCGCCCCGCAAGACGGGCAGGCAAACCTACTCCCCGCTTTGAAGCGCACATCGAAGTGGATTTCCTTGAGCTCGGCGTCGAAACGCACGTCCGTTACACTCCACGGGGCCTGAAGGCCGAGCGCCATCGCGAACAAGCTCGTCTCGGGTCCCATCGCTCCTCCGCGTCATCAAGCCTGTAAGCACCCACCGTCCCCATTCACCGGCCGAAGCGCAACAGATCCGGCGCGTCTGGCGCTG
>CBFIFZ010000290.1:0-1776 GCA_965661995.1 Roseicyclus sp.
GGTCGAGGACGAGGCGCCGGTGCGGGCCTTCGCCTCGCGCGCGCTGCGGCTGAGGGGGCATACCGTGATCGAGGCGGGATCGGCCGAAGAGGCACTGGAGAAGCTTCAGGACGAAACGCTCAAGGTCGACCTCTTCGTCACGGATGTCGTCATGCCGGGCATGGACGGCCCCTCCTGGGTGCGCGCCGCGCTCGAGCGGCGGCCGGACGTCAAGGTGGTCTTCGTGTCCGGCTATGCCGAGGAACAGCTCGAGGATGGCTCGATGAGCATCCCGAATTCCGTCTTCCTGCCCCAGCCCTTCTCGCTGACCGACCTGACCGAGACGGTGCAGCGGCAGTTGCACTGACGTCTCACGCCTTGCCGAGCGAGGCCCACAGGTCGAAATCCGCCGCCGCCTCGCGCCTGAGCCGCGCCTCGAGCGCGGGGTCGAGCGACAGCGCGGCCCCCGGCGACACGTTGCGCCGCGGCAGGTCGATCTCTCGCCCGAGACGCTCCTCGAGGAAAGCCACGGCCTCCTCCAGCTCCTCGTAGCGGAAAAGGTGATCGACGATCACCTCGCCCCTGTCGTTCGACACGAAGCGCGACTGCCGTCCGACGCGGGCGAACTCGGGTTCCGGGTCGCTCAGCCAGCCCTCGACGAAGCGGTCGAAGCTGATCCCCGCCGTCGAGGCCGCGCTGCCCGCGATCTGGTCGCGCGCGCGGTAGCGATACCAACTGCCCAGCCAGTCGAGCGGCTCGCGGATCACCGCCAGGGTCTCCATCTTCCGCGCACCGCGATTCTCGAAGAAGGGCGCCAGCTGGTTGCGGTAACGCCTTGCGGTGACGTGCTTTTTCTCGGGAGGGTTGCGGATGGCGGCATCCGCATGGGGCGCCAGCGCATCCT
Organism: Roseicyclus sp.; assembly: GCA_965661995.1. GTDB lineage: Bacteria > Pseudomonadota > Alphaproteobacteria > Rhodobacterales > Rhodobacteraceae > Roseicyclus. Next base: position 884 of record CBFIFZ010000290.1, read on the forward strand.
CCAGCGCCGTCGTTCCCGTCTTGGGCACCGCCAGCACGACAAGCCGCGCCTTCCAGAAAATCAGCATGACCGCTCCACCGACCCGACGCCATCAACCTTTGGTTAATCCTTTTCGGCAATCCTGCCTGCAGACAAGAAATTACTTGAATTGTTCCCGTTTTGTTTGCAAAAGGAGTGCAGAACAAGAGGTGAACAAGAGCATCCCGTTGCCGCGCCCCCGGCGACGTGTCACAAGGAGATCCACAGCAATGGCAACGGCAACTCTTCTCGACATGACCGACCGCAAGCAGGCCGACAAACAAAAGGCGCTGGACAGCGCGCTGGCCCAGATCGAACGCCAGTTCGGCAAGGGCTCCATCATGAAGCTGGGCGGCGAGAACGCCATGCGGGATATCGAGGCGACCTCGACCGGCTCGCTGGGCCTCGACATCGCGCTCGGCATCGGCGGCCTGCCCAAGGGCCGCATCATCGAGATTTATGGGCCAGAAAGTTCGGGCAAGACGACGCTCACGCTGCATGTCGTGGCCGAAGAGCAGAAGAAGGGCGGCGTTTGCGCCTTCGTCGATGCCGAACACGCGCTCGACCCGCAATATGCCAAGAAGCTGGGCGTGAACCTCGACGAGCTCCTGATCTCGCAGCCCGACACGGGCGAGCAGGCGCTTGAAATCACCGATACGCTGGTGCGCTCGGGCGCGGTCAGCCTTGTGGTGGTCGACTCGGTCGCGGCGCTGACGCCGAAATCCGAGCTCGAGGGCGACATGGGTGATTCGTCGGTGGGCGTGCATGCCCGCCTGATGAGCCAGGCGATGCGCAAGCTGACGGGCTCGATCTCGCGGTCGAACTGCATGGTGATCTTCATCAACCAGATCCGCATGAAGATCGGCGTCATGTTC
>CBFIFZ010000291.1:0-1747 GCA_965661995.1 Roseicyclus sp.
TCAGTTCGACCGACATCAGGATGATGATGACGTTCTTCCGGTTCAGGAAGATGCCGAAGATGCCGATGACGAACAGCGCGGCGGCCACCGTCAGGTAGTGTTCAAGACCAATCGTCATGTCGTCCCTCCGCAAGGCCCAACCGCCCCGCATGGTCGTTCATCTCTTGCCGCGGTTGACCGCGGTCTGGTTCAAGCCCGGGCGGTCACAGACCTTGGCCGGGCTTCACGTCTTTCAGTTCCATCGCCTTCTTCGGGTCGCGCATCATCTGCGCGATCACGTCCTGCCGCTTCACGTCGGCGCGGTGGCGCAGCGTCAGCACGATCGCCCCGATCATCGCGACCAGCAGGATCAGCCCCGACAGCTGGAACAACAGCAGGTAGCGGTCATAAAGGATCATCCCCAGCGCCTGCGTGTTATGCACCTCGGCGATGGGGGGAATGGGGTTGCCCAGCCGCGCGTCCACCCCTTCCGAGAAGGTCCAGGGCCCGAAGGCGAGCACCAGCTGCATCAGCAGAACCACGCCGATCAGGCCCGCCAGCGGCATGTAGCGCGCCATCTCGGCCTTGAGCGCGGCAAAGTCGATGTCGAGCATCATCACCACGAAGAGGAACAGCACCGCCACCGCGCCCACGTAGACAATGATCAGAAGCATCGCGACGAATTCCGCGCCCACCAGCACGAACAGCCCCGCGGCCGACAGGAAGGCCAGGATCAGCCACAGCACCGAGTGGACCGGGTTGCGCGCCGTCACGGTCAGCAACCCGCCGGTCACGACCGACACCGCGAAGAGGTAGAAGGTGAAAACGCCCATGCTCATCTCAACTCTCCCCGCCCTCGTCGAGGGCCGCGGCCGCCAGTTCCATCGCCTTGTTCATCGCCGGAACCCCGCCGAACATCGCCGCAAGGCCGATGGTCTCGGCGATCTCCTGCTTGGTGGCGCCCGCCTCGACCGCGTGGCGCACCGTCAGGCGGATCTGCGCCTCGGCCACGGCGCCCTGAATCGTCAGCCCCAGAAGCGTCAGCAGAAGCCGTGTCTTGGCCTCCAGCCCCTCGGGGTTGAACTGGCGGCCCAGAAAGGCCTCCAGCATCTCGGCGGGCACGGTCGGCCACATCCTGTCCATCTGCACAGGGTTGAAATTGGCCATGGCCGGATTGACGGCCTTGACCCAATCCTGCGCCATCTCCTGCGTCTGGCGCATCAGCGCCTCGAAGGGGTTCTGGGGGGTGTCGGTCATCGGTAGGGCGCATCCAGTTCGAGGTTGCGCGCAATGGCCGCTTCCCAGCGGTCGCCATTCGCCAGCAGCTTGGCCTTGTCGTAGTAAAGCTCTTCGCGGGTCTCGGTGGCGAATTCGAAATTCGGCCCCTCGACGATGGCATCGACCGGGCAGGCCTCCTGGCAGAAGCCGCAGAAGATGCACTTGGTCATGTCGATGTCGTAGCGCGTGGTGCGACGCGAGCCATCCTCGCGCGGTTCGGCGTCGATGGTGATGGCCTGCGCCGGGCAGATCGCCTCGCACAGCTTGCAGGCGATGCAGCGTTCCTCGCCGTTGGGGTAGCGGCGCAGCGCGTGTTCGCCGCGGAAGCGGGGCGAGAGCGGCCCCTTTTCATGCGGGTAGTTCACCGTGACCTTGGGCGAGAAGAAATACTTCAGCCCCAGCCGCATCCCGGCCCAGATGTCCTGCAGCAGGAAATATTTCGTCGCGCGGTTCCAGTCGATCTGGGTCATCTCAGCCTCCGATCGCCCAG
>CBFIFZ010000292.1:0-1731 GCA_965661995.1 Roseicyclus sp.
GTTGATCAATGACGCGGTCCTGTTGTTCGTCGCGGGCGAGCGGCGCGTGATGGCGGGCGGTTCGCTGATACTGCAGTCGGATGCGGTGGCGCGGACCCAGGGCCACCCGGTGGATCGTCGCCCCGCGACCGTGGCCGAACGGGTGCGCTACACGGAGCGGATGCTGGGTGATGCGGGTTTCGCGGTCTTCTTCGAAGAGACGCGCGGCACGCGCGACCAACATGTATTGAGCGAGGCGGAGCTGGAGCGGTTCGGCCTGTTGACCGGCGGCTGAGCGCCGGAAAAGGACAGTGGAAGGAGAGGCGAGATGTTCGACCTGACGGGAAAAGCGGCGCTGGTGACGGGCGCGTCTGGGGGGATCGGGGCCGACATCGCCCGCGCGCTGCACGGCGCAGGCGCGACCGTGGGCCTGTCGGGCACGCGGGTCGACCCGCTGGAGGCGCTGGCCGGTGAGTTGGGGGAGCGCGCGCATGTGCTGCCCTGCAACCTCGGCGATGCCGAGGCCGTCGAAGCGCTGCCGAAGTCGGCCGTGGCCGCGATGGGGTCGGTCGATGTCCTGGTCAACAACGCGGGCATCACGCGCGACAACCTCTTCATGCGGATGTCGGACGAGGAATGGGCGCAGGTGATAGAGGTCAACCTGACCTCGACGATGCGGCTCTGCCGCGGCGTGTTGCGCGGCATGATGAAGGCGCGCTGGGGGCGGATCGTCAACATCTCCTCGGTCGTGGGGGCCACGGGCAACCCGGGGCAGGGGAATTACGCGGCCTCCAAGGCGGGGATGGTCGGGATGTCCAAGAGCCTCGCCTACGAGGTGGCGAGCCGGGGCATCACGGTGAACTGCATCGCGCCGGGCTTCATCGAGACGGCGATGACCGACAAGCTGACCGAGGATCAGAAGGGCAAGATCCTGGCACAGATCCCGGCGGGGCGGATGGGCACGCCCGGCGAGATCGCCGCGGCCGCGCTCTACCTCGCCAGCCCCGAAGCGGGCTATGTCACCGGCGCGACGCTGCATGTGAACGGCGGCATGGCGATGCTCTGAGCCCCGGTGACGTTGCGGAAGGCAGGGGCCGGAAAGGCAGTTGCCTTGGCCGTGGTGTATGCTATAGGCGGCGCAGATTTCGCCGGGGGCAGAGCTTTTCGGCGGGGACGGGTGCGAGGCTTCGGCTTTTGTCCGGCCCATGAGCGCCCCGAGGGCAGAACGTGAAACGAAGGCGCCGGGAGACGAGCGGGGCCGAGAGAGAACGAGGATTGAGATGAGCGACATCGCAGAGCGCGTGAAGAAGATCGTGGTCGAGCACCTGAGCGTGGAAGAGGACAAGGTGACGGAAAACGCCTCGTTCATCGACGACCTGGGCGCGGACAGCCTCGACACCGTCGAGCTGGTCATGGCCTTCGAGGAAGAGTTCGGCATCGAGATCCCCGATGACGCGGCCGAGACGATCCAGACCTTCGGCGACGCGGTCAAGTTCATCAAGGACGCGCAGTAAGCGTTTCCTGGTCCAGTGATCCGAACGGCCCCTGCAGCGATGCGGGGGCCGTTTCGCGTTTGATCGGCGCGGTTGCCGGAGCCGGGGTTTCGCCGCGCTGCGCGCGTCGACCCGTGCGATGTTCGCAGGCGATAATCGGGGGGCGCTTGTGGCGGGCGGTCGGCCTTCTTTCGGGGCGGTGTGCTTGTGGCGGGTGTCGGATGCCTCCGGCGGCCGAGACGATCCGGACCTTCGGCGA
>CBFIFZ010000293.1:0-1721 GCA_965661995.1 Roseicyclus sp.
GGCCAGTTGTACTGGATATTCTGGCGCGTGGTGAAGTGGCCGTAGCCCTTGTCATACTTGTCTGCGATGTCGGCAAGACGGCCCATCTGGGCAGAGTTCAACGTGCCATACGGGATGGCCACGCGCAGCATGTAGGCGTGCAGTTGCAGGTAAAGCCCGTTCATCAGGCGCAGCGGCTTGAATTCATCCTCGGTCAGGCTGCCGTCGATGCGGCGCGCGACCTGCGCGCGGAACTGGGCCACGCGGCTGCGGACGAAAGCCTCGTCAAACTCGGAATAGCGGTACATCAGGCGCGCTCCTGCTTGCCATGGGCGTAGTTCGAGGGGCCGCGGGTCCGGAACGCCTCGCGGAAATGCACGGGCTCGGGGCCGCGCGGGCCCGGAACGGCATCGGCGAGATAGGCGCCCACCACCTCGTGCCCGCGCGCCTCGGCATCGAGCAGGCGCAAGTCGGCCATGGCCTGATCCTCGATCAACTCGGCCTCGGCATGGTGGCGCGTCCATGCGCCATCGGCGGTCATGTAGACGACATCACCCTCCAAAAGGGCGTTCGCGGTCAGGACCTTGGGGGAAAACGGTCGGGGCATGTCAGGCAAGCTCCTCGGTCAGGCGGGGCAGGGCGGCCTCGGCCATGCGTGGCGCGAGACCATAGAGAAGGACGACAGGTCCGCTTGGCGCGGCCCGGTCGAGGTCGCTGGTAAGCCGTCCGAGTGTCGAGGCAATGACACGCGCCTCGGGGCGGCTGGCGTTCTCGACCGCGGTGACGGGCGTGTCGGCGCGAGCGCCATGCATCATCAACCGGCCCTGGATGAAACGCGCGCCCCTCAGGCCCATGTAGATGGCGGCGACCTGTCCGGGGCGGGCAAGCCCGCGCCAGTCCTGTTCGGCGAAGCCTTTCATGTCGTGGCCCGTCAGCAGACGCGCGGCGCTGTTGCGGTCGCGCTTGGTCAGGCTCTGGCCAATCTGCGCGGCAGCAGAGCTGGCCGCGGTGATGCCCGGGGTCACGGCCCAGTCGATGCTTGCCGCCTCCAGCGCCTCGACCTCTTCGTCGAGCCGCCCGAAGACGCCCGGATCGCCGCCCTTCAGGCGCACCACATGCGCACCCGCGGCGGCGTGTTCGACCATCAGCGCGCAGATCTCGTCTTGCGCCATGGCGGGGCCGAAGCCCTTCTTGCCCGCGTCGATCATCACTGCCTCGCGCCGGGCAAGTTCCAGGATCGCGGGCGAGACGAGACGGTCGTGGATCACGACATCGGCCGCGTCCAGCAGCTTGCGGGCGCGCAGCGTCAGAAGCTCCGGGTCGCCGGGGCCCGCGCCCACAAGGTCCACGCGGCCCTGGCGCGGGGCCTCGGACAGGTGGCGGTCAAGAAGCGCCTCAAGCGCGGGCTCGATCCCTTCTGATCCATCTTTTTCAAGGGTTTGAGGGCCGGTTTTGAAGTAATACTCGAACCAGAACTCCCGCCGCTTGCGCCCCATCGGCAGCGCTTCGGCCGCGCGGCGGAAGCCCTTGCCGATCCGCGCCAGCAGCCCGAGCGAGGCAGGCAGCCGCGCCTCGATGTCGGCCTTGATCGCGCGGGCCAGCACCGGGGCTGCGCCCTCCGTGCCGATGGCGACCGTGACCGGGTCGCGGTCCACGATCGCGGGGGTGATAAACTGGCTGGCCTCCAGGTTGTCGACCCAGTTGGTCAGCGCCCCGTCCGCGCGTGCCAGCCGCGCGACGCG
>CBFIFZ010000294.1:0-1408 GCA_965661995.1 Roseicyclus sp.
AAGCCGGTGCTGGCCAGCAACCAGGTGCTGGCCTGGTACCTCGCGGTGCTGGGCGGGGTGGCGGGGCTGGCCCGCATCCCCGGGGCGCTAGGGCGGCTCTGACCGGCCGCGGCGCCGGGCGTGTTCAGCCGACCACGTTGAACTCGGGGCCGTAGGGGTAGCCGGTGATGTTCTCCGCGCCATACTCGGTGATGATCAGGATGTCATGCTCGCGGTAGCCACCGGCGCCGGGCTGGCCCTCGGGGATGGTCAGCATCGGCTCCATCGAGATGACCATGCCGGGCTCGAGCACCGTGTCGATATCCTCGCGCAGCTCCAGCCCCGCCTCGCGCCCGTAGTAATGCGACAGCACGCCGAAGGAATGGCCGTAGCCGAAGGTGCGGTATTGCAGCAGGTCGCGCTCGGAAAGGAAGGCGTTGATCGCCTGCGTCACGCCCGAGCAGGTGGCGCCGGGTCTCAGCAGGCTCATGCCGTATTCATGGGTGGCGACATTGGCCTCCCAGATGGCCAGGCTCGCGGCATCGACCTCGGCCGCGAAAAGCGTGCGTTCGAGCGCGGTGTAGTAGCCCGAGATCATCGGGAAGGTGTTGAGGCTCAGGATATCGCCGCGTTCGAGCCGCCGGGCTGTGACCGGGTTATGCGCGCCGTCGGTGTTGATCCCCGACTGGAACCAGACCCAGGTGTCGCGATACTCTGCCTCGGGGAAGCGGCGCGCGATTTCCAGCTCCATCGCGTCGCGCCCTGCCATGGCCACGTCGATCTCGCGCGCCCCAATCGCGATGGCCTCGCGGACGGCATGGCCGCCGATATCGGCGGTCTCGGCCCCGGCACGGATCAGCGCGATCTCGGCCGGCGACTTGTGCATCCGGCGCAACATGGTGGTGGGCGCGATGTCGACTGTCGCGGCGGGCGCAAGGAAGCTGTCGAGCCGGGCCTTCTGCGCCAGCGTCAGGTGGTCGGCCTCAAGGCCGATCACGGCGCCGGTGCCGGTGACCGCGCGCACCGCGCGCCAGTAATTGTCGCGCTGCCAATCGGTGTAGGTGATCGCGTCGCCATGGGCCCGCCGCCACGGTTGGGCGGCATCGATCCCGGCAGAGATGACGACGCTTTCGGTCGCCGTCACCACCAGCGCATAGGGCCGTCCGAAGGCACAGTGGAGGAAGCCAGAGTGATAGGCGATGTTGTGCATCGAGGTCAGAACCGCGGCGCCGATGCCCTCGGCCTCCATGTCCTGACGCAGCCGCGCGAGGCGGGCCTCGTATTCCTCTGCAGCGAAGGGAAGGGCCTTTTCGCCCTGGTGGAAACGGTAGAATTCGGGACGGTCCATGTGACCTCCTCCTTGCATGGATCCGGGCCGTGCGTGGCGCCGGTCCGGGGCCTGCGCATCGGCGGGGATCACGGTTCCCGG
>CBFIFZ010000294.1:1418-1717 GCA_965661995.1 Roseicyclus sp.
CGATCCTGACAGGAGCAAACCGGCGCGCGGAAATCAAGCGGCGTGAAGGGTTGCGGCAAGCCGCCCCAGCATCTCGGCGCATTGGGCCAGCTGCGCGCGCTCGATGAACTCGTCGGGCGTGTGGGCCTGGGCGATGGACCCGGGGCCGCAGACCACCACGTCGGCGCCCAGCTCCTGGAACAGGCCGGCCTCGGTGCCGAAGGGCACGAGGCCCGCCGCGTTCTGCCCTGTCAGCCGGAACACCAGGTCTCGCGCCGCGTTCTCGGCCATCGGGCGCAGCCCGGCGACCTCGCCGAGGG
>CBFIFZ010000295.1:0-1692 GCA_965661995.1 Roseicyclus sp.
CGAGGCCGGGTCGAAGGGGATCACCGCCTTCATCGTGGAGAAGACGATGAAGGGGTTCTCGACCAGCCCGCATTTCGACAAGCTGGGGATGCGGGGGTCGAACACGGCCGAGCTGATCTTCGAGGATGTCGAGGTGCCCTTCGAGAACGTGCTGGGCGAAGAGGGCCGCGGCGTGCGGGTGCTGATGTCGGGGCTCGACTACGAGCGCGTGGTGCTCTCGGGCGTGAACATCGGGATCATGGCCGGATGCCTCGACGAGGTGATGCCCTACATGGTCGAGCGCCGCCAGTTCGGGCAGAGCATCGGGAATTTCCAGCTGATGCAGGGCAAGATCGCGGACATGTATACCGCGATGAATTCGGCGCGGGCCTATGCCTACGAGGTCGCGAAGGCCTGTGACCGGGGGCAGGTGACGCGGCAGGATGCGGCGGCCTGCGTGCTCTATGCCAGCGAGGAAGGGATGAAGGTCGCCCACCAGGCGGTGCAGGCGATGGGCGGTGCCGGGTTCCTGAACGACAGCCCTGTCGCCCGCATGTTCCGCGACGCCAAGCTAATGGAGATCGGGGCCGGTACCAGCGAGATTCGGCGGATGCTGGTGGGGCGCGAGTTGATGGCGCAGATGGGGTGACCCTTTCGCGGGATGGCGGGCCGGGTGATGCATATTTGGAGAAAGATGAAGGCGGGGGGCGGTCCTATGCGGCCGGCGGCAGCGCTGGTGACGGGGCTGGTGACGGCGGGGGCGGCCTTTGGCCTGTGGCTGGGTCTGCGCGCCGTGCCGCCGGGCGAGACGGAGATGATCGAGGCCGCCGCCGCGCGCTACGTCTCGGAGACGGGCGGTTCGAGGACCGATTGCGCGGGGCGGCCCGCCACGCTCGCGGGGGTGCGGCTGGTGGTGACCTGCGGTGCCGATTGGGCGGTGGCACTGGATCGGTGGGGGCGGCCGGTGGACGGCCTCGGCGCAGGGCCGGGGACGTGAGACGCGCGGGGCTTGCCCTCTGGCTGGTGCTCGGGGCTGGCGGCGCCGCCGCGGATCAGGCCTTGCCGGACTACCCCGACTGCCTGGCGCGGGCGGTGGCGCATTTCGAGATGGAGTTCGCGCGGGTGGGCCTCGCCGAGGGCCGGGAGGATTTCGAGATCGTGAGCCGCGAGCGGGTCGAGTATTGCGGGACGCTCGCCATCGTGGCCTGTGACCGGTCGGAGGCGCCTTTGGCCTGCCAGATCGATCTGGCCACGCGGCAATGGGCGTTGCGTGACACGGTGCTGGCTGGCCTGCCAGCGCCCGAGGCGGTGACGGGCGATCCGGTCTGGGCCGAGGGGCTTTACCCGACGCTCTGGGGCGTGGCGCGCGGGTCTTCGGCGGGGCCGGATTGCGCGGGCGCGGACGAGGTCTATGCCGCCTGGTGCGAGACGCGGGCGGCGAGCCGGAAACTGGCCGAGGCGGTCTCGCTCTGGCAGGTGGCGCGGCTCTTGGGCGTCGCCGGGCCGGCGCTGGAGGCCGGATGGGTCGAGGCGGCGCGCTACGTGCCGGTGATGCGGCCCGGGGAAGGGGAAAGCCGATGAGACTGAAGTCGTCCTTCGTGGCCGGATCGGATGAGGCGCGCGCGAACCGCGCGGCGCACCTGGAGGCGTTGCGCGAGATCGAGGAGGCCGCCGCGGCGGCGGCCGCGGGTGGCGGCGCGCGGGCGCGGGAGC
>CBFIFZ010000296.1:0-1593 GCA_965661995.1 Roseicyclus sp.
CGTCAGGGCAATCCCTGACGTCCACCGTCGCCCTTTGCAGCGACCCGATGACCACCGGTCCGCAAAAGCTCGCATCTCTCTCCGGCGCTGGCTGGAGCGCGGTCGCGGCCCCCACCCCCGAGCAGTTCGCCCGGCTGGCGGGAAGCCTCGGGCCAAGCTTCAACCCCGACATGCCGGTGGCCGACATGCAATCGATCCTGCCAGAGATCAGTGCAGGCCTCGCCAATGCTGTGTCGGGCGGGATCCTGCAGGTCTTCGAGGGCAACGGCGCGCTCTTGATGATCGGCGTGAACCCACAGCCCGACAACCGGCTCGAACATCTCACCTGCCTGTTTGCGGGTCCCGCATCGGACGACATCACCACCCATTGGCAGCAATACGGCGGGGCAGAGGTCACACCCCTGCTAGGCCGGGAGATCACGCTGTTCCAGGGGACGGTCTTCAACGCCCGCGATGACATCACCTATTCCGAATACCAGGTCTGGGCCCGCGTTCCGGCAGCCCTCTCCGACCTGACCGACACCTACCGCTACGAACGACTTCAGACCGCCCCGCAATGATCCGTTGATCTCGCCCCGACGCCGAGCCATCCCCGCGCCCCGAGGAATGAACCCATGACCGACCAGAGCTCCAACGACCAGTTCCACGCCTCCAGCTTCATGCAGGGCCACAACGCGGCCTATCTCGAACAGCTCTACGCGCAGTACGCCAATGATCCGAACGCCGTGGACGAGGCATGGCGCGACTTCTTCGCGGCGCTTGGCGACAGCGCGCAGGATGCGCAGGCCGAGGCGCAGGGCCCAAGCTGGGCGCGCCGCGACTGGCCGCCGACGCCCGGCGACGACCTCACCGCCGCGCTGACCGGCGAATGGGCGATGCCCGCCCCCGAAGAGGCGAAAGCCGCGGCCGGGAAGATCAAGGAAAAGGCCGCCGAGAAAGGCGTCGAGATCACCGATGCGCAGGTGCAGCGCGCCGTGCTCGACAGTATCCGCGCGCTTATGCTGATCCGCGCCTACCGCATCCGCGGCCACCTCGTGGCCGACCTCGACCCGCTGGGGATGCGCGATCAGACCCCGCACCCCGAGCTCGACCCGAAATCCTACGGCTTCACCGACGCCGACATGGATCGCCCGATCTTCATCGACAACGTGCTCGGCCTTCAGATGGCCTCGATGCGCCAGATCGTCGAGATCGTGAAGCGCACCTACTGCGGCACCTTCGCGCTGCAATACATGCACATCTCCGACCCTGAACAGGCCAGCTGGCTGAAGGAGCGGATCGAGGGCTACGGCAAGGAAATCCAGTTCACCCGCGAAGGGCGCAAGGCGATCCTGAACAAGCTGGTCGAGGCCGAGGGCTTCGAGAAGTTCCTGCATGTGAAATACATGGGCACCAAGCGCTTCGGCCTTGACGGCGGCGAGGCGCTGATCCCCGCGATGGAGCAGATCATCAAGCGCGGTGGCGCGCTGGGTCTGAAGGAGATCGTGATCGGCATGCCGCACCGCGGCCGGCTCTCGGTGCTGGCCAACGTGATGGGCAAGCCCTACCGCGCGATCTTCAACGAATTCCAGGGCGGCAGCTTCAAGCCCGAGG
>CBFIFZ010000297.1:0-1536 GCA_965661995.1 Roseicyclus sp.
TTCCATCTGGCTGGCGATCGTGCGTTTCCAGATCAGGTCGTAGAGCTTGCGCTGGTCGTCCTCGGACAGGCGCAGATCGGCGGCGGCCCGGCTCATGTCGGTGGGCCGGATGCACTCGTGCGCTTCCTGCGCGTTCTTGGCCTTGTTCTTGTACATCCGCGGGCTGCCCGGCACGTACTCCGCCCCGTAGCGATCCTTGATCGCGTCGCGTGCGGCGTGGACGGCCTCGGGGGCCATGTCGATGCCGTCGGTCCGCATGTAGGTGATGTGGCCCGCTTCATAGAGGCGCTGGGCCGCGCTCATGGTCTGGCGCGCGCCCATGCCGAACTTGCGGCTCGCCTCCTGTTGCAGGGTCGAGGTCATGAAGGGCGGGGCGGGGTTGCGGCTGGCCGGTTTGGCCTCGACGCTGCTGACGCTCAGCGCGCGCGATGACACCGCCTGCACCGCCATGCCCGCTTCGACCGAGGTCTTCAGGTCGTAACGGTCGAGCTTCTTGCCGCGCAGATGCGTCAGCCGCGCTTCGAAGCTCTGCCCCCGCGGCGTCTCGAGCATCGCGCGGACGGACCAGTATTCCCGGGCGCGGAACGCCTCGATCTCCATCTCGCGGTCGGTGATGATCCGAAGCGCCACCGACTGCACGCGGCCCGCCGATTTCGCGCCCGGCAGCTTGCGCCAGAGCACGGGCGAGAGGTTGAAGCCCACGAGATAATCCAGCGCGCGGCGCGCGAGATAGGCCTCGACCAGCTCCATGTCGACCTGCCGGGGGTTCTTCATCGCCTCGGTGACCGCGGTCTTGGTGATCGCGTTGAAGACCACGCGGCTGACGGCGGTGCCCGCCTTGATCGCCTTGCGCTTGGTCAGCGCCTCCTGCAGGTGCCAGCTGATCGCCTCGCCCTCGCGGTCGGGGTCGGTGGCGAGGATGAGCGTATCGTCGTCCTTCAGCGCGTCGGCGATGGCCTTGACGTGTTTCTTGCTGTCGGCGCCCACCTCCCACAGCATCTCGAACCCGTGTTCGGGGTCGACCGACCCGTCCTTGGAGGGCAGGTCGCGGACATGGCCATAGGACGCGAGCACCGTGTAGTCGCTGCCGAGATACTTGTTGATTGTCTTGGCCTTGGCGGGGGATTCGACGACGACGACGGGCATACGGATACGGTCCTTCGGGGGCTTCGGCCCGAAATAGGGCCTCGTGGCGGCGGACCATGTGGGGTCTCGGCCCGGCTTGTCAATGCGGCAGGGGTGCGGGCCACGGCCCTCATTTACAATGAGGAATTTTTCGGCCGGCGTCGCGGGGTGGCCCCCATGCCTCAGTCGCTGCGCGAGACGAAGCCTCCTGCGCCGCGGGTGATCCGCCCCGCCATTTCGAGAATGGCGAGCGCCTGCGCCACGGCACGGGGCGGGCGGCCGAGATCGCGGATCAGCTGGTCTTCGGCGACCGGTTCGGGCCCTAGAAGGGCGAGAATCGCGCCCTCGTCCCCGCCCTCCGGCACCGCCGTCGCGGGCGGCGGCGCGTCGCGCGGCGGGTCCGGGGCCGGA
>CBFIFZ010000298.1:0-1414 GCA_965661995.1 Roseicyclus sp.
ATCATGGATGATGTCGGTCCGCAGGATGCGGTTCTCGCCGGTCAGGGTGTCGATCACCACCTCCGAGCAGGCCGCGCCATAGGCGAAGTAGAAGAACGGCCGCCCGCGCCCGGCGATCCGGTCCCACTCGATCTTGGGCGTCTTGTAGAAGCCCGTCGCCGACAGGCTGACGCGCGCCATATAGGTCCTGGCGACCGCCTCCTCGAAGGGCATCTCGGCCCCGCCTGCCCGGACCATGCCGCCCTCGAAGACGACCTCGCCCGGCTCGGCCTGCAACTCGGGCGCGACCACGCCCGCGATGCGGTCCCTGATCTCGTCGCAGGCGGCCTTGACCGCCATCCCGTTGAGATCGCTGCCGGAACTTGCCGCCGTGGCGCTGGTGTTCGGCACCTTGCCGGTATCCGTCGCGGTGATCTTCACCCGGTCCATGCCGACGCCGAAGCGGTGGGCGGCCACCTGCGCCACCTTCTGGAACAGCCCCTGTCCCATCTCGGTCCCGCCGTGGTTCATGTGGATCGAGCCGTCCTGGTAGACATGCACCAGCGCGCCCGCCTGGTTGAGATGCGTCAGCGTGAAGGAGATGCCGAACTTCACCGGCGTCAGCGCGATCCCGCGCTTCAGCACCGATTGCCCCGCGTTCCACTCGGCAATCGCCGCCCGCCGCCCGGCGTAATCGCAGCCCTCGGCAAGCCGGTCGGTCAACCCGTGCAGGATGAAATCCTCCACCTTCATCCCGTAGGGCGTCACCCCCTCTTTCACCCCCGCCGTCACCGGCGAATGCGCGCCGCCGAAGCGCTCTCCGCGCCCCGCGGTCTCCTTGACCTTCATCGCCCCCCGCCCCGCCAGATCGGCCGTCTCGAGGCGCGTCCCCTGCTTCATCTTTCCATAAATATGCACCTCCGAGCTTTCCACCCGCGCCTCCGGGTAGTAATTCAGGCGCCGAACCTCCAACGGATCGCGCCCCAGCACATGGGCCACGTGATCCATCACCCGCTCGATCCCCACCATGCCCTGCGGCCCGCCGAAGCCGCGATAGGCCGTGGCACTCTGGTGGTTGGTCTTCAGCCGGTGCGAGGTGATGCGCGCCGCGGGCAGGTCATAGGCGTTGTCGGCATGCAGCATCGCCCGGTCCGCCACCGGCAGCGACAGGTCCATAGACCAGCCGCAGCGCATGTAATGGGTGAAATCGACGGCCAGCAGACGCCCCTCGCCATCCACGCCGACGCGGTAGTCGACGCGGATGTCATGCCGCTTGCCGGTGATGACGAAATCATCGTCCCGGTCATAGCGCATCTTGGCGGGCCGCCCCGTGCGCGCCGCGGCCACCGCGCAGGCGATGGCGAGATGGTTGCCCTGGCTCTCCTTGCCGCCGAAGCCGCCGCCCATCCGTCGCACCTCGACCCGCACCGCATTC
>CBFIFZ010000299.1:0-1365 GCA_965661995.1 Roseicyclus sp.
CAGCCAGGGACGGCGCAAGATCAAGGGCAACATGGATATCGAGCTTGCGGTCGATGCCATGGAGACGGCTGCCCATGTCGATCACATCGTGCTCTTCTCCGGCGACGGCGACTTCAAGCCGCTGGTGGAAGCGCTGCAGCGCAAGGGCTGCCGGGTCTCGGTGGTGTCCACCATCCGCAGCCAGCCGCCGATGATCGCCGACGACCTGCGCCGACAGGCCGACAACTTCATCGAGCTCGACGAGCTGCGCGAAGTCATCGGCCGCCCCCCGCGGGAGCCTCGCGACGAGCGCACGCGCCAGGACGCCGACACCGCGGACTGATCCGGGCGATGCAACGCCGCACCGGCATCGGGCTTGCCCGGTCTGCCGGTGTGGGCAATGCTGTGCGCATGCCGCGGCAGCCGCCACCCCGATCCTTCCGACCCGACCCGGCGCAGATGGCGCTGGCGCCGGAGGTGTCCGGGAACGCGATCAACGGGCTGGGCGAGGCGACCCGTCGCCGCCCGCGGATGGTCTATTGGGCACCCGACCCCGACACGATCCCGCATGGCGCGATGCAACGCTGGTTCTATAGCGCCACGCCGCCGGACCCCCGCTTCGCCGAGGTGCGCGCCTGGCGGCAGACGATCTACGACATGCCCCTGCCCGAGGTCACTGGCGCCACTGCACAGCGCGCCCCGGAGGACTGGACCGCCGAGCTCGACCGCTTCGTGGCCGAAGGGCTATGCGAGAAGACCGGCGTCGCCGAGATGCGCGAGGACTGGGTCTACGAGGGCGAGACCGTCCCGCAGTCCCGCATCCTCATGCTGGGCGTCCAGCACGAGCATGATGCGATCGCCGAGGCCCCCGGCATCCCCGCCGCGGTCGAGGTACTGCACCAGTACGGTCGGGCTGCGCTCGCCGCCAAGACCGTGGCGGGCTGGCTGCGCGCGCAGGGCTGGGCGGCGGACCCCGTGACCGGGCCGATGACCGGAACGGTCACGATGATCCCGCCCGCGCTGGCCTGTGGCTTCGGCGAGTTGGGCAAGCATGGCTCGATCATCGACCGCGAGATGGGCGCGTCCTTCCGCCTTGCCGCGGTGCTGACCGACGCGCCCTTCGCGCCCACACCCCCCGCGGATCACGGCATCGACGCCTTCTGCGCCGCCTGCCGCATCTGCGAGGACGCCTGTCCACCGCAGGCCATCTTTCCCGACAAGCAGACCGTCCGGGGCGAGAGGAAATGGTACGTCGATTTCGACAAGTGCCTGCCCTTCTTCAACGAGACGCAGGGCTGCGCGATCTGCATCGCCGTCTGCCCCTGGTCACGGCCCGGCGTGGGACCGAACCTTGCCGCGAAACTCGCCCGAAGGGCCGCGCGGCGT
>CBFIFZ010000300.1:0-1206 GCA_965661995.1 Roseicyclus sp.
TGCCTTTCTGGGGGTCTTCGCCCATGAACGCTGACCATCCGACCCTGCAAAGCCTGTTCGAGACAGGCTGGAGCCACCTGTCGCGCGGCGTGGCCGACCGCAAGCATCCTGCGCGCCACCCCACGCTGGCGACCCTCGGCCCCGAGGGGCCGGAGCTGCGCACGCTCGTCCTGCGCGCCGCTGACCGGGCCACGGCCACGCTCGAACTGCACACCGACGCGGCCAGCCCCAAGGCGGCGCAGATCGCCGACGATCCGCGCGTGGCCCTTCACATCTGGCTACCCAAGCCGCAGCTTCAGATCCGCGCCCGCGCGCGGGCCTGCATCGCCCCCGGCGATCCCGCCGTCTTCGCCCGCCTGCCCCCCGAGGCGCAGGCGAATTACAGCGGCTCGGTCCCCGGCACTCCGCGCGACGCCCCCGCCGACCGGCCCATCGGCGATCCCGACCGCTTCGCCCGCATCCTCTGCACCCTCACCGATCTGGATATCCTCCACCTCGGCACGCCGCATATCCGCGCGCTCTACCGCGCCTCGGAGGGCTGGCAGGGCCAATGGATCGAGCCCTGAGCGCAAGCCATACGCATTGCATGTGCGCCCCGCTTCCCATATCTCCACGCTGACCCGAAACGGCCGAGGGGCAGCGCGTCCATGAACTGGATCACCAATTACGTCCGCCCGCGGATCAACTCGATCTTCTCGCGCCGCGAGATGCCCGAGAACCTGTGGTCCAAATGCGACGAATGCGGCACGATGCTGTTCCACCGCGAACTGGCCGAGGCGCTGAATGTCTGCACCAATTGCGGGCATCACATGGCGATCACGCCGCGCGCCCGGTTCGAGGCGCTGTTCGACAACGGCATCTTCGCCGAGGTCTCGGTGCCCAGGCCCATCGACGACCCGCTCAAGTTCCGCGACCAGAAGAAATACCCCGACCGCCTGCGCGCCGCGCAGAAAGCCACCGCCGAGGTCGAGGCGATGCTCGTCGCCGAAGGCGAGATCGGCCGCACCCCCGTTGTCGCCGCCGCGCAGGACTTCAGCTTCATGGGCGGCTCCATGGGCATGTATGTCGGCAACGCCATCGTCGCCGCCTGCGAACGCGCGGTGACGCTGAAGCGCCCGCTCATCCTGTTCTCCGCCGCCGGTGGCGCGCGCATGCAGGAGGGTATTCTCAGCCTGATGCAGATGCCCCGCTCGACGGTAGCCATCC